>NZ_JBICZA010000036.1:0-79584 GCF_043201585.1 Streptomyces sp. NPDC048297
GCCCAGCACGCCCGAGCCCGCCGATCGGCCGAGAGGCCGCAGCCCCACACGTCCAGGTGACGACAAATCACCTATCAACTCGCATACCGCCCTCTGAGAGGCGCCGCGATAGTTGCCGGATCCACCTCTTCACCCTGGATAGGGGGCGCGAGATCTACTGGGAAGGCGATCTCCCCGAACTCCTGAACGGCAATGACTTCGAGGCCTGGAAGAAGCGCACCGAAGAAGCCGCCGACGAGTGCATGGCCTCGGGGACCGCAGGCGAAGTCGTGACCAGTTCCGGGCGACGGCTGACCGTCCGCCCTGGGAAGGCTCCTCTCGGCACCAGCCTGGCCGGGGACGCGGTGGAAAGCGACCAGGGCAAGCGACTCCTGGGCAAGGTACGGGGTAAGGGTGCCAAGACGGAGGGAGCCGGCACCGCGTGGATCTGGGCGAGGACCACAGCGGCCTCTTCCACTTCCCTACGCACTTCGCCGACATGACGCTCGCTGCGAAGACCGACGCGCTCGCGGACCTGCTTGGACCCGTTCTGAAGGAGTACACCCACGTCGCTGGAATCGTCGTCTCCCAGGTTTCTCCGGGGCGCCGCGAGTGTGCGGTTGGAGTTTGCGCAGCTCAGGAGCAGTCGCGAGCACTGTAGCTGATGCAACAGGTGAGGTGCACTAGGCGTGAGTACGAGCGCCGGGGACGCCGGGTCCACGATCCTTGAGCCATGCGTGCCGCCCGCCTGATCCGTATGGCGCTTCTCGTCCAGTCGAGCCCCGGTCTGACCGCCGCAGTTCTTGCCCGCGAGTTGGACATCTCCAAGCGCACGGTGATCCGCGATGCCCAGGCTCTGCAGGAGGCGGGCGTTCCCATCCGATCCGAGCGCGGCCGCGCGGGCGGTTACCACCTGGCTCCGGGGTACCGGACCCGGCTCACCACACTGCATCCAGCCGAGGCAGAGACGCTTTACCTCTCCGGTCTGCCTACGGCCCTGCACGATCTTGGGCTGTCAGGTGCGGCGGACACAGCCCGGCTGAAGCTGTCGGCCACCCTGCTCCCCTCGCTGCGCGCGGCGGCCGAGTCGTCAGTGCGCCGCTTCCACTTGGACGCCCCGGCCTGGTTCCGCGAGCCGTCGGCACCGGAGGTGCTGCCCGGGCTGGCCCGCGCTGTGTGGTCCGACCTCAGCATAGAGCTGGCCTATGCGCGGCCGGGCCGGGACGGCGAGCCACCCCGCATGGTGACCCGCCTGCTGGAGCCGTACGGGCTCGTTCTGAAAGCGGGGGTGTGGTACGTCGTGGGCCGGGTCCCGGGTGAGCGGCCGGGCCTAGACGGTGCCTGGCGTACCTACCGCGTCGACCGCGTCACGGCGCTCTCCCCGGCTCCGGGCGCCGACGGCCCCTTCGTCCGCGACCCGACCTTCGACCTCGCCGAGCACTGGCAGGCCCACGCCGCCGGGTTCGCGCGAGCGCTGCTGCGCACGACCGTCACCGTGCGCCTGACCGAGCGGGGCTTGGCCCGGCTACCTGCCGTGGTGGATCCGGCCGGCGTGGGCGAGGCACTGGTTTCCGCGACCGCGCCGGATGCAGCCGGGCGCGTCACGCTCGACCTGCCGGTGGAGTCGGAGGCCGTCGCCTTCGCCCAGCTGACCGGGCTGGGCGCAGACGTGGAGGTGCTGGCACCGGAGGGCCTGCGCGCTCGCTTCCGCGAGAATGCGCGGGCCCTTGCCGCCCTGTACGGCGCGGAGCCGGAGGATCAGCGGTAGTCGTCTGCCGTGCCCTCGTTACCGCCGTACCTGACGTCCTCGAAGTACGCCCAGGCGTCGGGCTGACTGCCGTCCACATCCCGTACACCGTAGGTCCTGGCGAGCTCCGCGCTGGAGACGGACTTCCCGTTCCAGCGGGCCGCCCGGTCCGGATCGGCGGCGAGCTCGGCGACCGCGCGGGCGAGGTAGCGCGGCGACTCGGCGATGGCGAAGTCCGGTTCCTGAGCGACGGCGTCGCGCCAGTTCTCCTCCGTCACGCCGAAGTGGGTGAGCATCTGCTCCGAGCGCAGAAAGCCGGGCGTGACGGCGACCGCCGTGCCCCCGTACTCCGCCAGTTCCTCTCCCAGCCCAAAGGCGATTCGGATCGGGGCATTCTTCGCGAGGTCGTAGTAGAGGTTCTCTCGGTACCGGCGGTTGGAGACCGCCGTGCCGTCGGTGACCTCCACGTGCAGCGGCGCCTCCGAGCGGACCAGGAGCGGGAGGGCGAGTGCCGCGGTGATCACGTGTGAGCGGACCCCCAGCTCCAGTATGCGCAGGCCGTCGGCGAGTGGCGTCTCCCAACTCTTCTTGCCGAAGACGGAGTCGACGAGCAGGTGCTCGCCGCCCCACAGGTCGTTAACCAGGATGTCGAGCCGCCGCTGGTCGCGGTCGATCCTCTCGATGAGAGCCCGTACCTGGTCTTCGTCCAGATGATCGGTAGGGACGGCGATGCCGGTGCCACCTGCCTTCGTGACCAGCTCCGCGGTCTCCTCGATGGTCTCCGTGGTCCGGCCGACCTCGCTGGCGTGTTCGCGGGTGGTGCGGCCGGTGACGTAGACGGTGGCGCCAGCGCGGCCGATTTCGACGGCGAGGGCACGTCCGGCGCCGCGTGTGGCTCCGGCGACGAGCGCGATCCGGCCCGCGAGCGGGCCTCTCTGGCCGATGCCCTGGGTGTTGATGTCCTTGTCCATGGCAACACGGTGCACGCCCAAGGTGACAACTCCCGTCACCCTTTTCCAGATGTTCCCGCGCCTGGACAAGACGGGGCTCTGAAAGTTCGTCGACCGTACCCAGAGGTCCGCCGAGGGCTACTCCTGTGGCTCCCGGCTGTTGCGCAGCCGGGAGCCTGGGTTCGCCTGCCTGCAGGTCACCTCATGTCTACTCAGCCGCGAGGCGAAGTGATGGACTGGTTGGCGTGACGGTTGAGCTGGGCCATCAGCTCGCGGTTGGCGGCGCGGGCGGCGGCGAGGTCGTCGTCACGCTCCTGGAGTTTCAGCTCCAGGTCGATCGCCTGTTGCTCGAGAGTGGTGATCCGGGCCTTGAGCTGGTCGGTGTCCTCGGGGCCGCCGACGCCGGACTCGCGCCAGACCTGCTCGCCCAAGACCTCACTGAGACGGGCTTCGATGCGGCGGACGTGCGCGGCGAGCCGGGCGGTCCGGACGTCGGCAGCCAGCAGATCGGCTTGCAGGGAGGCCCTGCTGACGGCCGGGCCGCGGCCTCCGGGGGCGGTGACCGGTTCGGCGGCCTGGGCGTGGATCTGAGCAAGGAGGTCGCGGTGGCGATAGAGGAAGGTGCGGTCGACGCCCGCGTGGCGGGCAATCGCGGTGACACTGACCTCCGTGCCGCTCTTCGCGGCATCGGCGAGGGCCGACAGAACGCGTTGGCGGCGTCGTCCGGTATCGGCGCGGCGGCCCTCGACCATGGCCTGGACTGCGGGCTGGGGTGCGGTCATGCGGGTCGCTCCACTCGGAGGTCGGGCAGGGGCTGACGGATGCGGGGCATGCCGAGGAAGTTCTGCCGCATCTGGCGGACCACCGCGGAGGCCCGCTGGACCTCGGCGCGTTCGTCCTCAGTGAGCGTGGCGACGTTCTCGGTGACGCGCTGGATCAGGCGGCGGATGCGGGTGATCTCCGCATCCGAGGGGGCGGCCTCGGCGCGGGCCCAGTCGTCAGCTTCGGACATTGATCGCAGCTTCTCCCGCTGGCGGAGCAGGTCGTCGAGGTAGGTGCGCAGGTCGGGGAGGTAGGAGACATCGGTGGAGAAGTGGTCGCAGCCCACGCAGCGGAAGCGGAGCGGGCAGGCTCCGCCGCCGGCGGCGACGTTGGTGGGTTCGGAGCAGGTGCCGAAGGGGACGACGACCGCGCCGATGGCCCGTCGGGCGCGTTCGGCGTCGAGCACGCTGGTGACCGCGCCCCAGATGCGGGTGCCGTGGCGGTCGAACTGCAGATGGGTGACGCGCTCGACCGCTTTACGCAGGCGTACTTCCTTGACTCGGTAGTACGTCCTGGTGGTCTGGTAGTTCTCGTGCTCCATGAGCTCGGCCAGGACGTCGACGGGGACGCCGGCGTCCGCGTGGCGCTGGGCGAAGGAGTGCCGGTAGGCGTAGGGGAAGATCTTCTCCTTGTCGAAGACAGTGCCGTCGTCGAGGACGAAGTCCGGCAGGGACTCGACCCACTCGCGGTGCATGCCGCTGAGGTGGTTGGAGTCGATCGAGCGGTCCCCGCGCAGGTTCAGCTGCGGCGAGGGCAGCAGGACCAGCTGGGACGGCGGCCGGTCGGGGAAGCGTTCGCGTACGCGCTTCTGCTGCACGGTGATCAGCTCGGCGGTCGGCCCGTGGATGGGCAGTTGACGCCCGATCCGCTGTTCCTTCCAGTTGTTGTAGAGCAGCACCGGCTTGTTCTGGCTGTCGCGGGTGAGGCAGTTCAGCTCCAGGCGGCAGATCTCCTCGGGGCGGCGGCCGGTGTCCATCAGCAACTCGACGCTCAGCCGCATCTCGTAGCAGGTCATCGCCTCGAAGGCGTCCAGGTGGGCGCCGAGCTGGCGCATCACCTCGGCCGGAAGGTCCTGGCCCTCCTCCGAGGGCTCCGGCGGCTTGGGGACGTCCGTGCGGCTGATGACGAAGTCGTCCGGCAGGCCCGCCATCGGCCCGTCGGGGCGGGTCAGGCCCATGGCCCGGCCCTGCTTGAGCACGTTGCGGGCCTTGCTGACGTAGGCGATCCGCGTGGGCGGGCTCATCTGCCCGTTGGCTTCGAGGAACGACATCCTGTTCAGGAAGTTCTCGATGTCGGCGCGGGCCAGCGCGGCCTTGTCCATGCCGCGGTCGGGCCGGGCCCGCAGGGTGTCGGAGAGCTTGGCCAGGCCGTGAAGATGCTGTTGCGCGTGCGAGGCGGAGCTCTTGGAACGGACCTTGGAGAGGTAGTCGCGGGCCCAGCGTTTGGCGCTCTCCCGCAGCCAGGGCTGATGGATCGTCGTGAAGACGAGATGGCCGCGGTGGCCGAAGGCGACCAGGTCCCACGTGTCCTTGGCGTACTCGCCCTCGGGCGTCTTGACCGCACGGATCGCGTAGATCCGGGTCCGGTTCAGAAGGATCAAGGCTTCGCTGTTCGCGGCCGGATCCGGGACGTCTTCCAGGCGCGAGGCGAGCGAGGGGCGGATGGTCCGGTCGATGAGCGCGCGGAAGTTTCCGAGCTCGGTGCGGCCACCACGGTGGCAGCGGTGCTGAAGGCCGAACAGCAGCTGGGCGACGACGAGATCGGGCAGGCCCCTGAAGCTGACCTCGGTGGCGAAGGCGGCCGACGGTGCGGTCCGCAACCACGCCTTCTCGTCGAAGTCGTCTTCCTCCCGCAGGGCCCAGTGCCGCTTCTCGTGGGTATGGCACAGCCGGACGTCACCCGCGCTGACCGCCCGGCGGTTGCAGGCGAGCACAGCGCAGTCCCCCAGGCTGGGCAGGCCCTTGACGGCCGGGTCGGCGAGGAATTCCTCCAGAGTGCCGCCGTGCTTCTGCAGCTGCCATCAGTGCGACCGGCATACGGGACGGCTGCCCGAGTCGGTCCACGGCCGCTCGCAGGCGGCGACGCGGCAGTCGCCCGTCGGCAGATGCCGATACGGTGCGGTGCGCGGGATCTTGACGAACTCCTCTTGAGACATCCCGGACGCACGGCGGCGTGTGCTGCATGTGGAGCACAGCTGCAGTCCCTTCACCGGAGAGATGCAGCCCGGCACCGGGCAGCGCCGGCCTCCCAGAGTGGGGTGGCCGATCGGCGGGTCCAGGACGCGGCGATCGGCGTTCCAGCCCGCGCCCTTCAGGAAGTCGGGTTCGATCATCGACCAGAGGAAGGCGGCCTGCTCGTCATCGGAAGCTCCGTGTTCGGGAACCGGGGCGGTGATGATCGGCGTGAGGTGGGTCGTCACCGGACACCGCCGGTGAGCTCGCGCGGCGACGGAACCGCATCGACCGCGCCCCGCAGCCGGTCCGGGGCGGGCGTCAGGTACGGCTCCGCACTGGACAGGCGGGCGTGGTCGAGTAGCCCAGCGATCTCGTCCTGGCCTGCTCCCGCATCCGCGAAGTTGCTGCCCGCCGCGCGCCGCAGCATCCGCGGCGTGACGTTCCTGCTCAGCCCCGCACGCTTCGACAACCGGCCGAGCAGTTCGCCGATGCTGTCCGCGGTCATCGGGGCGCCCAGCGGCTCGGCGAACAGGTTCACCAGCACGAAGTCACTGTCGGGCCCGTGCGGCAGCGCCATCCGCTCCGGCACGTACTGGTCGTAGGTGAGCACCACCAGATGGTCGACGGGCTTCCACCGTCCCGGCGCCGCCGTCGGCTGCCGCTTCGCCCAGGCCCCGTTCGGGTTGTCCCGCCGCAGCGTGTGCAGGTGAGAGCCCTTCCTCGGACAGCCGAGTGCCGAGGAGTCCGGCATGAAGTGCATGTCCTCGCGTCGCAGGCCCGCGGCGCCTCCCGGGCGCAGCCCGGCCCGGCCCAGCAGCAGCACGATGAACCGGTCCCGGGCGCTGCGGCAGGCCAGGAACAGGTCCACGATCTCGCGGTCGGTGGCCCGCTCGCCCTTCTTGCGGGGAACCTGCACCCGGTGCCGGGGCCTCATCCCGGTAGCCCGTCAGTTCCTCCCCGCGGGCCTGCTCCGGCAGATCCCAGTTCTCCGCCACCTCATACAGCTGGGCCATCACGGCCGAGGGAACCGCCTTCGCCGTGATGCCATGCAGCAGGAACTGCCGCACCCCGGCGAGCACGTTCTGGATCCGGGCCGGCTCGCGCGCGGGCTCGGCCCCCGGCCCCGGGTACACCAGCCCACTGCCAGCCGGGCGCTCGACGCCCGTGACCTGCTTCGTACCGAACTTCAGCCAGACGACGAACAGCCCCAGTTCCTCGGCTGCCACCCGCCAGTCGCGGCCCGTCCGTATGCACCAGCGCAGGTACAGCGCGATGTGCCCGGCGTACGTACGGGTCGTCAGCTCCGCCTGGTCCTTGCCGAACCGCACGTGTCGCAAGAACGCGTCGGCCGCGGGAACCACGACGAGGTCGTCGTCCAGCACGGTCCAGTAGCGGATGCCGGACGGGAGTTGAGCAGGAAAGGCCCGCAAGGGTCTCCTCCATCTCTATGTGCAACGTGTCGCAACGATCACGACAGCCCCAGAGATGTTAGAGAAAACCCCAGGTCACGCGGCTAGTGCAGCGTCACACCGCACTCGGAGAAGCCCTGGAGAACAACGCAGCCCACCGACGCCTGCCCCTCCCGCCGGACGAGGACGCGCCCTGTCGAGCCGGACAGGGCTTCCAGCGCGGACTGCCCCTCGACAGGGTCCGCGAGACCATCGTGATCCCCCGGAGGATCCTCTTGCCCGAGCAGACGAGCCTGATCGCCCGCATGTGCGATGCCGAGGCAGCCTCGCTCAACTGGGCTCTGGCGAAGCTCGGCGCCCCCGGGGGTGTGTCATCCCTGTTGTCAGCTCCTCCGGACCCTCGTCCGGGCCCCCTCTGGACACCGTGAGGCCGACTTCCGGCGTGGGGAACCTCAGGAGGACCGAGAAGGGGAGGGCTGCAGGCCCCGCCGACAGTTTGATCCAGACGGGCCGCTCACCTTGGGCCGCTCCAGTAACCGGGCCTGGGACCCATTGCGCATCTCCTGGCCCGGCAAAGTAGCCCGTTCCTACTCGTGCATGCGGGGGCGCCGCTATGCCGTTGCGGGCACCGCCATGGGTCAGCGCCGCCAGCAGCCAGATTGTTCGCCAGCAAAGCCCGCAGTGGCAAAGCGCTCGAGACGGGACAGCGCGACGTTGGATGAATGTCTACTCGCCCTATCACGCCGGGCGGCTGCACCGACGTCCGGCCGAGCCGCACGGATCGCCGCGACCAACGCGTACAGGTGCGGATCGAACCTGGCCCGATACTTCGTGGGTGGCGACTGCATCGACATGAACCGCACCCGCGGGTCGCCGACGCGGACGTGGGACGCCACCGTCACCGCCGCGCCTCCGACGTTGCGAGGCCACTTCGGCGACAACTCTCCGTGAAGGCTGACGGATGCTCAGGCCTCTCTGGCGCATCGTCAACCACTCAAGATCATCTTGCACGTGCGTTGCACAAGGTGGTGAAAAACAACAGTGATCAGTGCAGGGTCGTGAAGGTGAGTATCCGCGGGTCGGTTGGCATGTTGAGGTGTCGTGCCCCTTGCCTTCAAGGGGCACGGCACCCCGCCGGTCAGATGTCCCTGAAGATCTCGATCTGCGCCCCGACCGAGTTCAGCCGCTCGGCGAGGTCCTCGTAACCCCGGTTGATGACATACACGTTGCGCAGGACCGACGTGCCCTCGGCGGCCATCATGGCCAGCAGGACGACCACCGCCGGGCGCAGGGCCGGAGGGCACATCATCTCGGCGGCGCGCCAGCGGGTCGGGCCCTCGACCAGGACGCGGTGCGGGTCCAGCAACTGCAGCCTGCCGCCGAGGCGGTTGAGGTCCGTGAGGTAGATCGCACGGTTGTCGTAGACCCAGTCGTGGATCAGGGTCTTGCCCTGCGCGACCGCCGCGATGGCCGCGAAGAACGGGACGTTGTCGATGTTCAGGCCCGGGAAGGGCATGGGGTGGATCTTGTCGATCGGGGCTTCGAGCTTGGAGGGGCGGACGGTGAGATCGACCAGGCGGGTGCGGCCGTTGTCCGCGAAGTACTCGTGGCTGCGGTCGTGGTCGAGGCCCATCTCCTCCAGGACCGCGAGCTCGATCTCCAGGAACTCGATCGGCACCCGGCGCACCGTCAGTTCGGACTCGGTCACCACGGCGGCGGCCAGCAGGCTCATCGCCTCGACCGGGTCCTCGGAGGGGGAGTAGTCGACGTCGACGTCGATGTTCGGCACGCCGTGCACGGTCAGCGTGGTGGTCCCGATGCCCTCGACCCGTACGCCCAGGGCCTCCAGGAAGAAGCACAGGTCCTGGACCATGTAGTTGGAGGAGGCGTTGCGGATGACCGTGACGCCGTCGTGGCGGGCGGCGGCCAGCAGGGCGTTCTCGGTCACGGTGTCGCCGCGCTCGGTCAGCACGATCGGGCGGTCGGGGCGGACCGTGCGGTCGACCTGGGCGTGGTACTGGCCCTCGGTCGCCGCGATGTCCAGGCCGAAGCGGCGCAGCGCGATCATGTGCGGCTCGATGGTCCGGGTGCCGAGGTCGCAGCCGCCGGCGTACGGCAGCTTGAAGGCGTCCATGCGGTGCAGCAGCGGACCGAGGAACATGATGATGGAGCGGGTGCGGACGGCCGCCTCCGCGTCGACCGCCGCCATCTCCAGCTCGGTGGGCGGCACCAGTTCGAGGTCGACCCCGTCGTTGATCCAGCGGGTGCGCACGCCGATGGAGTTCAGCACCTCCAGCAGGCGGTACACCTCCTCGATGCGGGCCACCCGGCGCAGCACCGTACGGCCCTTGTTGAGCAGCGAGGCGCACAGCAGGGCGACGCAGGCGTTCTTGCTGGTCTTGACGTCGATGGCACCGGAGAGCCGACGGCCGCCGACGACCCGCAGATGCATCGGGCCCGCGTAGCCCAGCGACACGATCTCGCTGTCCAGGGCTTCACCGATCCGGGCGATCATCTCAAGGCTGATGTTCTGGTTCCCGCGCTCGATGCGGTTGACGGCGCTCTGACTGGTGCCGAGCGCCTCCGCGAGCTGCGTCTGTGTCCAGCCACGGTGTTGCCGGGCGTCACGGATGAGCTTGCCGATGCGTACGAGGTAGTCGTCGGTCATGGGCCGAGGCTATATCGGATATGAGATGGAGCGACAACCGAGGCTCTCGTGGCGGGAGGCTCCATCCCCTTCTTCGCCTATCCGATAATGCGTCAGAAGTCCTCGATCAGCGACTTTATGATTTCCTGCACCATTTCATCCGATACACCCGGATGGAGGAACGCAAGGCGCGCCACGGTCTCGCCCTCCCATACGCTCGGTGTGATGAACGCGGTCCCGGCCGCCAGCAGGCGCTTGGACCAGGCGTAGTAGTCCTCCGGACTCCAGCCGGTCCGGCGTATGAGCACGACGGTCAACTCGGGTTCGCGCAGCAGTTCCAGGCCGTCCGTGGCCTCGACGAGCCGGGCGGTGCGCTCGGCGGTCCGCGCCCCGTGCGCGATGGCGTCGCGGTAGGCGTCCGTGCCGTGGACGGCCAGCGAGAACCACAACGGCAGTCCGCGGGGCCGGCGCGTGAGGTGGTACGCGTAGTCGCTCGGGTTCCATTCGGTGTCGCCGTCCGCCCCGTCGGCGCCGTGGATCGCGTCGAGGTACGAGGCGTCCTGGGTGTGCACCGCGCGGGCGAGCCGCGGGTCGCGGTAGAGCAGGGCGCCGCAGTCGAACGGCGCGAACATCCACTTGTGCGGGTCCACCACCAGCGAGTCGGCGTGCTCGATCCCGGCCAGCCGCTCGCGCAGCTCCGGCACGAACAGCGCCGCCCCGCCGTACGCGGCGTCGATGTGCAGCCACAGGTCGCGGGCGCGCGCCTGCTCGGCCACGCCCGACAGGTCGTCGATGATGCCGGCGTTGGTGGTGCCCGCCGTGGCGACGACCGCGACGACCGGGGCGCCGCCGTCCCGCCCCGCCGCGTCGAGCGCCGCGCGCAGGGCTTCGCCGGTGAGCCGGTGGTCGTCGGTGGGCACGACCAGCGGCTCGACGCCGAGGATGCGCAGCGTGTTGCCGACCGAGGAATGGACCTGGTCGCTGACCGCGATCCGGACCGGCGCCGACGCGGGCAGTCCGAGCCGGTGCCGTCCCGTGTCGCGGGCCACGACGAGCGCCGACAGGTTGCCGGCCGAACCGCCGCTGACGAAGCAGCCGCCGGCCCCCTCGGGCAGCCCCGCGAGATCCGCGAAGAGCCGCAGCACCTGGTTCTCGGCGGCCACCGCACCGGCTGCCTCCAGCCAGGACACGCCGTGCAGCGACGACGCCGACAGCACCATGTCGAACAGCGCGGCGGCCTTCGTCGGGGCGCCCGGGATGAAGGCCAGGAACGCCGGGTGGTCGCAGGAGACGACGGTCGGCTCCAGCGACTGCGTGTACGTCCGCAGAACGGCGGCGGGGTCGCGGGGCGCCGCGCCGATCGCCCCCTTCAGCGCGAGTGACAGCTCCTCGGCCTCGCCGAGGCGGCCGAGCGGCGGCGGGTCGAGCCGGAGCCGGTGCAGGACGTGGTCCATGACCTGCCGGGTGAGGTCTTCGTCGGGTGCGTGCACGGGTGCGGTTCCCCTCTCGTTATTTGGGTCTCCGTTGAACCCAATTCGGAGCCTAAGTCCGACCGCGGCCGGCCGTCAATCGGGTCCCGCCCGCACCCGGCGGGCGGGGAAGGTCCGTCCGGTGCCGTACTGCGGGCTCAGTGCGACGCGGTGAACTGGTCCAGCAGCACCAGGAACTGCCGGTGCGACTCGCGCAGGTGCTCCCGCATCCGGGCCTCCGCGGCGTCGCCGTCGCCGGACAGCACGGCGAGCGCGACGGCCTCGTGCTCCTCGCGGAACGCGAGTCCGAAGTCCCGGTCCGCCGGGTAGACCTCGCTCCAGTCGGAGCCGAGCCACAGCGCGTTGCCCGCCACGAACATCTCCGTACGGGCCCGGGTCACCGCCTCGGACAGCACGTCGTTACCGCCCGCGGACGCGATGCCGAGGTGGAAGCGCGTGTCGATGCGGTGGTACGCGCCGAGGTCGGCGACCTTGGCGTCGAGCATCCCGACCAGCTCCTGCCGGGCCGCCCGCCCGCCGCGCTCGGCGGCGAGGCGGGCCGCGAACGGTTCGATCGCCTGCCGGTACTCCATGTAGTCGCGCAGCGAGGCGCGGATCCCGGCGGCGATCGCCGCGCGCGCGTCGCGCCCCCCGGGTCCGGGCCGCGCGGGCGCCACGCGGGTGCCGCCCGAGCGACCCAGCGTGGTCGTGACCAGGCCCTCCTCGGCCAGCTCCCGCACGGCGTGGCGCACGGTGTTGCGGCCCACGCCGAACGCCGTCGCCAGTTCGCGCTCCGTAGGGAGCCTGTCGCCGGGCCCGAAGCCGCCGAGCGCGATGCGCTGGCGCAGCGCCTCGGCCACGACGGCGTGCGAGGGCGCCTGCCGGGTCCCGTTCTTCTCGGCCGGTGTCTCCACCGGCTTCCTGCCGCTGTCGCCGACCGGGCTCTTCCTGCCTTCGCCCGTGGACTTCTCGCTGCTGCTCACGGCTCCCAGCCTATTGGACTTGATGCGAACCCTATTGACAGTCGCCGAACCCCGGCCTAGCGTCGCCCCGACATTTTTGGGTCTTCCGCAGATCCAATTGTGACCCTCCTGTTCCCTCCCCTGCTCCCTCCTGATCCCTCTTGCTCCCCCCTGCTCCCCAACCCTCCGCCCCCGTTGGAGTACGCACATGAGCACAGCCACGGACGCCTCCGCTCCCCCCGCCTCCCGGCGCCGGTCCGGCCCCTGGAAAATCGCCACCGCCTCGATGATCGGCACCAGTGTCGAGTGGTACGACTTCGGGATCTACGCGACGGCCGCCGCCCTGGTCTTCCCCGAGCTGTTCTTCCCCGAGATGAACCGCGCGCTCGGCACCCTGATGTCCTTCGCGACCCTGTTCGTCGGCGCGCTGGGACGCCCGCTCGGCGCGATCGTCTTCGGTCACATAGGCGACCGGTACGGCCGCAAGAAGGCCCTCATCTGGTCGATGACCCTGATGGGTTCGGCGACCGTCTGCATCGGGCTGCTCCCCGGGTACGCCTCCCTCGGCGTCGCCGCGCCGATCCTCCTGGTCCTCGTCCGGATGACCCAGTCACTCGCGGTCGGCGGCGAATGGGGCGGCGCGGTGCTCTTCGCGGTGGAGCACGCCCCGCCCCGCCGCAAGGCCTTCTTCGGCTCCTTCCCGCAGCTCGGCGACGGCGTCGGCTACTTCCTGTCCACCGGTGTGTTCGCGCTGACCTCGCTGCTGGGCCACCACGCCCTGGTGAGCTGGGCCTGGCGCCTGCCCTTCCTGCTCTCGGCCGTGCTCGTCCTCGTCGGCCTGGTCATCCGCTCCTCCATGGACGAGTCGCCCGAGTTCGAGGCGGCCCAGCTCTCCGCCGAGGCGGAGAGCAAGGAGGCGGCCCCCGTGATCGGCGTCCTCCGCGACGCCTGGCGGACCTGGCTGCTCGCCACCGGTGCCTTCCTCATCACCGTCGGCGGCTACTACATCGTCGTCACCTTCATGTCGAGCTACGCCGTCACCACGCTCGGCTTCACGGACGCCCAGACGGCAGCCGCCGGCACGGCCGCGTCGGTCGTCGTCATCGTGTTCACGCCGCTCAGCGCCCTGCTCGCCGACCGGTTCGGGCTGCGCCGGGTGACGCTCGTCGGCATCCTGCTGCACCTCGTCGTCGCGTTCCCCATGTTCTGGCTCGCCGACACCCGGTCCACCGCCGGGCTGTGGCTCGCGATGTGCCTGCCGATGCTGGCCAGCACCATCGCCTACGCCTCCCTGGGCACCCTCGCCTCGGGCTGGTTCGCCCCCCGCGTCCGCTACACCGGTCTGTCCATGAGCTTCCAGACCGCGGGCCTCCTCGGCACCCTCGCCCCGGCCGCGACCACCTGGCTCTTCTCCGCCTTCCACGACTCCTGGACCCCGGTCGCCGTCGCCTTCGCCGCCATGGCGGCGATCAGCGCGGTCTGCCTGGTCGCGTGCGCACGCGGAAGGGAGGACGGGATCGCCTGACCGGACGGGATCGCCTGACCGGACGGGACCGCCTGACCGGGCGGGGCCGGCGGGGCGGTCGGGCGCCGTGCCGCCGGCGGGTGCGTGCCGCCGGCGGATCGGGGCCTTCCGTGTGCTGTGGCGCAGGGCACGCATGACCATGGGTGGGGTGATGTACTACTGTTATCTCGACATCGAGATATCTGCCGAGGCGCACCGCGGTCGCCACTCGGTAAGGGTTACCTAACTTAGCCTTACCTTAGCGGATCGGGCGGGTTGGTGTGGCGGCAGGATGCGGTGGAACGCGCACATCAATGAAGGAGACTGTCGTGTCGGCGAACAGCTTCGACGCCCGCAGCACGCTGCAGGTGGGCGACGAGTCGTACGAGATCTTCCGGCTGGACAAGGTCGAGGGCTCCGCGCGCCTTCCCTACAGCCTGAAGGTGCTGCTGGAGAACCTGCTCCGCACGGAGGACGGCGCGAACATCACCGCCGACCACATCCGCGCGCTCGGCAGCTGGGACTCCCAGGCGCAGCCCAGCCAGGAGATCCAGTTCACGCCGGCCCGCGTGATCATGCAGGACTTCACCGGCGTGCCCTGCGTCGTGGACCTCGCGACCATGCGTGAGGCCGTGAAGGAACTCGGCGGCGACCCCGCCAAGATCAACCCGCTGGCCCCGGCCGAGCTGGTCATCGACCACTCCGTCATCGCCGACAAGTTCGGCACCAACGACGCGTTCAAGCAGAACGTCGAGCTGGAGTACGGCCGCAACAAGGAGCGCTACCAGTTCCTGCGCTGGGGCCAGACCGCGTTCGACGAGTTCAAGGTCGTCCCGCCGGGCACCGGCATCGTCCACCAGGTGAACATCGAGCACCTCGCGCGGACCGTCATGGTGCGGGGCGGGCAGGCGTACCCCGACACCCTGGTCGGCACCGACTCGCACACCACCATGGTCAACGGCCTCGGCGTCCTCGGCTGGGGCGTCGGCGGCATCGAGGCCGAGGCCGCCATGCTCGGCCAGCCGGTCTCCATGCTCATCCCGCGCGTCGTCGGCTTCAAGCTGACCGGTGAGCTGAAGCCCGGCACCACCGCCACCGACCTCGTGCTCACCATCACCGAGATGCTGCGGGGGCACGGCGTCGTCGGCAAGTTCGTCGAGTTCTACGGCGAGGGCGTGGCGGCCACGAGCCTCGCCAACCGCGCCACCATCGGCAACATGTCGCCGGAGTTCGGCTCCACCGCCGCGATCTTCCCGATCGACGGCGAGACCCTCAACTACCTGCGCCTGACCGGCCGCAGCGAGCAGCAGGTCGCGCTCGTCGAGGCCTACGCCAAGGAGCAGGGCCTCTGGCTGGACCCGACGGCCGAGCCCGACTTCTCCGAGAAGCTCGAGCTGGACCTGTCCACGGTCGTCCCGTCCATCGCCGGCCCGAAGCGCCCGCAGGACCGCATCGTCCTCGCGAACGCCTCCCAGCAGTTCGCCCACGACGTCCTCAACTACGTCGACACCGCCGACGAGGCGGGCAAGGAGTCCTTCCCGGCCTCCGACGCCCCGGCCGCCACCAACGGCGTCCCGTCGAACCCGGTCCAGGTCACCGCCCCCGACGGCACGACCTACACCCTCGACCACGGTGCGGTGACGGTCGCGGCCATCACCTCCTGCACCAACACCTCGAACCCGTACGTCATGGTCGCCGCCGCCCTGGTGGCCAAGAAGGCGGTCGAGAAGGGGCTGACCCGCAAGCCGTGGGTCAAGACCACCCTCGCCCCGGGCTCGAAGGTCGTCACCGACTACTTCGACAAGGCGGGCCTGACCCCGTACCTCGACAAGGTCGGCTTCAACCTCGTCGGCTACGGCTGCACCACCTGCATCGGCAACTCCGGCCCGCTGCCGGAGGAGGTCTCCAAGGCCGTCAACGACCACGACCTCGCGGTCACCTCGGTCCTGTCCGGCAACCGGAACTTCGAGGGCCGGATCAACCCCGACGTCAAGATGAACTACCTGGCCTCCCCGCCGCTGGTCGTCGCGTACGCCCTCGCGGGCTCCATGAAGGTGGACATCACCAAGGACGCCCTGGGCGTCGACCAGGACGGCAAGCCGGTCCACCTGGCCGACATCTGGCCGACCGAGGCCGAGGTCAACGACGTCGTCGCCAACGCCATCGGCGAGGACATGTTCAACAAGTCCTACCAGGACGTCTTCGCCGGCGACGCCCAGTGGCAGGCGCTGCCGATCCCGACCGGCAACACCTTCGAGTGGGACGCCGAGTCCACCTACGTCCGCAAGCCCCCGTACTTCGAGGGCATGGGCATGGAGCCGGCCCCGGTCGCCGACATCGCCGGCGCCCGTGTGCTCGCCAAGCTGGGCGACTCGGTCACCACCGACCACATCTCCCCGGCCGGCGCCATCAAGGCCGACACCCCGGCCGGCAAGTACCTCACCGAGCACGGTGTGGAGCGTCGTGACTTCAACTCCTACGGCTCCCGCCGTGGCAACCACGAGGTCATGATCCGCGGCACGTTCGCCAACATCCGCCTGCGCAACCAGATCGCGCCGGGCACCGAGGGCGGCTACACCCGCGACTTCACCCGGTCCGCCGAAGGTGAAGGAGGGGCGCCGGTGGCGTTCATCTACGACGCCTCGCGCAACTACATCGAGCAGGGCATCCCGCTGGTCGTCCTGGCCGGCAAGGAGTACGGCTCCGGCTCGTCCCGCGACTGGGCCGCCAAGGGCACCGCGCTGCTCGGCGTCAAGGCCGTCATCGCCGAGTCCTACGAGCGCATCCACCGCTCGAACCTCATCGGCATGGGCGTCCTGCCGCTGCAGTTCCCCGAGGGCCACAACGCCGAGTCCCTCGGCCTGACCGGCGAGGAGACCTTCTCCTTCGCGGGCGTCGAGGAGCTGAACAACGGCTCCACGCCGCGCACGGTCAAGGTCACCACCGACACGGGCGTCGAGTTCGACGCGGTCGTCCGCATCGACACCCCCGGTGAGGCCGACTACTACCGCAACGGCGGCATCATGCAGTACGTGCTGCGCAACCTGATCCGTAAGTAGGCGGTCGGGCCGGCGGCCCAGCAGGGCAGCGGGCAGGGCAGCCGGCAGGACAGTCGAGGGCGGCATCGAGGGCCGCATTCCCGGGCGACCGGGGGTGCGGCCCTTCGCCGTTTCCGCCCCGCCATACCCTCCCGGCGCGTCCTCAGTCCAGTGGGATCCTCAGTCCAGCGGGATATCGGGGATGTCGATCACCGGCACCCTGGGCGCGCCCGGCACCTTCGGCACGCCCAGTTCCGCCCAGATCACCTTGCCCGTGGGCGTGTAGCGCGTACCCCAGCGCTCGGCCAGCTGCGAGACCAGGAACAGGCCCCGGCCGCCCTCGTCGGTCGTCGCGGCGTACCGCAGGTGCGGCGAGGTGCTGCTGCCGTCGGACACCTCGCAGATCAGCGCGCGGTCGTGGATGAGCCGTACGTGGATCGGCTCGGACCCGTAGCGGACCGCGTTGGTGAGCAGCTCGCTCAGCACCAGCTCCATGCCGAAGTCCAGCTCCGCAAGGCCCCACTCCTCCAGCTGCCCGGACACGGCGCCGCGCATCCCGGACACGGCCGCCGGGTCGCAGGGCACGTCCCAGTCGGCGACCTGGGAGGCCGGCAGGGCCCTCGTGCGGGCGATCAGCAGGGCCACGTCGTCCTTGGGGCGCTCGGGCAGCAGCTCCTCCAGCACCGCCCGGCAGCTCGCCTCCGGCGACCTCGCCGGGTGGCCCGCCAGCGCACAGCGCAGCATCTCCATGCCGACGTCCAGGTCACGCCTGCGGTCCTCGATGAGACCGTCGGTGTACAGGACCAGCTGGGTGCCCTCCGCCAGCTCCAGCTCGGCCGTCCGGAACGGCATCGCGCCCAGGCCCAGCGGCGGCCCGGCCGGCAGCTCCGGATAGGTGACGGACCCGTCCGGGTGCACCAGCGCGGGCGCCAGGTGCCCGGCGCTCGCCATCACGCAGCGCCGGGTCACCGGGTCGTAGATCGCGTACAGGCAGGTGGCACCGACGATCTCGCCGCCGTCCTCCGCGCGGGCCTCGTCCTGGTCGATGCGGCCGACCAGGTCGTCGAGATGGCCCAGCACCTCGTCGGGCGGCAGGTCGAGCGTGGAGAAGTTGTGCACCGCGGTCCGCAGCCGGCCCATCGTCGCGGCGGCGTGCAGCCCGTGCCCGACGACGTCCCCGACGGCCAGCGCCACCCGGCTGCCCGACACCGGGATCACGTCGAACCAGTCGCCGCTGACCCCCGACTGGGCCGGGAGATAGCGGTACGCCACCTCCAGGGCGCTCAGCTCGGGCAGCGCGCGGGGCAGGAGGCTGCGCTGCAGGGTGACCGCCAGCGCGTGCTCGCGGGCGTACCGGCGGGCGTTGTCGATGCTGACCCCGGCTCGGGCCACCAGCTCCTCGGCGAGCGAGACGTCCTCCTCGTCGAAGGGCTCCCGCTTGGAGCGCCAGAAGCTCGCCATGCCGAGCACGGTCCCGCCGGTCCGGATCGGGGCCGTGATCAGCGAGTGGATGCCGTACTCCACGATCTGCCGGGCGCGCTCGGGGTCCTGGGTCTGCCAGTCGACGGCGGCCGTCAGGTCGCAGATGAGTTCGGAGCGTCCCGCGTCGAAGCCGCGCGCCTGCGGGGTGGCGGGCAGGAAGTCGATCATCCGGCCCCGCTCGTAGAGCGGATGGTCGTCCCGGATGCCGTGCACGGTGACGCGCTGCATGTCCGTCGCGGTCGGTGCCGGCTCGTCCCCCTGCAGCACGCCGTCGGCCAGATCCACGGTCACGAAGTCGGCGAAGCGGGGCACGGCGACCTCCGCCAGCTCGTCGGCCGTGCGCACCACGTCCAGGGAGGTGCCGATGCCGAGGCCCGCGTCGTAGAGCAGCTCCAGCCGCTCCCGGGCCAGTTCCGCCCGGCCGGACAGCGCCTGGAGCTCGGTGGAGTCGCGCAGGGTCACCACGGTCCCGGCGGGGCCGCCCGCGCGGTCGGTGGGCCGCTGGTTGACCGCCAGCAGCCGTCCCCCGGCGAAGTGCACCTCGTCGCTGGCCTCGCGCCCGGAGGCGAGCAGCTCCACCATTCCGGCATCGAGGTCCGGCAGGTCCCGCAGAGCCCGTCCCTCGGCCTCGGGCGGCAGCTCCAGCAGCCTCCTGGCCTCGTCGTTGGCGAGCAGCAGCCGGCCGGCGGCGCCGACGATCAGCACGCCCTCCCGCACCGAGTGCAGGACCGTGTCGTGGTGCTCGTACATACGGGTCATCTCGTCCGGGGCGAGGCTGCGGGTCTGGCGCCGCAACCGCCGGCCCACCAGCGCCGTCCCGCCGGTCGAGAGCACCAGCGCGCCGGCCCCGGCGCCCAGGATGATCGGCAACTGCCGGTTCATCTGGTTGCTGATGCTCTGGACCTTGAGCCCGGCGGAGACGAGGGCGACCACCTTGCCGTGCGTGTCGTCGACGGGAACGGTCGCCTGCACCTCGTGGCCGAGCGGGCCGTGCACGCTCTCGGTGTAGACCCGGCCGGCCAGCGACGGACCGATCCGGCCCACGAACCGCTGTCCGATCTTCTCCGGCATGGGGTGGGTGTAGCGGATGCCGTGGGTGTTCATGACGACGATGAAGTCGACGTCGGCGGCCTTGCGCCCGGCCTCGGTGAGCGGCTGGAGGATCTTGCTCGGATCGGGTGACCGCAGCGCCTCCAGGATGCCCGGTGAGTGCGCGAAGGCCTGCGCGACGGCGATGGAACGGCGCTTGGCCTCGGTGGTGGTGTCGCGGCCCGACTGCAGGACGAGCGCGATCACGGCGCACACGACGAGCAGCACCACCAGGGCCACCTGAAGAAGGAAGACCTGCCCGGCGACGCTGCGCGGGCTCTTGCCGATCATCGAGCGCCATGAGACGCGCCTGAGTCGGCCGAATAGGTCCGACATGTGGCATTTGTAGCACGGGCACCTGCTGGTGGCCATGGCCGACCCCTGAGGCCGGTGAGGTTTCGGAGCCGGCGCACGGGGAAGGGGCGAGCCCCGCGAGAGACCCGCCCCTACCCTGCGCCCCGCGGGCGTCAGGCCAGCAGTTCCACCTCCGCCAGCGTCGCCGCACCGCTCAGGACCAGGCGGTACCTGGTGTACGAGCCCGGTGCGGCCACGCTGAACGCCCGGGTCTGCCGGCCCCAGGCGAACACCTCCCCGCCGCGGTGGTCCAGGGTCTTCCACGTCGTGCCGTCCGTGGAGCCCTGCAAGGTCCAGCCGGTCGGCGCCGACGCGCGGTCCGCCGACGAGGTCAGCGTGTACTGGACGGCCTTGGTCGCACCGCCGGCCGGCAGGTCGGTCGGCAGGTCCACCGAGGTGAGCGTCGCGCTCGTCGCCGACGTGTTGTCGAACAGGGCACCCGCACCCTTCAGCACGTCCGCGCGCGGCGTCGGCACCTTGTCGTCCCGGGTGATCGAGACCGGAGCCGCGTTCTTGCCCGTGCCCCAGGAGGACGGCTCGGAGCCCATGGTGAACGTGAGGACACCGCCCTTGCTCAGGATCCGGTGGGAGAGCGACGTCGACGTCCAGGGGCGGCCGTTCAGCGTCACGCTCCGCACGTACACGTTCTTCGCGCTGTTCGCGGGCGCCCTGACGACCAGGTCCTTCCCGTTCTCCAGGTGCACGGTCGCCTTCTTGAACAGCGGGGAGCCGATGGCGTAGTCACCGCTGCCCATGACGAGCGGGTAGAAGCCGAGCGCGGAGAAGAGGTACCAGGCCGACTGCTCGCCGTTGTCCTCGTCGCCGTGGTAGCCCTGCCCGATCTCGCTGCCCGTGTACAGACGGGAGAGGGCCTCGCGCACGTACCCTTGCGTCTTCCAGGGCTGTCCGGCCGCGTCGTACATGTAGATCACGTGGTGGGCGACCTGGTTGGAGTGGCCGTACATGCCCATCCGGACATCCCGGGCCTCGGTCATCTCGTGGATGACACCGCCGTAGGAGCCGACGAACTCGGGCGAGGCGGTCTCCGGGGTGGAGAAGTACGTGTCCAGCTTCTGAGCGAGGCCGGCGCGCCCGCCGTACAGGTTGGCCAGGCCGCGGCTGTCCTGCGGGGCGGTGAAGGCGTAGCCCCAGCCGTTGGTCTCCGTGTAGTCGTAGCCCCACACGCGCGGGTCGTACTTCGTGGAGTCCACGCGCCATGCGCCCCGGGCGTCGCGGCCCTGGAAGAAGCCGGCCTGGGGGTCGAAGAGGTTCACGTAGTCCTGGGCGCGGTTGAGGAAGTACCGCGACTCCTCCTGGTAGCGCTTCTCGCCGGTCTTCTTGTAGAGGGCCTCGCCCATCTTCGCGATGCCGTAGTCGTTGACGTAGCCCTCCATCGCCCACGACAGGCCCTCGTTCGTGTAGGTGCTCGTGTAGCCGAGGAATGGCGAGGTGCTCATGCCCTTGCGGCCCACGCCCGACGCGGGCGGCACGACGGTCGCGTTCTTCACGGCCGCGTCGTAGGCCGCCTTCGCGTCGAAGCGCACACCCTTCACGTACGCGTCGGCGAACGCCACGTCCGAGGAGGTGCCGGTCATCAGGTCGGCGTAGCCGGGGGAGGACCAGCGCGAGGTCCAGCCGCCGTCCTTGTACTGCTGCACGAACCCGTCGACCATCTCGCCCGCCTGGGACGGCGTCAGCAGCGAGTACGCCGGCCACGTGGTCCGGTAGGTGTCCCAGAAGCCGTTGTTGACGTACACCTTGCCGTCGACGATCTTCGCGCCGGTGTGCGTCGGGGTGTCCGGGCCCGGCATGGGGGAGAAGGGCGAGGCGTACCGGCTCTTGCCGCCGACCTTCTCGAAGCCGGAGTTCGGGTACAGGTACAGCCGGTACATGCTGGAGTACAGGGTGGTCAGCTGGTCCGGGGTCGCCCCCTCCACCTCGACCTTGCCGAGCAGCCTGTCCCACGTCCGCTGGGCCTGCTGCTTCACAGCGTCGAAGGAGGTGCCGTCCGGGATCTCCTGGCGCAGGTTGTCCCTGGCCTGGTCGACGCCGACGAGCGAGGTGGCCAGGCGCAGCGTGACCGTGCGGTCGGAGCCGGCGGCGAAGCGCAGATAGCCCTTGACCCCGCTGGAGGCCCCGTCCGTCACCGGCTTGTCGAACTCGCCGTACACGAACAGCCGGGTCGCGCCCGTCGACAGTCCCGACTTCACGTCGGAGTAGCCGGTGACGATCCCGTGCTCCTTGTCCAGGGTCAGACCGGCCTGCTCGGTGACGTTGTCGAACAGCACGCTCGCGTCGTCGCCCGGGTAGATGAAGCGCAGCGCGGCCGCGTGGTCGGTGGGCGTCATCTCCGCCCTCAGGCCGTTCTCGAAGCGGACGCCGTAGTAGTACGGCCGCGCGGTCTCGTTCTCGTGCCGGAAGGCCAGCTCGCGTGCCTCCCGTCCGGTGTCCGGGGTGCCGGCCGCGGCGGACGGCATCAGCTGGAAGGTCTGCCGGTCGCCCATCCAGGGGCTCGGCTCGTGGCTCGCGCTGAACGCCTGGATCGTGGGCAGGTTGGCGTCGTTGTTCGCACGCGCGTATTCGTACAGCCAGCTCAGCGAGGACGCGTTGGTGACGGGCGTCCAGAAGTTGAAACCGTGCGGAAGGGCGGTCGCCGGGAAGTTGTTCCCGCGCGAGAAGCTGCCGCTGGAGTTGGTGCCGCGCGTCGTCAGCGCGTAGTCCGACAGGTGCGCCTTGGGCTTCTCGGGCGCGACGGGCTTGATCGCCACGTCGTCGATCCAGCCGCGGAACTTCGCCGGCCCGCTCGGCGAGTCGTACGCCACCAGGATCCGGTCGACCGTCTTCCCGGCCGCGACCGAGCCGATCGACGACGTGACGTCGTTCCACTGGTTGGTGTACAGCACCTTGGCCGCGCCCTGGCCCCGCGGGGTCAGCGGGAAGCCGTGCTGGTCGCTGGCGCCGAGGTCGCTGAGGAAGGTGCCGTCCGTGAAGGCCAGGTCGACGGAGACGTTCGTCGCGTCGTAGTCACGGTCGCCGTCGGCCATCGACGGGAAGACGCGGTACGCCAGTCGCGTGTCGGCGGCCACCGGCACGTCCACGTCGAAGACCTTGTTGTACGAGTACGCCCGCCCGTTCGCCGTGTGCCGGCCGGCGTAGCGCAGCGCCCGGGTGCCGGTGAAACCGGCCCGCGCCTTGGCGGTGGGGGAGCCGCTCGGGCCCTTGTCGACCAGCGACAGCATGTCCTGGGGCACCGGGCCGCCGGTGCCGCCGGTGGAGAACTGCACGTCGGCCAGTTGCAGGATGTCCGGCGCGCCGTTGTTCCTCGTCACCTCCAGCCGGAAGTGCTGGTACTCGGCCGGCTCGGCCAGGTCGTACGACTTCGTCTGGAACCGGTCCGGGAAGGACTCGCCGGAGCGGGTGTCGACGCTCTTCCAGTCCTTGCCGTCCGTCGAGCCCTTGAGTGTCCAGTCAGCCGGGTCGCGCGCGTCGAAGTCGTTGGCCGAGGTGAGCGCGTAGGTGACCAGTTTGACGGGCTTGTCGAGGTCGAACTCGACCCAGCCGGTGGGCTCGAAGGTCAGCCACTTGGTGCCGGGCTCGCCGTCGGCGAGGTTCTCCTTCACCTCGCCCGCGCCCGGGTTCTCGCCGCTCGCCCGGACCTCGGTCACATGGTCGGTGACATTGCCCGGGATGCCGGTGCTGTAGCCGCCGTCCACGCCGGAGGCGCGCTTGCCGCCGTCCGCGCCCGTGTCGACGGTGTTGAGCCAGTCGGGCGCCGGATCGCCCGGCTCGAACGAGGATGCGAACTCCCCGCCGGTGGCCGGGGCCTGGGCCTTGGCGGGCAGGGCGACGGCCGCGCCCTGTGTGCCGACGGCCATGACGAAGGCGGCCGTGAGCACGACCGCCGGACCGTATCTGTGCCGAGTCCTCCGCTGCGTTCTCCGCTGCATCGACGGATTCCCCTCCTGCACTCCGCTGTGGACAACGTTGTCAACTCGCTGCGCAAGGAACCAGTAGGGCGTCAAGTGGCCCTTGATGTCAAGGGTGTTGGGTGTGGCATTCAGGGGCCTATGTCAGGAATATTTCGCGCGGGTGCGCACGGCGCGCGGAAATTTCCGTGAGGTCTCAACTCGGAAAAGACCACCGGTCAACCTTGCATTCGATCTTGCTCAGCCAGCGGGAAGTGGACTATACCTGTCGGCGTTTCCTGCAAGACCCAGCACTACCCGACAGCGGTGCCGGGGAGGATCCGGTTCACCGCCTGAGTCCTGGAGAAGGCGAGGACTTGAGCATGGGATCCACTGCGCACGACGGTGGCGAGGGCTTCGGCCGCCGCGACCTGATCAAGCGTTCCGCCGCGCTCGGCCTGGTGGCCGTTCCCGCAATGAGCTTGCTGTCCGCCTGCGCGAGCAGCGGTGGCGGCGAGTCGCAGAGCAAGGCGAAGGCGGGCAAGAAGACCGCCAAGAACCCGCTCGGCGTCAACGAGACCGCCAAGATGGAGTTCGTCCTCTTCGACGGTGGCTTCGGCAAGGAGTACGCCCAGGACGCGGTGACGATCTACCAGAAGGACTTCCCCAAGGCCGCGGTGAAGTTCGCGGCCACCCAGAAGATCCAGTCCACCCTCCAGCCCCGCTTCAACCAGGGCACCCCGCCGGACCTCATCGACAACTCCGGTGCCGAGCAGATGGACATGGGCGTACTCGTCGGCAAGAAGCAGCTGGCGGACCTCACCCCGCTGCTGGACGCGCCGTCGTACGACGACCCGAACAAGAAGGTGCGCGACACGCTTCGGCCCGGAATCGTGGAGATGGGCCAGTTCGACGGCGACCCGGTCTGGATCATGTACTACGCCTACACGGTGTACGGCGTCTGGTACTCGCAGAAGGCCCTGGACTCGCTGGACGAGAAGTACCCCGAGACCTGGGACGAGATGCTCAAGGTCTGCGAGAAGGCCAAGAAGCAGGGCATGGCGGGCTGGACGTACGCGGGCAAGTATCCGTACTACGTCCCGTTCTCCCTGTACCCGATGATCGGCAAGGTCGGTGGCCGCGGGGTGCTCGACGCCATCGACAACCTGGAGCCGAACGCCTGGAAGCACCCGGCGGTCAAGGCCTGCTTCGAGGCCTACTACGAGCTGTACAAGAAGGGGTACATCCTCAAGGGCACTCCGGGCCTGGACCACATCCAGTCGCAGACCGCGTGGGCCAAGGGCAAGGCGCTGTTCATCCCGAACGGCTCCTGGGTGGAGAACGAGTCGGCGAACGTCATCCCGGCCGACTTCGACCTCGCGGTCTCCGCGCCGACCGGAATCGACAGCTCGGACAAGTTGCCGTTCGGCACCATCTGGGCGTCCGGCGGTGAGCCCTTCATCGTGCCGGCCAAGGCGGCGAACGCCGAGGGCGGTATGGAGCAGCTGCGCATCATGCTTTCCGAGGCGTCCTCGAAGAACTTCACCGCCAAGGTGAAGTCGCTGACCGCGTACAACGGCGGCACCACCGGCATCACCCTCACCCCAGGCCTGAAGTCGGGCGTGGCGGCGTTGGACAAGGCCGGGTCCAACGTGGTCAACCCGCGTCTGCAGGACTGGTACGTGCAGCTCCAGAAGGAGAAGATCGGCGTGGCCGGTCTCGGCGAGATGATGGCCGGCCGGCTCACCCCGGCCGAGGCCATCAAGAAGATCCAGGGCTTCGCCGACGAGGCGGCGAAGGACACCTCGATCAAGCACTACAAGCACCAGTAAACGACACCTCTACAGCACCGGAGTGGCGATGCAGCACGGCAAGTACCGGTTCATTGTGGGGTTTCTGGCACTCCCCCTCGGACTGTACGCGCTCTTCGTGGTGTGGCCGTTCATCCAGTCCATCTACTACTCGTTCACGGACTGGACCGGCCTGAGCCCGGATTTCAAGATGGTCGGCTTCGACAACTACAAGAGGATGCTCGACGACGACATCTTCTGGAAGTCGCTCCAGCACAGTCTGCTCTTCGCTCTGGTGCTGCCCCTGGTGACGCTCGGTCTGGCGCTGTTCTTCGCCTTCATGATCAATGTGGGCGGACGACGGAGAAGAGGGGGTCCCGTGATCACCGGGGTCCGGGGCTCCTCCTTCTACAAGATCGTCTATTTCTTTCCTCAGGTCCTGTCCATCGCCATCGTCTCGCTGCTGTTCGCCTTCGCCTACAACCCCGACAGCGGCGCGATCAACTCGTTCCTGCGCGGCATCGGCCTCGACAGCGTCCAGCCACTGTGGCTGGGCGACCCGAGCCTCGCCCTGTGGTGCGTGATGGCGGTGCTCGTCTGGTCCACGGTCGGCTTCTTCGTGGTCCTCTTCTCGGCGGGCATGGCCTCGATCCCGGCCGAGATGTACGAGGCGGCCCTGCTCGACGGGGCGAGCCGCTTCACCACGTTCTTCCGCATCACCCTGCCGCTGCTGTGGGACACCGTGCAGTCCGGCTGGGTCTACATGGGCATTCTCGCGCTCGGCGCCGAGTCGTTCGCGGTCGTGCAGATCATGACGACCGGGCCGGGCGGTCCCGACTACTCGACCACCGTGATGGTCCTTTACGTGTACCAGAAGGCGTTCCGGGACGGTCAGGCCGCCTACGCCACCACCATCGGCGTCGCCCTGCTCGTCGTCACGCTCGCGTTCGCGGCGATCGTGATGCGGCTGGGCCGTCGCGAACGGCTGGAGTTCTGAGCCATGAAGACGACCGAGACCCCCGCCCCGCTGCCGGCCGAGTCCGGCGCGACCGTATCCAAGGCCGACGTGGTGCCCGCGCCGCCTGTCGCGCGGAAGAAAGAGGGCACCGTCCTCAACGTCTTCTCCCACGGCATCCTGATCCTGTGGGCGATCATGGTGGTCACGCCGCTGTTGTGGGCGGTGATGACGTCCTTCAAGGACGACAGCGCCATCTTCGGCTCGCCCTGGTCGCTGCCGGACAAGCTGCACTTCGACAACTGGTCGCGGGCCTGGACCCAGGCCAACATGAGCGACTACTTCCTGAACACCGTCCTGGTGGTCGGCGGCTCACTGATCGGCACGCTGGTCCTGGGCTCGATGGCGGCCTATGTCCTGGCCCGCTTCGACTTCCCCGGCAACCGCTTCATCTACTACCTGTTCGTCGGCGGCATGAGCTTCCCGATCATGCTGGCGCTGGTCCCGCTGTTCTACGTCGTGAACAACATGGGCCTGCTGAACACGATCCACGGCCTGATCCTGGTCTACATCGCGTACTCGCTGCCGTTCACGGTGTTCTTCCTCACCGCCTTCTTCCGCACCCTGCCCAGCTCGGTGGCGGAAGCGGCCTTCGTCGACGGCGCCTCGCACACCCGTACGTTCTTCCAGATCATGCTGCCCATGGCCAAGCCGGGCCTGATCAGCGTGGGCATCTTCAACTTCCTGGGCCAGTGGAACCAGTACATGCTGCCCACGGTCCTCAACACCGACCCGGACAAGAAGGTCCTCACCCAGGGCCTGGTCCAGCTCGCGGTCAGCCAGGGCTACAAGGGCGACTGGTCCGGCCTCTTCGCCGGCCTGGTCATGGCGATGCTGCCGGTACTGGGGGCGTACATCATCTTCCAGCGGCAGGTGGTGGCGGGGCTGACAGCGGGCGCGCTGAAGTAGCGGGGACGCTCCGCGACCGATCGTGTGCACGCCGTTCCGGGCTTCCGGGGCGGCGTGCTCTGCCGTGTCCAGGATCCCGAAACGGTTCAACCTCTTGACGTATGTCGCCCCGAACGGCTCAGCTTAGAGTTCACTAGTTGGAAATACGCGGGACCTCGCCGAAGCGGTCCCGTGCTCAGGAGGTCGTCGTGGAGACTCCAGGGTCGCAGTCGTCGCTGCACCGGGCCAACCTGGAGCGGGTCGTACGCGCGGTACGCCTTGCCGGGTCGCTCACGCAGGCCGAGATCGCGCGGACGACCGGCCTGTCCGCGGCGACCGTCTCCAACATCGTGCGCGAACTGAAGGACGGCGGAACCGTCGAGGTCACGCCCACCTCGGCCGGTGGCCGGCGGGCCCGGAGCGTGTCGCTGAGCGGGGACGCCGGCATCGTCATCGGTGTCGACTTCGGCCACGAGCACCTGCGCGTCGCGATCGGCAACCTCGCCCACCAGGTGCTGGCCGAGGAGTCCGAGCCGCTGGACGTGGACGCCTCCGCCGCCCAGGGCTTCGACCGGGCGGAGCGGCTGGTCAACCGGCTGATCGCGGCGACCGGCGTGGACCGGGCCAAGGTGGCGGGCGTCGGACTCGGCGTGCCCGGCCCGATCGACGTCGAATCGGGCACCCTGGGCTCCACCGCGATCCTGCCCGGCTGGGGCGGCACCAAGCCCGCCGAGGAACTGCGCGGGCGCCTCGGCGTCCCCGTGCACGTGGACAACGACGCCAACCTCGGCGCCCTCGGCGAGCTGGTCTGGGGCAGCGGCAAGGGAGTCCGTGATCTTGCTTACATCAAGGTCGCCAGCGGTGTCGGCGCCGGCCTGGTGATCGACGGCAAGATCTACCGCGGGCCGGGCGGCACCGCGGGGGAGATCGGGCACATCACGCTCGACGAGTCGGGACCGGTCTGCCGGTGCGGCAACCGCGGCTGCCTGGAGACCTTCACGGCCGCGCGCTACGTGCTCCCGCTGCTCCAGTCCAGCCACGGCACCGACCTGACCATGGAGGGCGTCGTACGGATGGCCAGGGACGGGGACCCGGGCTGCCGTCGTGTGATCGCCGACGTCGGCCGTCACATCGGCAGCGGAGTCGCCAATCTCTGCAATCTGCTGAACCCGAGCCGGGTGGTCCTCGGCGGCGACCTCGCCGAGGCCGGTGAGCTGGTGCTCGGGCCCATCAGGGAGTCCGTCGGCCGCTACGCCATCCCCAGCGCGGCGCGTCAACTGTCCGTTCTCCCAGGGGCACTTGGGGGCCGCGCCGAGGTCCTCGGGGCGCTTGCGCTCGCGCTCGGCGAGATGGGCGATTCAACCCTTTTGGACGGCTCCGCGGGAGGGGTCCTCTCCGCCGCCGCGCCTGCCTTCACTTAGAAAACGGATGGCACCGTTGCCATCTCGTTAAGGATTTACTTCTTGACGTCGCCCGTGTGGCCGAGTTGACTTCCAGCCACCTCGGCCGCAACGACGCGGCCTCGTCAGGGAGGTTTCAAAGAGTGAACACGCGTATGCGTCGTGCGGCTTTCGCTGTTGCTGCTGGTGCCATGGCCGTCTCTCTCGCGGCCTGTGGCAGCGCCAAGGAGTCCGGTGGCTCCTCCAAGTCCTCCGGCGGTGCCAGCAAGGGCGATGCCATCAAGGTCGGTCTGCTCCTTCCGGAGAACCAGACTGCGCGGTACGAGAAGTTCGACAAGCCCCTGATCGAGAAGAAGGTCAAGGAGCTGACGAACGGCAAGGGCGAGATCGTCTACGCCAACGCCAAGCAGGACGCCACGCTGCAGAACCAGCAGGTCGACACCATGATCACCAACAAGGTGGACGTGCTGATCGTCGACGCAGTGGACGCCGCCGCCATCAAGAACTCGGTGCAGAAGGCCAAGGACGCGGGCATTCCGGTCGTCGCCTACGACCGCCTCGCGCAGGGCCCGATCAGCGCCTACACCTCGTTCGACAACAAGACGGTCGGCAAGACCCAGGGTGAGGCCCTGCTCAAGGCCCTGGGCTCCAAGGCCAAGTCCGGCAAGATCGTCATGATGAACGGTTCCGTCACCGACCCGAACGCCGCGCAGTTCAAGGCCGGCGCCCACGAGGTCCTCGACGGCAAGGTGAACGTCGGCAAGGAGTACGACACCAAGGAGTGGAAGCCGGAGAACGCCAACTCCAACATGGAGGGCGCCATCTCGGCTCTCGGCAAGAAGAACATCATCGGCGTCTACTCCGCCAACGACGGCATGGCCGGCGGTATCATCACCGCCCTCAAGGCCGCCGGCATCAAGGTCCCGGTCACCGGCCAGGACGCCGAGCTGGCCGGCGTGCAGCGCATCGTCACCGGCGACCAGTACATGAGCGTCTACAAGCCGTACGCGCCCGAGGCCGCCGCCGCCGCCGAGATGGCCGTGGACCTCGCCCAGGGCAAGGCGCTCGACTCCATCGCCAAGGACAAGGTCGACAGCCCGACCACGAAGCAGGTCCCCTCGGTCCTGGTCCCGGTCACCGCGCTGACCCAGGACAACATCAAGGACACCGTCGTCAAGGACGGCGTCTACACGATCGCCGACATCTGCACCGCGCAGTACAAGGCGGCCTGCGACAAGATCGGCCTGAAGTAAGCAGCCACACGCGCCTTCCCTGACCCAGGGATTCACTCTTGAATTCCCTTGACGGGAAAGGCATCCACAGCTCCTCCGGTGCCCCGCGCATCAACCAGCCCCGCAAGCTCGGCGCGGGGCGCCGGACGGAACACCCCCCAATCTTCTGCACAACCTCCCGCCGGGTCAGGCGGCGAAGGAGATGGTTCACGTGTCCGCTACGCCCGTGCTGGCGTTGCGCGGGGTCTCCAAGCGGTTCGGTGCCGTCCAGGCGCTCACCGACGTAGAGCTTGAGGTCCACGCCGGTGAGGTGGTCGCCCTGGTGGGCGACAACGGTGCCGGAAAGTCCACGCTGGTCAAGACGATCGCCGGCGTTCACCCCATCGATGAAGGCGTCATCGAATGGGAAGGCAAGGCCGTCCAGATCAGCAAGCCGCACGACGCCCAGAGCCTGGGCATCGCGACGGTCTACCAGGACCTCGCGCTGTGCGACAACATCGACGTGGTCGGCAACCTCTACCTGGGCCGGGAGCTCCGCCGTCGCGGTGTCCTGGACGAGGTGGAGATGGAGCGCCGCTCCCGCGAGCTGCTCACCACGCTGTCGATCCGCATCCCGAGCGTGCGCATCCCGATCGCCTCGCTCTCAGGCGGTCAGCGCCAGACCGTGGCCATCGCCCGCTCCATGCTCGGCGAGCCCAGGCTGGTCATCCTCGACGAGCCCACCGCCGCCCTCGGTGTCGAGCAGACGGCGCAGGTCCTCGACCTGGTGGAACGGCTGCGGGAGCGCGGTCACGCCGTGATCCTCATCAGCCACAACATGGCGGACGTGAAGGCGGTGGCCGACAAGGTCGCCGTCCTGCGCCTCGGCCGCAACAACGGTGTCTTCGAGGTCAAGACGACCTCGCAGGAGGAGATCATCTCCGCCATCACGGGCGCCACCGACAACGCAGTGACCCGCCGTGCGGCGCGCTCGAACGGGGAGGTTTCCAAGTGACCATCGACAAGACCTCCGCGAACCTCGGCAAGACCCCCGAGGGTCCCGAGGAGACGTCCGCGGTGAAGACCGAGGCCCCGGCCGCGGCGGCCGCCGCGGTCACCGCGGTCGACCCCCGCCTGCTGGTGCGTGAACAGGGTCTCCTCGGGTACTGGACCGAGTTCAAGCGGAAGATGAAGGCCGGTGACCTCGGCTCGATGCCGGTCGTCATCGGGCTGGCGGTCATCTGGATCATCTTCCAGAGCCTGAACTCCAACTTCCTCACCGCCGGCAACCTCTCCGACATCTCCGTCGCCATGGTCGGCACGGGCATGATCGCCGTCGGCATCGTGTTCGTCCTGCTGCTCGGCGAGATCGACCTGTCGGTCGGTTCGCTCTCGGGTGTCGCGGGCGCCACCTTCGCGGTGCTCAACATCACCCACGGCATGAACGAGATCCTGGCGCTGGTGCTGTCCATCCTCACCGGAACGGTCGCGGGCGCGCTCCAGGGCTTCTTCTTCGCGAAGATCGGTGTGCCGGCCTTCGCGGTCACCCTGGCCGGTCTGCTGTTCTGGAACGGCTTCATGCTCAAGATCCTGGGCGACAACGGCACGATCAACCTGAACAGCGACGGTCTGGTCGCCAAGCTGACCAGCTACTACTTCTCCGATGTGGCCGCCGCCTACGGGCTCGCCATCGGCGTGACCGCGCTGTTCTTCCTCAGCTCCTTCCTCGACAACAAGCGCCGCGAGGCCGCCGGCGTACCGTCCCGACCGCTGAGCGAGACCGTCCTGCGGACCGTGCTGCTGGCGATCGTCGCCTTCGCCGCCGCGATTGTCTTCAACCAGTACAAGGGCCTGCCGCTGGCCGTGGTGGTCTTCGTCGCCGTCCTGTTCATCACGGACTTCGTGCTGCGCCGCACTGCGTACGGCCGGAAGATCTTCGCGCTCGGCGGCAGCGTCGAGGCCTCGCGCCGTGCCGGTATCAACGTGGACATGGTCCGGATCTCGGTGTTCGCCGTCTCCGGTACGTTCGCGGCGATCGGCGGTCTGTTCATCGCCTCCAAGATCGCGTCCGCCAACCAGGGCGCCGGTGCCGGTGACCTGCTGATGAACGCGATCGCGGCGGCTGTGATCGGCGGCACGTCCCTCTTCGGCGGCCGTGGCCGCACGTGGAACGCGCTCCTCGGCGTGCTGGTGATCGTCTCGATCCAGTACGGTCTCGCCCTCCAGGGCATCGCCTCGCCGGTCCAGTACATGATCACCGGTGGCGTCCTGCTGGCCACCGTCGTCATCGACGCGGTCACCCGCAAGACGCAGAAGACGGCGGGTCGCGCGTAACCCCGACCGGCTCACGTGCCCGGCGCCTTCAAGGTGCCGGGCACTGTCGTGTCCCGCAAACGCCGAACATTAGACTCTTCAAGCCCGGCAACAGCTCGATCAGCTCAACTGCAAGGAGGCACGGGTGCCGCTGCTGACCCGCATCACGGGACCGCGCGATCTGGACCGGCTCAGCCTGGAGGAGCTGGACCAGCTGGCAGAGGAGATCCGGACCTTCCTGGTCGAGGCCGTCTCCAAGACGGGCGGCCACCTCGGCCCCAACCTCGGCGTGGTCGAGCTGACCATCGCCATGCACCGGGTCTTCCACTCGCCGAAGGACAAGGTGCTGTGGGACACCGGCCACCAGTCCTACGTGCACAAGCTGCTCACCGGCCGGCAGGACTTCTCCCGGCTGAAGATGAAGGGCGGCCTGTCGGGCTACCCGGCGCAGTCCGAGTCCGAGCACGACGTGATCGAGAACAGCCACGCCTCCACCGTGCTCGGCTGGGCCGACGGCATCGCCAAGGCGAACCAGCTGAAGAAGCGGGACAGCCACGTCGTCGCCGTCATCGGTGACGGCGCGCTGACCGGCGGCATGGCCTGGGAGGCGCTGAACAACATCGCCGAGGCCAAGGACCGCCCGCTGGTCATCGTCGTCAACGACAACGAGCGGTCGTACGCCCCGACCATCGGCGGCCTCGCCAACCACCTGGCCACCCTGCGCACCACCGACGGCTACGAGCGCTTCCTCGCCCGCACGAAGGAACTCCTCGACCGCACCCCGGTCGTCGGAAAGCCCCTCTACGAGACCCTGCACGGCGCCAAGAAGGGCCTGAAGGACTTCATCGCCCCGCAGGGCATGTTCGAGGACCTCGGCCTGAAGTACGTCGGCCCGATCGACGGCCACGACATCGAGGCGCTGGAGTCGGCGCTGTCGCGCGCCAAGCGCTTCGGCGGCCCGGTCATCGTGCACTGCCTGACCGAGAAGGGCCGCGGCTACCAGCCCGCCCTCCAGGACGAGGCCGACCGCTTCCACGGCATCGGCCCCATCCACCCCGACACCGGCCTGCCCGTCAAGGCGGCCGGCGCCGACTGGACCTCCGTCTTCGGCGAGGAGATGGTCAAGCTCGGCGAGGAGCGCGAGGACGTCGTCGCCATCACGGCCGCCATGCTCCAGCCGGTCGGCCTCGACAAGTTCGCCAAGCGCTTCCCCGAGCGTGTCTACGACGTCGGGATCGCCGAGCAGCACGGCGCCGTCTCCGCCGCCGGCCTCGCCCACGGCGGTATGCACCCCGTCTTCGCCGTGTACGCCACCTTCCTCAACCGCGCCTTCGACCAGGTCCTCATGGACGTGGCCCTGCACAAGTGCGGGGTGACCTTCGTGCTGGACCGGGCCGGCGTCACCGGCACCGACGGCGCCTCCCACAACGGCATGTGGGACATGTCGATCCTCCAGGTCGTCCCCGGACTCCGGCTCGCCGCGCCGCGCGACGCCGACCAGGTCCGCGCCCAGCTGCGCGAGGCCGTCCAGGTCGACGACGCACCGACCGTGGTGCGCTTCTCCAAGGGCGCCGTCGGCCCCGCCGTACCGGCCGTGGGCCACGTCGGCGGCATGGACGTGCTGCGCGAGCCCGGCACCGACCGCCCGGACGTGCTCCTCGTCTCCGTGGGCGCGCTCGCCCCGATGTGCCTGGAGATCGCCGGCCTGCTCGACAGGCAGGGCATCTCCACCACCGTCGTCGACCCCCGCTGGGTCAAGCCCGTCGACGAGGCCATGGCGCCCCTCGCCGAGCGCCATCGGGTCGTCGTCACCGTCGAGGACAACAGCCGCGTCGGCGGTGTCGGCTCCGCGATCGCCCAGGCCCTGCGCGACGCGGGCGTGGACGTCCCGCTGCGTGACTTCGGCATCCCGCCGCGCTTCCTCGACCACGCCTCCCGCGCCGAGGTCCTCGCCGAGATCGGACTGACCGCCCCGGACATCGCCCGACAGGTCACCGGCCTGGTCGCACGCCTCGACGGCCGATTCGACCGTACGGCCGCCGAAGTCGACGCCGCCGTGGACTCCGTGGAGCCCGCGCGCGACTGAGTGCTCCGCCGGACAGCCGGTGCTTCACCCGCGGGTGCGTCGTGGCCGGTCGCGCAGTTCCCCGCGCCCCTTCGGGGCGCTGACGAACGGCACCGGATTTCGCCGGACCCGCTTGGCCGGCAAGCGCCCCGACGGGCCGGTTCCGCCACTCCTCCCGGTGGCGGAACCGGCCCGTCTGCGTGAACCTGCCTGTGCCGGGGCATACGCGTCCCCGGCCCTCTCGATCATGTCGAGGACGACAAGCGTGGGAGGTAGGCACGTGAGCAGCACGCTCTTCCGGACGAAGAACGTCGAGCAGTCGATCCGGGACACCGAGGAACCGGAGCACTCGCTCAGAAAGTCCCTCTCCGCCCTCGACCTGACCGTGTTCGGTGTCGGTGTCATCATCGGCACCGGCATCTTCGTGCTCACCGGACAGGTCGCCAAGAACAACGCCGGCCCCGCGGTCGCCCTGTCCTTCGTCGCCGCCGCCGTCGTCTGCGGTCTCGCCGCGCTCTGCTACGCCGAGTTCGCCTCCACGGTCCCGGTGGCCGGCTCCGCGTACACCTTCTCGTACGCCTCCCTGGGCGAGCTGCCGGCCTGGATCATCGGCTGGGACCTGGTCCTGGAGTTCGCGCTGGGCACGGCGGTGGTGGCGGTCGGCTGGTCCGGCTACATCCGCTCCCTGCTCGACAACGCGGGCTGGCACCTGCCCGCCTACCTGGCCGGCCGGGACAACGCCACCGGCTTCGGTTTCGACGTCCTCGCCGCCGGGCTGGTGCTGGTGCTCACCTGCATCCTCGTCCTCGGCATGAAGCTGTCCGCCCGGATCACCTCCCTCGTCGTCGCCATCAAGGTGATCGTCGTCCTCATCGTGATCGTCGCCGGCGCCTTCTTCGTCAGCGGTGACAACTACAAGCCGTTCATCCCGCCGTCCCAGCCGGTACCGGCGGGCGGCAACCTCAAGGCGCCGCTCATCCAGCTGTTGTTCGGCTGGGCGCCGTCCAACTTCGGCGTGATGGGCATCTTCACCGCCGCGTCGGTGGTGTTCTTCGCGTTCATCGGCTTCGACATCGTCGCCACCGCCGCCGAGGAGACCCGCAACCCGCAGCGCGACATGCCCCGCGGCATCCTCGGCTCGCTGCTCATCTGCACGGTGCTGTACGTCGCCGTGTCCATCGTCGTGACGGGCATGCAGAAGTACACCCAGCTGTCCGTGGAGGCCCCCCTCGCCGACGCCTTCAAGGCGATCGGGCACCCCTGGTACGCGGGCGTCATCAGCTTCGGCGCCGCCGTCGGCCTGACCACCGTGTGCATGATCCTGCTGCTCGGCCAGACCCGGGTGTTCTTCGCGATGAGCCGCGACGGACTGCTGCCCCGCTTCTTCTCCCGGGTCCACCCGCGCTTCAAGACCCCGCACCGGCCGACCATCCTGCTCGGCGTCGTCATCGCGATCGTCGCCGGCTTCACCAGCCTGAGCGAGCTGGCCGAGCTGGTGAACATCGGCACGCTGTTCGCCTTCGTCGTCGTCGCGATCAGCGTCATCATCCTGCGCCGGACGCGCCCCGACCTGCCCCGCGCGTTCCGCACCCCGTGGGTCCCGGTCCTGCCCATCGTGTCGGTGTGCGCCTCGCTGTGGCTGATGCTCAACCTGCCCGCCGAGACCTGGCTCCGGTTCGCCATCTGGATGGTCATCGGCTTCGTCGTCTACTTCTCCTACGGCCGCACGCACAGCCGCCTCGCCCTGCGCGAGACGGAACCGGCGGGCAAGGTCCCGCCGACGAACACCCCGTAACTCCCCGCCGGTGACCCCGTAACCTTCCGACCCCGTATGTCCCGCTTCGGCTGGGGCCGCGGGGCCGGATAGCGTGCACCCCATGCTCGCCGTCCCGCTCGCCCCCGCACCGACCGTGGCCACCCGGACGGCGTACTGGAGACAGCTCTTACCCGCCCTCGCGGCTCTGGCCGCTCTCACCCGGATCCCGTCCTTCGTCCGGCCGCTGTGGAACCCCGACGAGGGCTATCTCGCCGTCCAGGCACGCCTGCTCGCCCAGGGCGGCCGGCTGTACGAGACGGTCGTGGACCGCAAGCCGCCCGTGGTGCCGTGGCTGTACGAGGCCGCCTTCGCGGTGTGCGGATCCGGAACCCTCACCCCGGTACGGGTGCTCGCCGTCCTCGCCCAGCTGCTCACCGCCGTCCTGCTGGCCTCACTGGCCCGGCGCCGCTGGGGCGACACCGCGGGCCGCACCGCCGGGGTGCTGTACCTGCTGGTGTCCGTCGGGCTCAACCCCGAGGACGCGCAGGCCGCCACCTTCGAGGTGTTCATACTGCCCTGCACCGCGGCAGCCCTGTGGTGCGCCGACCGGGGCCGCTGGGGCGCCGCCGGGGCCGCCGTCGCCTGCGCCTTCCTCACCAAGCAGACCGGCGGCGCGGTGCTGGTGCCGGTGGCCTGGCTGCTGCACCGCTCGCCCGCCCCGCGCCCCGGAGCGCTCCGCCTCGCGGCCGGCTTCGCGCTCCCCGTGCTCGCCGCGGCCCAACTGACGGACCCCGCCGGATTCCTGTTCTGGACGGTCACCGGATCCACCGCGTACGCCACCTTCACCGGCTCCGAACTCCACGTCCTGGTCCGGGCGCTGACCAACACCGCGATCCTGGCCGTGGCCTGCGCCGGCCTGGTCCCGCCGGTCGTACGGGCCCTGCGCACGGCCGGAGCCGCGACGGCCGACCTGTGGCTGTGGCTGGCCTCCTCGGCCGTCGCGGTCACCTTCGGCTTCCACTTCTTCGGCCACTACTACCTGCAACTCACCCCGGCCGCCGCTCTGCTGGCCACCGCCGCGCTGCGCACCCTGCCCCGGGAACGGCTGACCGCCGCGCTCGGCACCTCGGCCTGCTGCTGCGCCCTGTTCCTCGCCTGGGGCCTGCTCGCCCCGCGCCCCGAACTCACCCACGCCCAGCGCCTCGCCACCGCCCTCGCCCACCGCACCGGCCCCGACGACCGGGTCCTGGTGTGGGGCATGCACCCGGAGACGTACTGGCTCGCCGGCCGCACCCCCGCCACCCGCTACCTCACCGCCGGCCTGCTCACCAACTACAGCGGTGGCCGCGACGGCCCCGAGGTGGGCGAGAAGTACGCCGTCCAGGGGACCTGGCCCGTCTTCCGCGCCGAACTCGCCGCCCACGCCCCCGCCCTGGTCGTCGACGACTCCCGCGGCAAGCCCTACGCCCCCGATCGCCTCCCCACCCTGCGCCACCTGCTGTCCGCCCGCTACGAGGAGGTCGGCAGGGTCGACGGGGCGGTGCTGTATGCGCGGGTGACGGGGGAGTAGAGGGGGAGGGAGCCCCGCGTGCCGTGGGCCCGGAGGTGTGGGCCCGGCGTGTGGCGGGGTCAGGCGAGGGCGGTGCGGGGGCCCGCCACCTCGGCGCCCAGGTCCGTGACGCGGCGGCGCAGTTCGCGGTCGGCGGTGATGACCAGGCGGTCGCGGCCGGCGGAGCCGGCGACCAGTTCCACGATCCGGTCGTCCCCGCTGCCGGGCGCCGATTCCACCCGTACCCCGGGCACGGACTCGACGCCGCGTGCCGCGCCCTCCACGACGAGCACGATCTCCACCGGATCCGGCCGGCCGGGCAGTCCGCCGGCGGCCAGCCGGTCCCGCAGCCGTTCGGCCGCGCCCTTGCGGTCGCGCCACCAGCCGTCGGGCCGTGAACCGACGACGTTCGCACCGTCGACGATCGCGAGCAGGGGATCGTCCGTGTCCGGGGAGCCGGGGGCGTCGTCGTCCATGGCACCAGGGTCGCACGTCACCCGCACACGGGCGCGGCCCGGCTTTGCGACGGGCCCCACGGGGGCCGGGGCATGGTGGGGTGGCGGGCGAACTAGGGGGTGTCGTTTGGATCAGGCCGGCCTGGACCGACGGTGCGGACCGGCCGACCCGAGCGGGGTCTGGTGCGTGCAGATGCAAGGCGGAGGAGGGAGTCGACGCGATGGGGGTCCCCCCGCGCGAGCGAAGCCGAGCGTGGGGGAGTCGGCGAGTGACGACAACGCGGCAGATGTGCGTGCCAGGGCCCGCGACGCCGGGATGATCCAAACGACACCCCCTAGAGTGAACCGGTGAACGGCGACTGGCTCATGCGAGGCCGTGACGGCCGGCTCAGTGTCCACCAGCAGTCGGGCGAGGCGGTCTGGTGCCGGGCGGAGCGCGGACCGGGCGGCGCCTGGACCGAGCCCCGCCCGGTGGGCGGCGACCAGAGACTGCATCCCGTGCTCGCCGTTGGCCAGGGCACGGACGGATACGCCCACCTCGTCTCCTGGCGGCCCACGGCCAAGGGCGAGTCGGGCCTCGTGCACTCCACCCACTTCCGCGCGCGCCTCGCCGCCCTGGACTGGACCCCGATCGGCCACCCGAACAAGAAGGGCGGCCGCACCGGCACACCCGCCGTCGCGGTGGACGCGCAGGGCCGCGCCCATGTCTTCGTGCGCAACGCCGGGGGCGGGGTGAGCCTGCTCGCCCAGAAGGAGAAGGGCGGCTGGGAGCCCTGGCGGGACCTGTCGGGCGATCAGGCCCACGACGTCCAGGACGGACTCGCGGCGGTGACGGGGGAGTCCGGCAGGGTCGAGCTGTACGCGTCCGCACCGGGCGCCGTCCTGCACTGGTCCCAGGAGGAGCCCGGCGCCCGGCCCGTCCTCCGGGAGACCCTGCAGACGCCGGTCCGCCCCGGCACCCTGCGCGCCCTGGCCACGTCACCGGAGCGGACGACCCTCTTCTGCACCGACACCTCCGGCGACCTGCGCGCCTGGCGCCCCGGCACCGAGCCGGTCACGCTGCTGCCCGCTGCGGGCCACGGCCCGGTCGCGGCGGTCCGCTGTGAACTCGACGGCTACGACTGCACGTTGCTGGCCCAGCGCTCGGCGGGCGGCCGGGTCTCCTTCGCCGCCTACCCGACCGAACTGGAGTCGGCCGGCGCATGGTGGACGGAGTCCGGGCCCGAACTGCCCCTGGACGCACGGGTGTGCCTCGCGGTGGACGAGGACGAGCGGGTCGTCGCGGCAACGTTGTCCCCGTCCACCGGCCGGCTCCTGCTGACCCGGCGCAAGGACGAACCGGGGCTGGCACTGGAGGCGTGGCGGCAGGTGTGAGCGGCACCGTGCGCCGAGGGCTGGCGAGGGCGGGCGAGCGCTGCTGAGGGCAGGCTGCTGAGGGCTGCCTTGGGTGGTCGCGGGTGGTCGCGGGTGGTCGCCGGACCGGTGCCCGCGCAGGGCGACCGGCTGATCCACTCCGTGGCGATCCCGGACGCGGGTTCCCGGGTACGGCGGCACCGGCCGCCCGGCCGGAGTCCTGATCCGCCCCCCCGGCGGCCACGCCACCCCGCCCGCCGCGCACGGACCGGCCGCCGGGACGCCGCCAGGACGGCGAAGGGCCCCCGCCGAAGCGGAGGCCCTCGCCATGTCACGTCATGTCACGCCATGACTTGTCACCGGGTGTTACGCGGGGACGCTCGCCACGCCCGGAGCCAGGAACGTCTTGCCGTTGACGCGCTCCGAGACACCCTCGCGGTCCAGGTACGGCGTGATGCCGCCCAGGTGGAAGGGCCAGCCGGCGCCCGTGATCAGGCACAGGTCGACGTCCTGCGCCTCGGCCACGACACCCTCGTCGAGCATGAGCCCGATCTCCCGCGCCACCGCGTCCAGGACGCGGTCCCGGACCTGCTCCTCGGTCAGCACGACATCGCCCTGCTTCAGCAGCGCGGCGACCTCCGGGTCCAGCTCCGGCTTGCCGCTGTCGTAGACGTAGAAGCCGCGCTTGCCCGCCTTGACGACGGCCGCGAGGTTCGGGGAGACCGTGAAGCGGTCCGGGAAGGCCCGGTTGAGGGTCTCCGAGACGTGCAGACCGATCGCGGGGCCGACCAGCTCCAGCAGCACCAGCGGGGACATCGGCAGACCGAGCGGCTCGACGGCCTTCTCGGCGATCTCGACCGGGGTGCCCTCGTCGATGACGTTCTGGATCTCGCCCATGAAGCGGGTCAGGATGCGGTTCACGACGAACGCCGGGGCGTCCTTCACCAGAACCGCGGTCTTCTTCAGCTTCTTGGCCACGGCGAACGCGGTCGCGAGCGACGCGTCGTCCGTCTGCTCACCGCGCACGATCTCCAGCAGCGGGAGGATCGCGACCGGGTTGAAGAAGTGGAAGCCGACGACCCGCTCGGGGTGCTTCAGCTTCGAGGCCATCTCCGACACCGACAGCGAGGAGGTGTTGGTCGCCAGGATCGCGTGCGCCGGGGCGACGGCCTCGACCTCCGCGAACACCTGCTGCTTGACGCCGATCTCCTCGAAGACCGCTTCGATGACGAAGTCGGCGTCCGAGAAGCCCTCGGCCTTGTCCAGGACACCGGTCACCAGCGCCTTGAGGCGGTTGGCCTTGTCCTGGTTGATCCGGCCCTTGCCGAGCAGCTTGTCGATCTCGGCGTGGACGTAGCCCACACCCTTGTCGACGCGCTCCTGGTCGATGTCGGTCAGGACGACCGGCACCTCAAGGCGGCGCAGGAAGAGCAGCGCGAGCTGGCTGGCCATCAGACCGGCGCCGACGACACCGACCTTGGTGACCGGACGCGCCAGGTTCTTGTCCGGGGCGCCCGCGGGACGCTTGCCGCGCTTCTGCACCAGGTTGAACGCGTAGATGCCGGCGCGCAGTTCGCCGCCCATGATGAGGTCGGCGAGCGCCTGGTCCTCGGCGTCGAAGCCCTGCTGGAGGTCGCCGTCCTTGGCGGCGGCGATGATGTCGAGGGCGCGGTAGGCGGCCGGGGCCGCGCCGTGCACCTTGGAGTCCGCGATGAAGCGGCCCTTGGCGACGGCCTGGTCCCAGGCCTCGCCGCGGTCGATCACCGGGCGCTCGACCTCGACGTCGCCCCTGAGGACGTTCGCCGTCCAGATCAGCGACTGCTCCAGGAAGTCGGCACCCTCGAACAGCGCGTCGGCGATGCCGAGTTCGAAGACCTGCTTGCCCTTCAGCTGCTTGTTCTGGTTCAGGCTGTTCTCGATGATGACCGAGACGGCCTTGTCGGCGCCGATCAGGTTCGGCAGCAGGGCGCAGCCGCCCCAGCCGGGAACGAGGCCGAGGAAGACCTCGGGCAGCGAGAACGCCGGGATCGCCGTGGAGACGGTCCGGTAGGTGCAGTGCAGGCCGACCTCGACGCCGCCGCCCATCGCGGCGCCGTTGTAGTACGCGAAGGTCGGGACCGCGAGGGCCGCGAGGCGCTTGAGGACCTCGTGGCCGCCCTTGCCGATGGCCAGCGCGTCCTCGTGCCTCTTCAGCAGCTCGACGCCCTTGAGGTCGGCGCCGACCGCGAAGATGAACGGCTTGCCGGTGATGCCGGCGCCGACGATCGTGCCCTCGGCGGCCTCCTTCTCCACCTGGTCGATCGCGGTGTTGAGGTTCGCGAGCGAGGCGGGGCCGAAGGTGGTCGGCTTGGTGTGGTCGAAGCCGTTGTCCAGCGTGATGAGCGCGAAGCGCCCGGCGCCGAACGGCAGGTCGAGGTGGCGGACGTGCGCGGACGTCACGACCTCGTCAGGGAACAGCTCGGCCGCACCCTTCAAAAGCTCAGCGGTGGTGCTCACTTGTCCCCCTCGAAGTGCGGGTTCTCCCAGACGACCGTCGCGCCCATGCCGAAGCCGACGCACATGGTGGTCAGGCCGTAGCGGACGTGCGGCTGCTCCTCGAACTGGCGGGCCAGCTGCGTCATCAGACGGACGCCGGAGGAGGCGAGCGGGTGGCCGTAGGCGATGGCGCCGCCGTACTGGTTGACGCGCGCGTCGTCGTCCGCGATGCCGTAGTGCTCCAGGAAGGCCAGCACCTGGACGGCGAAGGCCTCGTTGATCTCGAACAGACCGATGTCGGAGATGTCGAGCCCCGCCTTGGCGAGGGCCTTCTCCGTGGCCGGGATCGGACCGTAGCCCATGACCTCCGGCTCGACACCCGCGAAGGCGTAGGAGACGAGGCGCATCTTGACCGGCAGGTTGTTCTCGCGGGCGAAGTCCTCGCTCGCGATGATCGACGCGGTGGCGCCGTCGTTCAGGCCGGCCGCGTTGCCGGCGGTGACCCGCCCGTGCACCCGGAACGGCGTCTTCAGGCCCGCCAGGTTCTCCAGGGTGGTGCCCGGACGCATCGGCTCGTCCGCCGTCACCAGACCCCAACCGGTCTCGCCGGCCTCGGGGTTGGTACGACGCACCGAGATCGGCACCAGGTCCTGCTGGATCTTGCCGTCGGCGTACGCCTTGGCGGCCTTCTCCTGCGAGCGCACCGCGTACTCGTCGGCGCGCTGCTTGGTGATCGTCGGGTACCGGTCGTGCAGGTTCTCGGCGGTCATGCCCATGAACAGCGCCGACTCGTCGACGAGCTTCTCGGAGACGAACCGCGGGTTCGGGTCCACGCCCTCGCCCATCGGGTGGCGGCCCATGTGCTCGACGCCACCGGCGATGACGGCGTCGTAGGCGCCGAAGGCGATGGATCCGGCCGTGGTGGTGACAGCGGTGAGGGCGCCGGCGCACATACGGTCGATGGAGTAACCGGGCACGGACTGCGGCAGACCGGCGAGGATGCCGGCCGTGCGGCCGAGGGTGAGGCCCTGGTCACCGATCTGCGTGGTCGCGGCGATGGCGACCTCGTCGATCTTCTTCGGGTCCAGCCCGGGGTTGCGACGCAGCAGCTCCCGGATCGCCTTCACGACGAGGTCGTCGGCGCGGGTCTCGTGGTAGATGCCCTTCGGGCCCGCCTTGCCGAACGGGGTGCGGACGCCGTCGACGAAGACGACGTCCCTGACGGTACGAGGCACGATGGCTCTCCTCCAGGGTGCGGGGTGGCACAGCTGCGGCGCGCATGCGCTGAGCGCGCGCTCAGCCCCATGCTACTGCTGGGTAACGTAGCTGCACACCCCTGACGGGTGGAGCGGCGAAGGTCACACCGAGCACGTCGGAATCTTGGCCGAGAATCAGCGCCCGCGAAGGGACGCGGCGCTGCATCAATACGGCGCGACACCGCCTCGACATGCGGCTCCGCCGCGCGAACGCGACCGACCAAGAACAACGCACGTGCGCGACCGGCCACGGACCGCCCACAGCCGCCCGGTGTCACCAGTCCCGGCGGCGCTCAGGCGCTCTTCTTCGCCAGCGCGTCCACCAGTACCGGTGTGACCAGCTCGACCTGCCATGGCCTCGCCCCGTACCCGGCCAGCGCGACCGCCACGGACTCCGCATGCGGCTCCGCCTCGCAGACGCGACCAGCCAAGAACAACGCGCGTGCGCGACCGGCCAAAGGCAACGCACGGATGCGACCAGGCAAAGACAACGCGCGGGCGAGACCAGTCACGGACCACCCGCAGCCGCCCGGTGTCACCAGTCCCGGCGGCGCTCAGGCGCTCTTCTTCATCAGCGCGTCCACCAGTACCGGTGTGACCAGCTCGACCTGCCACGGCCTCGCCCCGTACCCCGTCAGCGCGACCGCCACGGACTCCGCCTCCGCCGCCGGAGGCTCCCAGCACAGGCGGCGTACCGTTTCCGGGGAGATCAGGTTCTCCTGCGGCATGTTGAGCCGCTCGGCCAGCGCCGAGACCTCGGCCCGTGCGGCGGACAGCCGTGCCGCGGCGGCGGGATCCTTGTCGGCCCACGCCCGGGGCGGCGGCGGCCCCGTCACCGGCTGGCCCGGCTGCGGCAGCGCCGTTTCGGGCAGGGCCTTGGCCCGGTCGACGGCCGCCTGCCACTGCTCCAGCTGACGCCGTCCCGTCCGGTGCCCGAACCCGTTCAGCGCGGAGAGCGCGTGGACGTTGGAGGGCAGCGCGAGCGCCGCCTCCACGATGGCCGCGTCGCTGAGCACCTTGCCCGGCGACACGTCCCTGCGCTGCGCGATACGGTCCCGGGTCTGCCACAGCTCCCGGACGATCGCCAGCTGCCGGCGCCGGCGCACCTTGTGCATCCCGGACGTGCGCCGCCACGGGTCCTTGCGCGGCTCGGCCGGGGGCGCGGTCGCGATCGCGTCGAACTCCTGCAGGGCCCACTCCAGCTTGCCCTGCCGGTCCAGCTCCTTCTCCAGCGCGTCCCGCAGGTCGACGAGGAGTTCCACGTCCAGCGCGGCGTACCGCAGCCAGGGGTCGGGCAGCGGGCGGGTCGACCAGTCGACGGCGGAGTGCCCCTTCTCCAGGACGAAGCCGAGGACGTTCTCGACCATGGCGCCCAGGCCCACCCGGGGGAACCCGGCGAGCCGCCCGGCCAGCTCGGTGTCGAACAGCCGGCTCGGCACCATGCCTATCTCGCGCAGGCACGGCAGGTCCTGGGTGGCGGCGTGCAGGTCCCATTCGACGCCGGACAGCGCCGAGCCGAGACCGGACAGGTCGGGGCAGGCGACGGGGTCGATCAGTGCGGTGCCGGCGCCTTCGCGGCGCAGCTGGACCAGATAGGCCCGCTGTCCGTAGCGGTAACCGGAGGCGCGCTCGGCGTCGACGGCCACGGGGCCGGATCCGGCGGCGAACGCGGCGATCGCGTCGGCGAGGGAGGTGCCGTCGGCGATCACCGGCGGAATGCCCTCGCGGGGTTCCAGCAGGGGAGTCGGCGCCCCCGCCACAGAAGATCCGGCGTCGTCCGGAGGGGTACCCCCGGTGGTACGCAGGGAACTGTCTGCTGCGGTCTCTTGGGCGTCGGTCACCTGTCAAGGGTATCCGTGCAACGACTGCACCCGTCGACGGAACGTTCCGTCGACGGGTGCAGGAGGGTCGTAAATCAGTCAGGCCGGTGAAACTTCCGGTCTCCCGGAGGGGGGTGGTGTCTGCCGCCGAACGGCTCAGTGGATGATCCCGGTGCGCAGGGCCACGGCCACCATGCCGGCCCGGTCGCCCGTGCCGAGCTTGCGTGCGATACGGGCCAGGTGGCTCTTGACGGTCAGGGCGGACAGGCCCATGGAGACGCCGATCGCCTTGTTCGACTGGCCCTCCGCGACCAGTCGGAGCACCTCGACCTCGCGTCCCGACAGCTCGCGGTAGCCGCCCGGGTGGCTCGGGGCACCCGGGGGGCGGCGGTGCATACGGGCGGCGGAACCGAGGGGGGTGGCACCGGGTCGGGTGGGGAGCCCGATGTTGGTGCGGGTGCCGGTGACGACGTAGCCCTTGACGCCGCCGGCCAGGGCGTTGCGGACGGCGCCGATGTCGTCGGCGGCGGAGAGTGCGAGGCCGTTGGGCCAGCCCGCGGCGCGGGTCTCGGACAGGAGGGTCAGGCCGGAGCCGTCGGGCAGGTGGACGTCGGCGACGCAGATGTCGCGGGGGTTGCCGATGCGGGGACGAGCCTCCGCGATGGACGAGGCCTCGATGACGTCGCGCACACCGAGCGCCCACAGGTGGCGGGTGACGGTGGAGCGGACGCGGGGGTCGGCCACGACCACCATGGCGGTCGGCTTGTTCGGGCGGTAGGCGACCAGGCTTGCGGGCTGCTCGAGGAGAACGGACACCAGGCCTCCTGGGTGGGGGACGGGGCCGGCTTGTGGGGAAGAAGCCGGGACGAACCGTGCTTTCAAGGTCACAGTCGTCTTCGGCAGCAAACCCGTCCGCCTTTAGAGAATGATCACTATCTAGTGAGTCACAATCTGTGCAATTCGGACACGCGATCGATCATCCGAAGATCGAGTCGGTTCGGGCCGGTGCGATTCGAGTGCGGAAAGTGGCCGTATCGACAAAGAGAGGGTCAATAAAACGATTGCGCGAGGTACGCACCGGACCGCCGCGGACGTCACCGGGACTGGGGATCCCTGCGCTGCGGCAGCGTGACCACCGAGGCGTCGCCGGGACCGGCCGGCGGCAGCCCCCCGACCTGCGCCAGCAGATCGCACCAGGAGGCCAGATGAGCGGCGGTGTCGGGGACACCGCCCAGACCCTCGCGGGGTGTCCAGGACGCGCGGATCTCGATCTGCGAGGCGGGCGGGCGGTCCGACAGCCCCCCGAAGTAGTGCGAACTCGCGCGCGTGACCGTGCCGCTCGGCTCCCCGTACGTCAGCCCCCGCGCCTGCAGCGCGCCGGTCAGCCACGACCAGCACACCTCCGGCAGCAGCGGATCCGCCGCCATCTCCGGCTCCAGCTCCGCACGCACCAGCGTCACCAGCCGGAACGTGCCGCGCCAGGCGTCGTGCCCGGCGGGGTCGTGCAGCAGCACCAGCCGGCCGTCGGCCAGGTCCTGCTCGCCGTCGACCGCCACGGCCTCCAGCGCGTACGCGAACGGGGCCAGCCGCTGGGGGGCGGGCGTCGGATCCACCTCGATCTGCGGCCGCAGCCGGCTGCCGCGCAGTGCCTCGACCGCCGCCCGGAAAGCCGGCGGCGCCGACGTGCCGGAGTTCCGGTCCGCCTCCTCGGTGTCCTTCACGTCGTCCAATCCGTCAGCGCTGTCCGACATTCGTCCCTGAGCCGCAGCCATGCGGGAAGAGTAAGGGGAACGGGCGCCCCGCGGGGGCCGAGACACCCCGCTCGGTCCTCTCGCCTGTCACCCGGGGCCGCCGCTTCCTCGCCTTTCACCAGGGGCCGCCGCCCCGGGGCGCGTACCGGCGTCGTGCGAGACTTGGCCCGTGACCGCCAACGACGCCCGCACGGGCCAGCAGCCGACCGCCACGTACGACAGCGCCTTCCTCAAGGCGTGCAGGCGCGAACCCGTACCGCACACCCCCGTGTGGTTCATGCGCCAGGCCGGCCGCTCCCTGCCCGAGTACCTCAAGGTGCGCGAGGGCGTCCCCATGCTCGAGTCCTGCATGCGGCCCGAACTGGTCACCGAGATCACGCTCCAGCCCGTGCGCCGGCACGCGGTGGACGCGGCGATCTACTTCAGCGACATCGTCGTCCCCCTCAAGGCCATCGGCATCGACCTCGACATCAAGCCGGGCGTCGGCCCGGTCGTCGAGCGGCCGATCCGCACCCGCGCCGACCTGGACCGGCTGCGCGACCTCACCCCCGAGGACGTCCCGTACGTCACCGAGGCCATCGGCATGCTCACCCGCGAGCTGGGCGCCACCCCGCTGATCGGTTTCGCGGGCGCGCCGTTCACCCTGGCGAGCTACCTGGTCGAGGGCGGCCCGTCGCGGACGTACGAGAACGCCAAGGGGATGATGTACGGCGACCCCGAGCTGTGGGCCGACCTGCTGGACCGCCTCGCCGACATCACGGCCGCCTTCCTGAAGGTCCAGATCGAGGCGGGCGCGAGCGCGGTCCAGCTCTTCGACTCCTGGGTCGGCGCGCTCGCCCCGGCCGACTACCGCCGCTCCGTCATGCCCGCCTCGGCGAAGGTCTTCGACGCCGTCGCCGGATACGGCGTCCCGCGCATCCACTTCGGTGTCGGCACCGGTGAGCTGCTGAAGCTCATGGGCGAGGCCGGTGCGGACGTCGTCGGCGTCGACTGGCGCGTCCCGCTGGACGAGGCCGTCCGCCGCGTCGGCCCCGGCAAGGCGCTGCAGGGCAACCTCGACCCGACCGTGCTGTTCACCGACAAGAACACCGTCGAGGTCAAGGCCCGCGAGGTCCTCGACGCGGCCGCCTCTCTGGAGGGGCACATCTTCAACCTCGGCCACGGCGTCATGCCGAACACCGACCCCGACGCCCTGACCCGGCTCGTGGAGTACGTCCACACGCAGAGCGCCCGCTGAGCGCGGCCGGTCACCACACCTGACGGGGCCGGGCCTGCCTGCCGAACAGCAGGCGGGGCGGCTCCGGCGGGGGCGGGGTGCCGGGCCTGAGCGGCCAGGCCAGCAGCATGCCCGCCACGAAGCCGACCACGTGCGCCGCGTAGGCCACCGTGCCCGCGCCGGAGACGCCGTGCCCGGACGAGTACACCGCCTGGAGCCCGAACCAGAAGCCCAGCATCAGCCACGCGGGCAGCCGCAGCGGCAGGAACACCAGGAACGGCACCAGCACCCAGACCCGCGCCGTCGGCCACAGCACGATGTAGGCGCCGAGGACACCGGCGATCGCGCCGGACGCGCCGATCAGCGGGTCGGCCGAGCCGGCGTTCAGCAGCGCGTAGCCGTAGCCGGCCGCGTAGCCGCAGACGACGTAGAAGAGGAAGTAGCGGATGTGGCCCATCCGGTCCTCGACGTTGTTGCCGAAGATCAGCAGGAACAGCATGTTGCCCAGCAGATGCAGCCAGCCGCCGTGCAGGAACATCGCCGTGAAGACCGACAGGGGCGGCCACTTGGTGTAGGCGGGCGGTGCCACCACACAGCCCGGACCGTGCGGCCCCACGCCCACCGCGCCCGTCGGGACCAGATGGGGCGGCTGGTGGTGGATCAGCTCCCGGGGGACCGCCGCGTACTGGTCCATGAAGGCCTGGAGATGGCACAGCCGCGCCAGGTCGCTGCCCCCGGTCACGGATCCGGCCATGCCGGGCATGGTGAGGAACACGAGCACGTTGGCCGCGATGAGGGTGTACGTCACGTACGGGGTGCGGCGTACGGGGTTCACGTCATGGACGGGGATGACCACGTTGGATTAGTGCCCAGGACCGGGCGGGTGAACCGGCCGGATCTTCGCTCGCCGGCCGGATCTTCGCCCGCAGGTCGGTTCCGTGCCCGGAGGTCGGTTCTGCGCCCGGAGGTCGGTTTCGCGCCCGCCGGTCGGTTCCGTGCCCGCCGGTCGGTTCTGCGCCCGCCGGTCGGTTTCGCGCCCGCAGGTCGGTTCCGTGCCCGGAGGTCGGTTCCGTGCCCGGAGGTCGGTTCTGCGCCCGGAGGTCGGTTTCGCGCCCGCCGGTCGGTTTCGCGCCCGGAGGTCGGTTCCGTGCCCGCAGGTCGGTTCTGCGCCCGGAGGTCGGTTCCGTGCCCGGAGGTCGGTTCTGCGCCCGCCGGTCGGTTTCGCGCCCGCCGGTCAGTCCCGCTCCCGCACCTTCGGCGCGGCCTTTCGCGCCGCCACCAGAACCGGGTCCCACACCGGGGAGAAGGGCGGCGCGTAGCCGAGGTCCAGGGCCGTCATCTGCTCGACCGTCATCTGCGCGGTCAGCGCCACCGCCGCGATGTCCACCCGCTTGGCCGCGCCCTCCCTGCCGACGATCTGCACGCCGAGCAGCCGGCCGGTGCGGCGTTCGGCGAGCATCTTGACCGTCATCAAGGAGGCGCCGGGGTAGTAGCCGGCGCGGCTGGTGGACTCGACGGTGACGCTCTCGTACCGCAGCCCCACACGGTCGGCGTCCTTCTCGCGCAGGCCGGTGCGGGCGATCTCCAGGTCGCAGACCTTGCTGACCGCGGTGCCGACGACGCCCGGGAAGGTGGCGTAGCCGCCGCCGACGTTGCTGCCGATGACCTGGCCGTGCTTGTTGGCATGGGTGCCCAGCGGGACGTACTGCTCCTGGCCGGAGACCAGGTTCAGCACCTCCACGCAGTCACCGCCCGCCCAGATGTCCTCGTGCCCGCGCACCCGCATCGCGAGGTCGGTGAGCAGGCCGCCGTGGGTGCCGAGGGGCAGGCCCGCCGCGCGCGCGAGGGCGGTCTCGGGGCGCACACCGATGCCGAGGACGACGAGGTCCGCCGGGTACTCGGCGTCCCGCGTGGTCACCGCGCGGACCCGTCCGTCGTCGTGGGTGAGGACCCCGGTGACCTCGGCGTCGTCGACCATCGTGATGCCGAGCCCCTCCATGGCCCGGTGCACCAGCCGGCCCATGTCCGGGTCGAGCGTCGCCATCGGCTCCTTGCCGCGGTTGACGACCGTCACCTCGAAGCCGCGCTGGATCATCGCCTCGGCCATCTCCACGCCGATGTAACCCGCTCCCACGACCACCGCGCGCCGGCCACGCGTGCGTGCGAGCGTGTCCAGGAGGGCCTGCCCGTCGTCCAGGGTCTGCACCCCGTGCACGCCGACGGCGTCGACGCCCGGCATGTCGGGGCGGATCGGGCGGGCGCCGGTCGCGATGACGAGTTTGTCGTACGACGTCCAGGACTCGGCGCCGGAATCGACGTCACGCGTGCGTACCCGCCGCCCGGCCACGTCGATCTCGACGACCTCGGTGCCCATCCGCACGTCGATGGCGCGCTCGCGGTGCTCCTCGGGGGAGCGGGCGATCAGCCGCTCGCGCTCGGGGACGTCGCCGCCCACCCAGTACGGGATCCCGCACGCCGAGAACGACGTGAAGTGCCCGCGCTCGAACGCCACGATCTCCAGCTCGTCCGGCCCCCGCATCCGGCGCGCCTGCGACGCCGCGGACATCCCCGCGGCGTCGCCGCCGATCACGACCAGCCGCTCCCTGCCGTCCCGCTCACCGTGCATGTTCATGCGCACACGCTACGGGCGAAGGCCACGCCGGGTCAGCTCCCAGCTCACCAGTTCCCGCCCACCAGTTCCCGCTCCGTCAGTTCCTGCCCCGTCAGTTCCCGTCGCCGGAGTCCGCGGAATCCGCGGCCGGGGTCCCCGGCGCCGGGCGCGCGTGGGGCAGCGAGCCCAGGGCGGTCGCCGCCGGTGCCGGTGCCGGTGCCGGGCGGCGCGGCAGCCGCGGGCGCACCACACGCCGCCACAGCAGCGCGAGCAGCGCGGCGAGCACCGCGAACGGCAGGACGGCGCCCAGGGCGAGGGCGATCCAGCGCAGCATCGTCACGAACACGTGCCAGCCGCCCGACACGGCGTCCAGGAAGCCCGGCGCCTCGTCCTTCTTCGCGGCCTTGCGCACGGGCTTCTCGGACAGCGACAGGGTGATCGTCGCCAGGCTCGTACGGTCCTTCAGGGACGCCTGCTGGGCGAGCAGCGACTCCAGGTCGGCCTCGCGGCTGCTCAGCTCCCCTTCCAGGGTGACGACGTCGCTCAGCCTGGACGCCCGGTCCATCAGCTCACGGATCCGGGCCACGCTCGCCCGCTGGGACGTGATCCTGCTGTCCACGTCCACGACCTGGTCGGTGACGTCCTGCGCCTTCGCGGTGCGCTCGATCAGCTTGCCGGCGCCCTGGAGGCCGGTGAGGACCTCGTCGTACGCGGAGGCCGGCACGCGCAGCACGACCCGGGTCCGCTCGTGGCCGTCGGGGTCCCGGCTCGTGGTCTCGTCACCGACGTAGCCGCCCGCGTTCTCCGTGGTCGTACGGGCCGCGTCCAGCGCCTTGGGCACGTCCTTGACCTCGACGGTCAGGGAGGCGGTGCGGATGATGGCGTTCGAAGTCAGCCGGGGTGCTTTGCGGGCGGTCCCCCCGGTGTCCGCCTTGCCGCCGGCGGCACCCGCCTGCTGCTCGGCGGCGCCCGCGTGCGGTTGCCCGGCGTCCGCGGCGGACTTCGCGTCGACGCTGCCCGCGTCGCTGCATCCGGCGAGCGCGAGGGAAGCGGCGAGGAGGACCCCGGCGAGGGCCCGGACGGAGCGCGCGGGGCGCAGCGGTCGGGCGGGGCGTACGGGCTGTGATGTGCGCATGGGCGAAACCCCTGATGACGGTGACCTGTGACGCTCCTTCGACGCCGGGGCGGGCGGGAACGTTGGACCGCACCGGTTCCGATGCGGTCACGGTCCGGACTCGTCCCGGACACCGGGCCCGGCAGGGACCGGCACAGGGGTCTGAGAGAAGGGACTGTCACAGGGGTCTGAGAGAGTGGGGGCATGAGCGCAACGGGTACGGGGCATGTCGTCGTCATCGGAGCCGGCGTCGCCGGACTGGCCGCCGCGCACCGGCTGCTGGGGCGCGGCGCGCGCGTGACCGTCCTGGAGGCCTCCGAGCGGGTCGGCGGCAAGCTGCTGCCCGGGGAGATCGCGGGTGTCCGCGTCGACCTGGGCGCCGAGTCGATGCTCGCCCGCCGCCCCGAGGCGGTGGACCTCGCGCGCGAGGCCGGGCTCGGCGACCGGCTGCGGCCCCCGGCCACCGCGAGCGCCTCGATCTGGACGCGCGGCGCCCTGCGCCCCATGCCCAAGGGGCATGTGATGGGCGTCCCCGGCGCCGCCGCCGCCCTGACCGGCGTGCTGTCCGAGGAGGGCCTGACCCGCATCGGGCGCGACGCCGAACTGCCCCGCACGGAGGTCGGCGACGACGTGGCCGTGGGCGAGTACGTGGCGGCGCGCCTCGGCCGCGAGGTCGTCGACCGGCTGGTCGAACCCCTGCTGGGCGGGGTCTACGCGGGCGACGCGTACGCCATCTCGATGCGCTCGGCCGTCCCGCAGCTCTTCCAGGCGGCCCGCATCCACGACTCCCTGACCGCCGCCGTCCGCGACATCCAGGCCAAGGCCGCGGCGAACCCGCAGGACGGCCCGGTGTTCATGGGCATCGAGGGCGGAGTGGGCCGACTCCCGCTCGCCGTCGCCGAGTCGGTGCGGGCACGCGGGGGCGAGATCCTGACCGGGACGCCGGTGCGGGAGCTGCGCCGGGTCGCGGTGACGGCCGGCTCGGGCGCCGACGAGGCGCGGGCCGACGGCGGCTGGCGGGTCGTGGCCGGTGACCGGGTGCTGCACGCGGACGCCGTCGTCCTGGCCGTCCCCGCCCGCGCGGCAGCCGACCTGCTGCGCACCGAGGCCCCGGCCGCCGCGAGCGAACTCGCCGGCGTGGAGTACGCCTCCATGGCTTTGATCACCCTCGCCTACCGCCGCGCCGACCTCGCCCTGCCCGAGGGCAGCGGCTTTCTCGTGCCGCCCGTCGACGGCCGCACCATCAAGGCCTCCACCTTCGCCTCCCAGAAGTGGGGCTGGATCGCCGAGGAGAACCCGGACGTGGTGGTGCTGCGCACCTCCGTGGGCCGGCACCACGAGACCGAGGTGCTCCAGCGCGAGGACGCCGAGCTGGTCGGCATCTCCCGGCACGACCTCGGCGAGGCCACCGGCCTGGCCGCCGTCCCCCTCGCGACCCGCGTCACCCGGTGGACCGACGGGCTGCCCCAGTACCCGGTGGGCCACCACGCGCGCGTGGCCCGCGTCCGCGCGCACGTCGCCGCGCTGCCGGGCCTCGCGGTGTGCGGCGCGCAGTACGACGGCGTCGGGATCCCCGCCTGCATCGCGAGCGCGTACGCCGCGGTGGACCAGCTGGCGGGCGACGTCACGGGCGTCGAGGCGCTGACGGCCCACCCGGTGCAGAGCCTGCACGGCGGAGCGGGAGAATAGGGACCATGAGTGACGACGCCTCCACCACCGAGTCCGGCAGGATCCCGAACAAGGGCAAGCTGGCCAAGGACCTCAACGAGGTCATCCGCTACACCCTGTGGTCGGTCTTCAAGCTGAAGGACGTGCTGCCCGAGGACCGCGCGGGTTACGCCGACGAGGTCCAGGAGCTGTTCGACCAGCTCGCCGCCAAGGACGTGACGATCCGCGGTACCTACGACCTGTCCGGTCTGCGCGCCGACGCCGACCTGATGATCTGGTGGCACGCCGAGACCAGCGACCAGCTGCAGGAGGCCTACAACCTCTTCCGCCGCACCCGGCTCGGCCGTGCCCTGGAGCCGGTGTGGTCGAACATGGCGCTGCACCGCCCCGCCGAGTTCAACCGCTCGCACATCCCGGCCTTCCTCGCCGACGAGACGCCCCGCGACTACGTCAGCGTCTACCCGTTCGTGCGCTCCTACGACTGGTACCTGCTGCCGGACGAGGACCGCCGCCGCATGCTCGCCGACCACGGCAAGATGGCCCGCGGCTACCCGGACGTGCGCGCCAACACGGTCGCCTCGTTCTCCCTCGGCGACTACGAATGGGTCCTGGCCTTCGAGGCCGACGAACTGCACCGCATCGTCGACCTCATGCGCCACCTGCGCGGCTCCGAGGCCCGCATGCACGTCCGCGAAGAGGTGCCCTTCTTCACCGGCCGCCGCAAGTCCGTCGCGGACCTGGTCGCCGAGCTCGCATAGCAGGCCAGCGGCGCCTGGGCCCGGCCTAGGCGCCCTCGCCCTTGCCCTTCAGGGAGTCCCTGATGGTCTGCTGGGTGGTGCGGTCGGCCGTGGTGGCCGGCTGGGGTTGCGGGTGCGGTGCGCAGGAGGCGTGCCGCGCCGGGAGGCGGCCCTCCAGCAGGTAGGCGTCCAGGTGGGCGTTGACGCAGGTGTTCGGGCCGCCGCCGATCCCGTGGGTGCCCGCGTCCCGCTCGGTCACCAGTACCGAGCCGGCCAGCCGGCGGTTCATCTCCAGCGCCCCGGCGTACGGCGTGGCCGCGTCCCGCTCGGCCGCCAGGATCAGCACCGGCGGCAGTTCACCCGGACCGGTCCGCACGTCCACCGGCCGCTGCCGGGGCGCCGGCCAGTAGGCGCACGGCAGGTTCGCGAACGCGTTGTCCCAGGTCTCGAAGGGCGCCACGCGCGCGAGGCGGGTGTTGTCGCGGTCCCACACCGCCCAGTCCGTCGGCCAGGACGCGTCGTTGCACTCGACGGCCGTGTAGACCGCGCTGCCGTTCTCCGATTCGGTGGCCGTCTCCGGGCTCGGCCCGGCCAGCCGGACCAGGGGCTTCGGGTCCCCCTTCAGGTAGGCCGACAGCGCGGCGGCCCGGCTCGGCCAGAAGTCGTCGTAGTACCCGGCCGTCAGGAACGCGTTGTGCAGCTGACCGGGACCGACCGTCCCGGCCGCCGCCTTCGTGGCCAGCCGGGCACTCGCGGTGTCGTAACTGCGCTGTACCCCCGCCGCCGTGGCGCCGAGTCCGTACACGTCGTCGTGGCGGGCGATCCACTCGCGGAAGTCCGTCCAGCGGTCCTCGAACGCGGCCGACTGGTCGAGGTTGTCGCGGTACCAGACCTGGGCCGGGTCCGGGTTCACCGCCGAGTCCAGCACCATGCGCCGCAGATGCGAGGGGAACAGCGTGGCGTACAGCGCGCCGATGTAGGTGCCGTACGACGCCCCGACGAACGTCAGCCGGCTCTCCCACAGCGCGGCCCGCAGGACGTCCAGGTCACGGGCGTTGTTGACGGAGTTGTAGAACCGCAGCCCGCTGCCCGACCGCGCGGCGCAGCCGCGTGCGTACGCCTTCGCCTCCGTGACGCGCTGTCGCTTGTACGCCTCGGTGGGATGCGCGGGCGCCTGCGTGGGCGCCTTGAAGAAGTGCTTGGGGTCCACGCAGGACAGCGGGGCCGAACGGTCCACCCCGCGCGGGGCGTACCCGACCAGGTCGTAGGCCGCGGCGATCCGCTTCCACTCGGGCAGCACGCCGATCATCGGGAAGTTCATGCCGGAGGCGCCGGGGCCGCCCGGGTTGTAGACGAGGGCGCCCTGCCGGGGCACCTTCCGCTTGCTGTTGCGCGGGTCCTTCTGCGTGGCCCGCATCCGGCTGACCGTCAGCTCGATCTGCTTGCCGTAGGGGTGCGCGTAGTCGAGCGGGACGCGTACGGTGCCGCAGCGCATGCCGGCCGGTGCCTCCTGGACGGCCGGGCAGGCGCCGAACGTGATGCCGTCGGCGTGGGCGCGCGCGGCGGCGACGGCGGTCCCGCGCGCCTCGGCCGCAGCGGGCGCGTTGCTCGATGGTGCCGCGGGTGTCGCGGCCAGGGTGGTCAGGAGCAGGGAACCGGCGGCCGAGTAGAGGACGGCAGCTCTCATCGCGTATCCCTTCGGTGCACGGCGGCGATGGCACGGCTGCCACGGCCCGGCAACAACAAAAGGGATGTTTCGTATGGTTGTCGGCGAAGGCAAGCACCGTCCGGTCGGTGTCGGCCTCAATGCCCCCGATGCGCCCCCGGGGCAACCCTCACCCGCGCATGCGCTCGTCGCGGTGGGTGAAGGCGGCCCGCAGCTCCGGCTCGCCCGTCGCGCGCACGCCCCGCACGGCGACGGCGGTGAGGAAGGAGCGCTCGTCGCCGCGCCCGGACCGCTGCCGGGTCAGGGCACCGAGCAGCCGTAGCCCCGCCGGGGAGGCCCAGGGCGAGTACGGGTGGACCTCGACCCGGGCGATGGCCAGGCAGCTCAGGGTCAGGACGAGGGGCAGCGCGAACCACAGGGCGACCAGGGTGCGCGGCACCACGGTCTGAGCGGGCATCAGCAGCGCGGTCACGCCCAGCGCGAGCACGGCCACCGCGGCGGCCCGCACCTGGCGGATCCCGGCCGCCACGGTCGTCCGCGCGCCGTCGGGCACGGCGAGCCCGGCGCGTACGAGCCCGTCGGCGAGCCTGCGTACGGCCTCGGCGCCGGCCGCGGCGGTGCGCACCGGAGCGATCCGGGACTGGCCCTCGGGTCCGATCGCCCCTATGACCGACTGCTCCATCTCGTCGCGGCCACGCGGGTCCACCACCGTGGCCCAGCCGGTGTGCGCGAGCAGCAGCCGCCGCTGCCGGGCCATGGACACCATGGTCAGGTCGGCGACCCGGGTGGGGCCGCCGGACAGGAACGCCGCCTCGTACAGCGTCAGTTCGCGCCGTGTCGCCTCGGATCCCAGGTCCGCCGCCAGCGCCGCGTCCCGGTCCGCGGCCGTCGAGCGGACCGCTGCCAGGCACAGCCGGGTGCAGGCGATGCAGGTGAACGCCCAGGCGAGAAGCAGCAGAAGGACCCAGAACATGACGCGTTTGTATGCCAGTGGCCGGGGAAACGCCATGCCCTGTTCACTATCCGGACAGAGTGTTGTGAGTATGTGACGTTCCGTTTTTCCGTGGTCAAGGGGTGCCGGACGGGGGCGGCCCGACCGGGACGGCGGCGGACGGGTCGACCGCGGGAGGCGGGGGAACGGGTGAGGGGGACGCCGCCAAGTCCCGTGCGAGCGCGGAGAAGTCGACGTATCCCGTCGCCTCCAGGATCTTGATGTGGTCCAGCACGGTCGTGTTGGCGTCGTCGGCGAGATCGCGGACCAGCGAGTTCTGGGTGCCGGCGCGGACCTGGGCGACCAGCGAGAACACCCGGCCGTGCGCGAGGCGCAGGATGCCGGTGAACTTCCGGTCGAAGTCCTGGCCCTGTGCGGATTCCAGGGTGTCCAGCCACTGCTTCTGCTGCGCGTTGGGCTCGTTGGGCAGGGGCACGCCGAGGCGGCCGGCGACGAGGCGGACGTGCGTGTCGAGGGAGGTGTGCCCGTCGACCAGGTGCCGACCCGCTTCGCGTACGGCGGGCGTGGTCCCCTTGCGCAGGGCCAACTGGCCGGCGGGCAGCTCCCAGAGCCCCGCGAGGCGGACCTTGGTGACGAAGTCCCGGTCCTGCGCGGACAGCGGACCGTACGGGGTCGTCACGGTCTGGGCGCTCAGCGTGCTCGCGCCCGCCGGGTCCGCCGCGTTCGGCCGGCCGGCGTACGCCCACAGGGGTACGAGCAGCGCGACGGCCGTCGCCGCGAGAGCCGTGACGATGAGCCCGGTACCGGTGAATATGCCTCGGCCCTGGATGCGGGGTCGCGGTCGCATGGTGCCTCCTGCACCGCACTCCGTGTGCGTGGGTGCGGGCTGGCATATTACTGCGGAGTTGGGTGGGGCAGTTTTCGGGTGTGGGTGTGGGTGTGGCTGTGGGTGGGTGGGGGCTGATCGCGCGGTTCCTCGCGCCCCTGGGGAGTTGGCGGTGCCGCCAGCCGCATGGGCGCCGTCGGTGAGCGAACCTGCCTTCACGGCCACCGCGCCGGGTGCCCGGTCATCCCCTTCGCTGAAGTACCCTGCGTGCCGCTCGTGCGGCCAGGCTCCGGGGGCGCGGGGCGGGGCCGGAGCGGTCCAGCCACCAGGTGTGGAGGCGGCGGCGCGCTCTCGCGTCCGTCGGCCGGCCGGCCTTCAGCAGCTGTGCGGCGAAGTCCAGCGCGTCCTGGCGGTACCCGCCGCGCATCGGCCGTTCCCGCGCGTACGCGAGGAACAGCTCCCGGTACCCGTCGTCGAGGATCACCGGCAGTTCCGGCGCCACCTTGGCCACCACACCCGCCCGCTTCGCCGCGAGCGCACGCGCCTGCACCCGCATCCGGACACGGTCGAACCCCTCGGGCACCGGCGTCCCGGCCACCAGGCAGGACAGCACGGCGGCCTGCGCGACACCGAGCCGCTGGCGGGCCCGCGGGGGCGCCAGGACGGCGACGCCGCGTGCTCGGGCCGGGCCGGCCGCCGAGGCCTGGTCGGCGGGCGCCGTGGTGGGTGCCTTGGCGGGCGGCGTGGTGGATGCCGTGGTGGGCGGCGAAGTGGGCGGCGGGGTCTGCCAGGAATGTCCGGCGGCGTCCACCGCTCGGCGGACGGCCTCCAACTCGGCCGTCAGCTCGGCGGGTTCGGGGAAGTTCTCGTCCCTCTCCAGCAGGACCCCGGGCGGTGCGACCCGGGAGGCGAGGTCGGAGAGGATGTCGAGGACCGGGCGGGGCACCGGGTGGGCGTGGCTGTCGTGCCAGACGCCGTCCCGTTCGAAGCCGCCGGCGACATGGACGTACGCGAGGGCCTCCAGCGGGAGTTCACCGAGCGCCTCGGCCGGGTCCTCACCCCGGTTGACGTGGTTGGTGTGCAGGTTGGCCACGTCGACGAGGAGCCGGGCGCCGGTCCGTTCGGCCAGCTCGTACAGGAACTGTCCCTCGGTCATCTCCTCGTCCGGCCAGGAGAAGAGCGCGGCGATGTTCTCCAGGGCCAGCGGCACCGGCAGCGCGTCCTGCGCGATGCGCACGTTCTCGCACAGCACGTCGAGGGCGTCCCGGGTGCGCGGCACGGGCAGCAGATGGCCCGCCTCCAGCTGCGGGGACGCGGTGACCGCGCCACCCGCCCGGACGAACGCGATGTGCTCGGTGACGAGTGGCGCGCCCAGCGCCTCCACCCGCTCGGCGAGCGCCGCCAGGCGCCCCGCGTCGGGCGGCTCCGCACCGCCGAGGCCGAGGGAGACGCCGTGCGGGATCACGGTCACCCCGCGCTCGCGCAGCCGTACCAGCGATTCCGGGAGGCGGCCGGGGCAGACGTTCTCCGCCACGACCTCCACCCAGTCGATGCCCGGCATGTTCTCCACGGCGTCCGCGATCTCCGGCCGCCAGCCGATCCCCGTGCCCAGTCGCTCCATGGCCCGTCCCCCTGCCTGTGAATGACGGGGGTATGGCCCGGTCGGCCGCTCCCGAATCCCCGCACCCGCGCCTTCAGAGCAACATTTGAGGTTCCCCGGTTCCTGGTTCCCGGTGTTCCCGGTGTTCCCGGGGTTCCGGTTCCCGCCCGGCCGCGGCTCCGCGGACGGTCAGCGCAGCGCGGGGTGGTCGGCGACCACCGTGCTGGAGCCCGGGGCGATCTCCGTGAAGCCCGCGTCGCGGACCAACGGCAGGCCGCTGCCGGTCAGTCGAGGCCAGTCGGCGGGATCGGCGGTGCGGACGGCCAGCGGGAAGCCGGCCTCGCGCCATGCGGCGCGCGCTTCGTCGTCCAGCGCCCACCAGGCCAGCTGGGCGCCGTGCCCGGCCTGGGCCATCGCCTTGCCGGCCGACATGTCCAGTTCGGGGTTCAGCCACAGGACGGGCTGCGCGGGGTCGGCGCCGGCGGGCGGCTCCGGGTCGTCCAGGTCGGTGCCGGACACCTGGAGCTTCGCCAGGTCCTTGGGCCAGCCGTCCAGCGGGACCGGCGGGAAGACCCGTACCTCGGCGGACTTGCCGGTCACCGTGATCCCGGGCAGCGCCTCGGCCCGCCGCCACTCGGCGCCCCGGGCGCGGCGTACGACCTTGCGGATCCGCGCGTCCTCCCAGTTCCGTACGGCCGCGGCCCATTCACCGTCGCCGAGCGCCCGCTCGTCGCCGAGCAGCAGGAGCACGGCGCGCGCGGCGGTCTCCAGGGCGTCGGTGCGGGCGGGCGGAGCGCTCCGCTCGATCCGCACGACGAGCGGGAGCACGAACTGCGGCGCCTCGTCGCGGGCGTTGCGCTCGTCCTGGAAGGGGCTGTCACCGGGGGCGTCTGGAAGCTGGCTCACGAGGGCAACCCTACGAGCCGTCCGCCCGGACCGGACACGCCGGTCCGGGCGGACGGTCCCGGCGGGGACGGTCCGGGCGGGGAGGGCCAGCTGTGGGGACGGTCGGTGGTGGGGACGGTCAGCGGTGGCCGTTCGTCTCGCCGATCAGGTCGGAGACCTTCACGAACCGGTAGCCCTGCTTGCGCAGTTGCGGCACCACCGTGCGGACGACCTGTTCGGTGGTCGGGGCGGCGCTGCGGGTGCAGTGCATGATGACCACCGACCCCGGCTTCACGCCGTCCATCACCTGCCGGGCGACCGCGTCCGCGTTCGTGGCGAACGCGTCACCGCTGACCACGTCCCACTGCACCGCGGTGACCCCGACCGAGGTGAGCGTACGCAGTGCCTGCTGGTCGTAACAGCCGCCCGGGAAGCGGAAGTACGGCATCGGGTTGTCCACGCCCGCCTTGCGCAGGGACGTGTACGCCCGCTCGACGTCCGAGCGCATCCGGTCCGGTGACATGGTCGGCAGGCCGTAGCACTCGGGGGTGAACGCGTAGTGGCTGTAGGAGTGGTTGGCCACCTCGAACTGGGGGTCGTGGCCGAGGGAGCGGGCCTGGGCGGGGTACTGGTCGGCCCACCGGCCAGTCATGAAGATCGTCGCCGGCACCTTCAATGTGCGCAGGGTGCCGATGAGTTCGGGGTTGTCGAAGTGCTCGCCGGCCGCGGCGCGTGGCCCTTCGTCGGCGGTCATGTCGGCGTCGAAGGTCAGCGCGACGGTCTTGCCCCGGTCGCGCGGCCCGTGTTCGAACACCGGGGTCAGGCCGCCGGGGCCCGGGGTGAGGGTCGGCGGGTGGGAGGCGGACGGGGACGGGGTGGCGGCGTGCCCGGCGTGTGCCGGGCGCACGGTGCCGGAGTCGCCCGCGGAACCGCAGGCGGCGAGGGTCGCGCCGAGGGCGCAGACGGCGGCGGTACGGCGTACATGTGCAGTCACCGTATGAAAATAGGACTAATGGATTGTTTGTATGACTATCTGACCGCGAGCGTGGCCGTACGGTCACCCGAGCGGCGGTCGGCCCGGCGGTCGGTTCAGGGGTCGGTCCGGCGGTCGGTTCAGGGGGAGTGGGCGCCCCAGGGGGGTCAGGGCCAGGGGCGGCGCTTGCTCATCGGTCGGTGGTGTCGCGTCCGTAGCGTCCCGTCAGCGTGCCGCTCGCGAGCGTGTGTCCCGACAGGTCGCGCCGGAGGTCCTCGGCCGTGGCGTCAGGGGCGAGGTCCGGGCGGTGGTCGGTGGCGTACACCGTGAGGACGTAGCGGTGGGGCCGGTCGCCCCGGGGCGGGCAGGGGCCGCGGTAGCCCGTCGTGCGGAAGTCGTTGCGGCCCTCGGTCGCCCCCTTGGGGTGCTCGCCGGCGACGAGGCGGGTGGTGTGCGGGTCGATGTCCCACACCAGCCAGTGCGTGAAGGTGCCGCGCGGGGCGTCGGAGTCCTGCAGTGTGAAGGCGAGGCTGCTGGTCCCCCCGGGAACGCCGCCGATCGCGAGCGGGGGCGAGACGTTCTCGCCGTCGCAGGTGAGCAGGCGGGGGATGGTGCCGCCGTCGACGAAGGCGGTGCTCATCACCGTGAGCCGATGCCCCGCGGAGGCGGAGGCGGGGGCGGAAGCGGAAGTGGAGTCGGAGACGGAGGGCGCGGGGGAGGAGGGTGCGGGGGACGTGCCGCCGCCGTCCCCGCACCCCGCTGCCACGGCCGTCGCCGCCACGGCCACGGCCACCAGCCAACCTGTGCGCATGCCCGCACGCTACCCGGGACGAGCCGCTCGCTCACCGTTCGGCGCGGGCAGTTGAGGCGCCTTTTCCAGGAAGCGCAGCAGCTCCACCGGGATGGGCAGCACCAGGGTCGAGTTCTTCTCGGCCGCCACCGCCATGACCGTCTGCAGCAGCCGCAGCTGGAGCGCGGCCGGGGTGTCGGACATCTGCTGCGCGGCCTCGGCCAGCTTCTTGGAGGCCTGCAGCTCGGCGTCGGCGTTGATGATCCGGGCCCGGCGTTCCCGGTCGGCCTCGGCCTGGCGGGCCATGGACCGCTTCATGGTGTCCGGCAGGGAGACGTCCTTGATCTCCACCCGGTCGACCTGGATGCCCCAGCCGACGGCCGGGCTGTCGAGCATCAGCTCCAGGCCCTGGTTGAGCTTCTCCCGGTTGGAGAGCAGGTCGTCCAGGTCGCTCTTGCCGATGATCGAGCGCAGCGAGGTCTGGGCCATCTGGGAGACCGCGAACTTGTAGTCCTCGACCTTCACCAGCGCGCTGATCGGGTCGACCACCCGGAAGTAGACGACCGCGTCCACGCGCACGGTGACGTTGTCGCGGGTGATGCCCTCCTGGGCCGGGATCGGCATGGTCACGATCTGCATGTTGATCTTGTTCAGCCGGTCCACGAACGGGATCACCAGATTCAGGCCCGGCGTCCTTACGTCTCCGCTGACCCGGCCGAGCCGGAACAGCACACCCCGTTCGTACTGCTTGACGACCCGCGCGGCCATCGCCAGGTAGACGACGCCTACGGAACCGAGTGCCGCCAGGGCACCCAACAGGTCCTGGAGCATGACGGCCTCCTCATGGAGAGGTCCGCGTATTGTGTCCGCTGTTGTGACGATAGTAACGATAGTTCCGAGCCGGGCCCGAAGCCTACTGGGTGACGAGGTCTTCTACGAGGTGACGAGGGCCTTCGCGTCCCGGGCCAGCGCGGTGAGCCGGGATATCGCGCGGAAGTACTTCTTGCGGTAGCCGCCGTTCAGCATCTCCTCGCTGAACAGCTGGTCGAAGGGCACCCCCGAGGCCAGCACCGGGACCTCGCGGTCGTACAGGCGGTCCGCCAGCACCACGAGCCGCAGTGCCGTCGACTGGTCAGGCACCGGCCGTACATCGGTCAGGCACACCGCCCTGACCCCGTCGGTGAGGGCGCCGTAGCGGCTCGGGTGCACCCGGGCCAGGTGCTCCAGCAGATGCGGGAAGTCGTCGAGCGAGGCGCCGTCGGTCGTGTACGCCGCCTTCGTCACCTGCTCGTCGGAGAAGGGTGCCGGGGCCTCGGGCAGGCCGCGGTGGCGGTAGTCCTCGCCGTCGATGCGCAGCGGGCGGAAGTGGGCGGACAGGCCCTGGATCTCGCGCAGGAAGTCGGCGGCGGCGAACCGGCCCTCGCCCAGCTTGCCGGGCAGCGTGTTGGAGGTGGCCGCGAGCGCGACACCGGCGTCGACCAGCTTGCCGAGCAGGGTGGAGACGAGCACGGTGTCCCCCGGGTCGTCCAGCTCGAACTCGTCGATGCACAGCAGGCTGTGCCCGGACAGCGTCTGCACCGTCTGCTGGAAGCCGAGGGCGCCCACCAGGTTGGTCAGCTCCACGAAGGTGCCGAACGCCTTGCGGGAGGGCTCGGCCGGGGTGGCGTGCCAGAGGGAGGCGAGCAGGTGGGTCTTGCCGACGCCGTAGCCGCCGTCGAGGTAGACGCCGCGCGGGCCGGCGGGCGTCCTGGGGGCCTTCGCCCGGCCGAATCCGAAGAAGCCGCGCTTGCCGGTGCCGGAGGCGTGCGCGCCGCCGAGCCCGGCCGCGAAGCCGTCCAGGACCTGGACGGCCTCGCTCTGGCTGGGCTGGTTCGGGTCCGGGATGTAGGTGGCGAAGCGCACCGAGTCGAACCGCGGCGGCGGCACCATCTCGGCGACCAGGCGGTCGGCGGGGACGCGCGGCTCGCGCTCGCACAGGGACAGCGGGCCCGCGTCGGTCAGGGGAGCGGGACCGGAGGCGGTGGTGGAGGACGACACGGTTACCCATGCTAAGCGCCGTGTCACACTGCCAGAATGCGACGCCTGTTCCCTGTGACGTACGAAACAGCAGCCGGGGCCCCCGGTGAGACAGCAGCCGAGGTCTCCGGTGAGGGTGCGCGAGGCGAGGGGGTGGGGCGGGAGCGGACCTTCGCGGAGGGCCGGGAGTGGACCTTCGCGGAGGGCCGGGAGTGGACCTTCGCGGAGCTGGCCGCCGCCTACGCCTACCCCGAGCCCGCCCCCGGCGGTCCCGGGTCCTGGCTGCGGGCCAACATGGTCTCCACGCTGGACGGCGCCGCCCAGCACGACGGGCGCTCCCAGGCCATCTCCTCGGCCGCCGACATGCGGATCTTCGGCACGCTCCGGGCGCTCGCGGACGTCGTCCTCGTCGGCGCGGAAACGGTTCGGCAGGAGGGGTACCGGCCCGCACGCGAGCGCGCGGACGCCGCCGAGGCCCGCAAGGCGGCGGGGCAGGGCCCGGTACCGGCGATCGCGATCGTCACCGAAGGCCTGGACCTGGACTTCTCGCTGCCGCTGTTCACCTCGCCCCTGGTGCCCACGCTCATCCTGACCGGCGCCGCCGCGCCCGCGGACCGGGTCGCCGCGGCCGAGCGGGCCGGCGCCCGGGTGATCGTCGCCGGTGACGGCACGGCCGTCGACCCCGCCCGCGCGGTGGCCGCCCTCACCGGCCTTGGCCACACCCGGCAGCTCACCGAGGGCGGCCCCCGGCTGCTCGGCCGGCTGGTGGCGGCGGGTCTGCTGGACGAGCTGTGCCTGACCCTCTCGCCGACGCTCACCGCGGGGGACGCGCAGCGGATCGCCGGGGGGCCGTCGGTGACGGTCCCGCGCCGCTTCGAACTCGCGTTCCTGCTGGAAGAGGACGGATTTCTGTTCGGTCGTTACCGGCGCACCTGAAACAGCGGAATCTGTCGTTCCGTTTAATGTCCGGCGGGCACACTTAGTCCGGCAGTACCCGTGCGATCACGGGGCAGGATGGTTTCCTCAGGTCTGACCGGGCCTATGAGGACAGCGGGTCCGACGGGCCCCTCAAGGAGAAGAGGCGCGGGTGTTCACAAGCGTTCTGATGATCGAGAAGGCGTTGACGTCCGCCGACGTGGAGTTCGTCACCACCTTGCACGGAGACGAGCAGGTGGCCTTCCACGTGCTGCTCCAGCCGCGCGGCGACCAGGCGGACCGCCTGCTGCGGGCCATCGACGACATCGCGCTCGGCGAACTCGACGAAGCCGTCCACGAGGGCGGGACACCGGAGGGGCAGGCGGCGCGGAGCATGGGGGAGCAGGCGCTGGACGTCTCCGTGCAGGCCCTGCGGGCGGCGGGAAGCCAGGCGCAGGGGCGGCTGGTCGAGGACCATCCGCTGGACGCGCTGAAGGGGCTGGTCGCCGAGGTGGGGGCGGACGAGGTGATCGTGCTGACCGATCCGCACTATGTGGAGGAGTTCTTCCACCGGGACTGGGCGTCGCGGGCGCGGCACAGGGTGGGGGTGCCGGTGCTGAAGCTCTTCTCGCACAGCAAGGCCTGATCGCCGCGCGGTCCGGGGAGCGCCGGCGGGTGCGGGTGCGGGTGCGGGTGCGGGTGCGGGTGCGGGTGCGGGTGCCGGTGTGGGTGCGGTGGCGTCGGCGGGTGCGGGTCCGTCCTGGTTGCCCGCGCGGTTCCCCGCGCCCCTCGGGCAAGCGGCGCTCGCCCTCGTTGCGAGGAGCCCGGTGCCTCAGCGCATAGGCTAGGCCCGCTCAGCCTCGTACCGGAATCTTGGGGAGAACCACATGGCACCCGGCCTTCCTGCCGCCATGGACCGACCGCACTTCATCGGCATCGGCGGAGCCGGGATGTCGGGCATCGCCAAGATCCTCGCGCAGCGTGGTGCGAAGGTGGCGGGCAGCGACGCCAAGGACTCGGCGACCGCCGAGGCGCTGCGGGCGCTCGGCGTGAGCGTGCACATCGGGCACGCCGCCGGGCACCTGGCGGACGACGCCGGCTGTGTCGTGGTGTCGTCCGCGATCCGGCAGGACAACCCGGAGCTGGTCCGCGCCGCCGAACTCGGGATCCCGGTGGTGCACCGGTCCGACGCGCTGGCCGCGCTGATGCGGGGGCTGCGCCCGATCGCCGTGGCGGGCACGCACGGCAAGACCACGACCACCTCCATGCTCGCCGTCTCCCTCGGCGAGCTGGGCCTCGCGCCGTCGTACGCCATCGGCGGCGACCTGGACGCGCCCGGCTCGAACGCGCAGCACGGCGAGGGCGAGATCTTCGTCGCCGAGGCGGACGAGTCGGACCGCAGCTTCCACACGTACGCGCCCGAGGTCGCCATCGTCCTCAACGTCGAGCTGGACCACCACGCGAACTACGCGTCGATGGACGAGATCTACGAGTCCTTCGAGACCTTCGCCGGGAAGATCGTGCCCGGCGGCACGCTGGTGATCTCCGCCGACCACGAGGGCGCCCGCGAGCTGACCCGCCGGCTCGGCGGTTCGGTGCGGACCGTGACGTACGGGGCGGCCGAGGACGCCGACGTGCGGGTCCTGTCCGTCGTGCCGCAGGGGCTCAAGAGCCAGGTCACCGTGGTGCTGGACGGGCAGGAGCTGACCTTCACGGTCTCCGTCCCCGGTCGGCACTACGCGCACAACGCCGTCGCCGCGCTCGTCGCCGGCGTCGCCCTCGGCATCCCGGCCGCCGAGCTGGCGCCCGCGATCGCCGCCTACACCGGCGTCAAGCGGCGCCTGCAGCTCAAGGGCGAGGCGGCCGGCGTCCAGGTGATCGACTCCTACGCCCACCACCCGACCGAGATGACCGCCGACCTGGAGGCCATGCGGGCCGCCGCCGGCGACGCCCGGATCCTCGTCGTCTTCCAGCCGCACCTGTTCTCCCGCACCCAGGAACTGGGCAAGGAGATGGGGCAGGCGCTGGCCCTCGCCGACGCCTCCGTGGTGCTCGACATCTACCCGGCCCGCGAGGACCCGATCCCCGGGGTGACCAGCGAGCTGATCATCGACGCCGCGCGCGCCGCGGGCGCCGACGTCACGGCCGTGTCCGACAAGGCGGAGATCCCCGAGGCGATCGCGGGAATGGCGAAGCCCGGCGATCTCGTTCTCACCATGGGCGCGGGCGACGTGACCGACCTGGGCCCACGGATCCTGGATCGCCTGTCACAGAACTGAGGGGCTGAGAGTCATGTCGTACGACGTCGAGAAGCCGGACGAGCAGTGGCGTGCGGAGCTGACGCCCGCGGAGTACCGGGTACTGCGCCAGGCCGGCACCGAGCCGGCCTTCACCGGTGAGTACACCGACACCAAGACCACGGGCGTGTACTCCTGTCGCGCCTGCGGCGCCGAGCTGTTCACCTCGGACACCAAGTTCGAGTCGCACTGCGGCTGGCCCTCCTTCTTCGACCCGAAGGACACCGACGCGGTCGAACTGATCGAGGACCGCTCGCACGGAATGGTCCGCACCGAGGTCCGCTGCGCCCGGTGCGGCTCGCACCTGGGGCACGTGTTCAAGGGCGAGGGTTACGCCACCCCGACCGACCAGCGCTACTGCATCAACAGCATCTCGCTGCGGCTGGAGCCGAAGCAGGCCTGATTGCCCTGGGGCTCCGGGGGCTCATGGGGCGGCCGGGGTGTGAGGGGCCGGTGAGATTGCTGCCGTGCACGCTCCGGTTTGAGATTCTGTGAGGGTGATGGGTGTCGCGCGCTGGATCCTGGCCCGCCGTGGGCCCCTGCCCGTCGGCAACCACCGACGGGCGGAACAGGACGCGTCCGAGGATGCGGCGGCCTGGCTGGGCGCCCTGCGGACCGCCGCGGCCGGCATAGGGACCGAGCCCGACGAGGAAGCCGCCCGCGCCGAGCTGGCCCGTGCGGTCGTACGGCTGGTCGGCGGGGCCGCCGCGGTCGTACGGCGCACCGGGCACACCGTCTCGGAGTACCAGCAGATCGTCGGCGACCCCGCACTGCTGCCCGACGTCCGGTGGGCCGCCGCGGTGGCCCGGGAGACGGCCACGCCCACGCTTGACGAGAAGGCGCGGCCCTGGATCGAGTACGCGGGCGCCGCCACCCGCACCGCGCTCTGTCTCCCGCTGGCCAGCGGGGACGACCAGTACGGCGTGCTGGTCTGGGCGCGGGACGGGGTGCCGTACAGCCCGCCCGAAGCCGAGCTGATCGCCCTGCTCACCGAGCGCGCCGCCTCCCACATCCGGGAAGTGCGGGCCTACGAGCAGATCAGCGGCACCGCCGGTGACCTGCAGCGGGCCCTGCTCGCGGAGCCCGGCCGGCCGCACCCGAACCTGGACGTCGCGGTCCGCTACCTCCCCGCCGGGCAGCGCGCGCTGGTCGGCGGGGACTGGTGCGAGACCGTGCGGCTGCACTTCGGCCGCACTCTGCTGGTCGTCGGCGACGTCATGGGGCACGGCCTGGAGGCCGCCGTCGACATGAATGCCTACCGGTCCTCGCTGCGCTACATCGCCGCCTCCGAGCTGCCCCCGCACCGGGTGCTGCGGCAGATGGACGACATCGCCTCAGGCGAGGCCGAGCGCAGGCCCGCGACCTGTCTGCTGGCCCGCGTGGACCCCGGCCGGGGCCAGCTCACCCTGGCCAGCGCCGGGCATCTGCCGCCCGTGCTGATCACCCAGGACGGCGAGGCCTCCGTGCTGCCCGTGCCGGTCGGCCCGCCGCTCGGCACCGGGTTCGGCGGGTACGAGTCGGCCACCGCGACGCTGGAGCCCGAGCAGACGCTGGTGCTGTTCACCGACGGGCTCGTGGAACACCGGGGCGAGGACATCGACAACTCCCTGGCCCGGCTGTCCACCCTCCGCTTCACTCCGGGCCTTCACATCGACGACCTGCTGGACACCATCCTCACGCGCCTGGACGCCCGGCACGCCGAGGACGACGTGGCCGTCCTCGCCGCCCGCCCGCACGCCAGGCCGCCGGCCCCGGGAGCGGAGGACGACGAGGCGGCGCGGGTGACTCCGGCGACGTAGCTGCCAGGGTGGCCCCGGCGCCGTAGCGCGATCGGCCCCGCCCTCCTGTGCGCGGGCCCGCACGGACCCGCCACACGGCCGCCGAAGTGCGGCAACACAAGCGGTCTAGACTCGGCCCGCAACGGCCTCCGCACCCCGAACCATGGCCGAAAGCAGGCAGAAACCTGCCAAACCCGAAGGGTACGCGGCGTTTTGATACGGATAGAAGAAGTCACGAAGCGGTACCCGGACGGCACGGTGGCGGTCGACGGACTGTCCCTGGAGATACCGGACCGTGCGATCACCGTCCTCGTCGGCCCCTCCGGATGCGGCAAGACGACGACCCTGCGGATGATCAACCGGATGGTGGAGCCCACCGATGGCCGCGTCCTCCTGGACGGCGCGGACATCAGGGACCAGCCCGTCAACTCCCTGCGCCGGTCGATGGGTTACGTCATCCAGAACGCGGGACTCTTCCAGCACCGGACCATCCTCGACAACATCGCCACCGTCCCCCGCCTGTTGGGCTGGAACAAGAAGAAGGCGCGTGAGCGGGCCGGGGAGTTGATGGAGCGGGTCGGCCTCGACGCGGCGCTCGCCGCGCGGTACCCGTACCAGCTCTCCGGCGGTCAGCAGCAGCGCGTCGGCGTGGCCCGCGCCCTGGCCGCCGACCCGCCGGTGCTGCTCATGGACGAACCCTTCTCCGCCGTCGATCCCGTGGTGCGCAAGGGGCTCCAGGACGAACTTCTGCGCATCCAGGAGGAGTTGGGCAAGACCATCGTCTTCGTCACCCATGACATCGACGAGGCCGTCAAGCTGGGCACGATGGTCGCGGTGCTGCGCACCGGCGGCCGGCTCGCCCAGTTCGCCCCGCCCGCCGAACTGCTCAGCGCGCCCGCCGACCTCTTCGTGGAGGACTTCCTCGGCGCCGACCGGGGCATCCGCCGGCTCTCCTTCTTCCCGTCGGACGAACTGGAGCTGCGGACCGACCTCGTCGTCCCGATCGACGCGGACGCCGACACGCTCGCCGCGCGCGGCGCCGCCGATGCCGTCCCCGGTCTCCTCGTCACGGACGCCGACGGCACCCCCCTCGGCTGGGGCGAGCCGGACCAGTTCACCGCCAGGGCCATCGACCGCGACCGACTGCTGCCGCACGGACGGCCGTTCGTACCCGGCCGCGACTCGCTGCGCACCGCGCTCGACGGAGCCGTACTCTCACCGACCGGCTGGGCCGTAGCCGTGAACGACGAGGGCCACGCCGTGGGAGTCGTCTCCCAGCAGACCATCGGAGCGGCGATCCGCACAGCGCATACGCAGGAGCGGGCCGCTGGGGGAGGGAGGCCGGCTGCCGAGGGCGAGGACCGGACCGCTGGGAGCGGGGAGTTGGCTGCCGGGGGCGAAGAGCCGGTCGCCGGGAGCGAGGACCGTGCCGCTGGGAGTGGGGAGTCGGCCGCTGGGAGCGAGGGCCGGATCGCCGGGAGCCCGGAGTCGGACGCCGGGAGTCCGGAGTCGGGCGCCGGGAGTCAGGGACGGGCCGGCGGGGGTACGGAGGCCGGTGGGCGTTCCGGGGAGCAGCAGGATGCGAAGGCCGGGCGATGAACGGCTTTTTCGATCTGCCCAGTGACCTTCAGCAGAGCTACTTCGGGCTGATCGGCCTGCATCTGCGTGAGGCGCTGCTGCCGGTGCTGGCCGGGCTCCTCGTCTCGTTGCCCGTCGCCCAGCTCTGCGTCCGCTTCCGCTGGCTGTACCCGCCCGTCCTCGGCGTCACCACCGTGCTGTACGCCATCCCCTCGCTGGCCTTCTTCGTCGTCCTCATCGACTACACCGGCCAGAGCGAGACGACGGTGATGATCCCGCTCGCCGTGTACAGCCTGGTGGTGCTGGTCCCGTCGATCGTGGACGGCGTCCGCTCCGTGCCGCCGGAGACCCTGGCCGCGGCCCAGGCCATGGGCTTCGGGCCCGTACGGCGCTATCTCCAGGTGCAGTTGCCGATCGCCGTACCCGCCATCTTCGCGGGCCTGCGGGTGGCCACCGTGTCGAGCATCTCCCTGGTCAGCGTCGGCATGCTCATCGGCAACCAGGGCGCCCTCGGCAACCTGCTCAACGACGCCAACCTCTACCACCGGCCCGCGCTCGCCGTGAACTCCGTGCTGACCACCGCGGTCCTGGCCATCCTCGTCGACGCGGCGCTGGTCCTCGTCCGGACGCTGCTGACCCCCTGGATGCCGAAGAAAGGTGCCACCCGGTGAACATCCTGGACTTCGTCCGCGCCTTCTTCACCGACAGCTCCCACTGGCACGGCTACGACGGCATCCCCACCCGCCTGCTGGAACACGTCGGGTACTCGCTGGAGGCCCTCGCCCTCGCCGCCCTGATCGCCCTGCCCGTCGGCCTGGTCACCGGCCATCTCGGGCGCGGCGGCAACGCCCTCGCGCTGATCGCCACCGCCGCCCGCGCCCTGCCCAGTTTCGGTCTGCTGGTGCTGATGTTCATCTGGCTCGGGTTCGGCACGCTGCCGGTGATGATCCCGCTGGTGGTGCTCGCCGTACCGCCGATCCTGGTCACCACCTACGAGGCGATCCGCTCCGTCGACCCGTCCCCGGTGGACGCGGCCCGGGGCCTCGGGATGCCCGAGCCGCGCATCCTGCTCCAGGTGGAGATCCCGGTCGCGCTCCCGCTGATCCTCGGCGGGCTGCGCACGGCGGCCATCCAGATCGTCTCCACGGCCACCATCGCGGCCTACGTCAGCTTCGGCGGCCTCGGCCGCTACATCATCGACGGCCTCTACCAGAGGAACTACGAGAAGGTCGTCGGCGGCGCCACCCTGGTCGCCGGGTTGGCGCTCGCGACCCTCCTCGTGTTCTGGGCGGTGGGCCGCCTCGCGGTGTCGCCGGGGGTACGGCGAGGCACCTGACGAGTGGGCTCCGTGCGGCCAACTACGCGTGCGTCCACGTGCATCGAGGCCAATCGGTGACCTGCCGGCACTTGACTGCCGAATTACTGGCTGGATTGGATCAGTGAGTGACTTCCACGAACCGTATCAGCAGGCCCATCCGGAGGAACCGAGGCGCGGCAGTGGTCGCGCTCGCGGCGGCGACGGCGCTGCTGACGGGCTGTAACTCCTCCGACGACAACGCCAACCCTCTGACGGACAAGAAGGCAAGCGGCGACACCGTAGTCGTCGGATCCAACAACTTCGCCGAGAGCATCCTGCTCGCGGACATCTACGGCGAGGCACTCAAGGCCAAGGGAATCAAGGTCGAATACAAGCCGAACATCGGCAGCCGCGAGACCACCTACGGGCTGCTGAAGAACGGCTCGGTATCCGTCCTGCCCGAGTACAACGGCGCGTTGCTGGCGTACCTCGACCCGAAGGCCGCCCCGAAGACGGCCGAGGCGACCACCTCCGCCATCACGGCCAAGCTGGACTCCAAGCTGACCCTGCTGGACCTCTCTCCCGCCGAGGACAAGGACTCGGTCACGCTGAACGCGGCGACCGCGAAGAAGTACGGGCTCACCGAGAAGTCCTCCATCGCGGACCTGAAGGACGTCGCGAAGGACCTGGTCTTCGGAGCCTCGCCGGAGTTCCAGGCCCGCCAGCAGGGCCTGGTGGGCCTGAAGGACGTGTACGGGCTCCAGTTCAAGTCCTTCAAGGCGCTGGACGCGGGCGGCCCGCTGACCCAGACGGCACTGACGAAGAACGCCGTGCAGGCCGCGGACATCTTCAGCACGGACCCGGTCATCGCCAAGGAGAAGTTCGTCGTCCTGCAGGACCCGGAGAGCCTCTTCGGGTTCCAGAACGTCCAGCCTCTCGTGAACAAGAGCGCCCTGCCCAGCAAGGGTGTGGACGCGCTCAACGCCGTCTCCGCCAAGCTGGACACGGCGACCCTGCGGGACCTGGACACCCAGGTGCAGTCGCAGCACAAGGACCCGCTGGACGTCGCCAAGGCCTGGCTGAAGTCGGCCGGCCTCGACTGACCGGAGCGGACGACGCGTGTGCCCCTGGAGACCGGGAGGAAACCGGGGGCACACGCGGTGTCTCAGGCCGGTTCTCCCGCGGAGACCGGGGGTTCCCGGTCGGCGGAGACCTGGGGTTCCTGGTCGGGCAGCCAGCCGAAGGTGAGGCAGCTGCCGACGGCGCCCAGGAGCAGGCCGACGAAGAAGCCGCCCAGGTTGGACGTGAGCCAGGTGCCCAGGGAGACCAGGATGCCGGTGAGGGAGTAGAACAGCCGCTGGGCGGGGCTGAACAGGATCAGCAGGCCGAGCAGTACCATCAGGGCGGGCAGCAGATAGCCGGCCAGGCCCTGCATGCCGATGTGCATGACGACCTTCAGCGAGGCCTTCTCGGTGAGCAGGATCTCGCCGCCGCCCAGAGCGAGCAGCAGCCCGCCCCAGAAGGGCCGGCGGGCCCGCCAGTCGCGGAAGGCGGGCCTCAGCTCCCTGCGTGCGCGCTCGGGCATCCGCTCAGCAACCCGAGTCGCTGAAGCGCAGCTTGAGTCCGGGCAGCTTGAACACGCCAGCGGTGGTGGCGTAGTTGGTCTGCCGCAGGTTGGCGATGTGCACCGTGTCGGCCTGCTGGCTGAAGACGCCGATCGGGCCCTTGGCGTTCGCCTTCGTCAGCGTGCTCGCGTCGTTGCCGATCTCGATGTTGTCGAACTCCGCGTCGCCCGACAGCTCGGTGGAGTCGGTGGTCAGGTCGCTCGCGGTCACCTTGTGGTCGTCGGTGCCCGCGGTGATGAGCAGGTTGGTGCCGCCGAGGTCGACGCTCTGGCACAGCTTGTCGAGCGTGGCGTCCTTGATCGCGGAGGTGACCACCAGTACCTGGCCGCCCGTGTCACCGGCGTTCGGGCTGTTCTCCGCCATGTTGTCGAGTCCGCCGAACTGCTCGAAGCCGGTGCCGTTCAGGTCCTTCGCGGTGACCGTGAACGCCATTCCGGAGATGGCGAACTGCACACCCAGCGCCCCCTGCGCGGTGAGGATCGCGAGGCCCGCGGCGACGAGGGTGGCGGGTACGGCCATCACGGCGGTCCGGCGCAGCCGGACGCGTCCGCGTCCCGCGCCGCCGGCGGCGGGCCCGGACCGCGCCGGGGCCTCGGACTCGGCGGCGGCCCCGGACTCGGCTGAGGCGTCGGACGGAGAACCGCTGTCGGGGTTCTCGGGGGTGTTCTCGGCGGACGGGACGTCCGGGGACGAGGCCATGGCTGCTCCCAGAGGCATGGACGAATGCGGATGGGGCTTCAGGTGGCGCTGTGTCCTGGCGCGGACAGCGGCTGCCGCGGACGCCTCCTCGCACTCCCGGCGGATGCAAGGGCTTTCTCGTTACGCGGCAGTAGCGTTTCGTGGAAGTTACCGCCGGTTACACAGGGCGGTCAAGGTGATGGTGAAAATAGGGTGTCGGATGTGCGCGGGTGATCCCGGAGCGGTCCGCAAGGGGTGGCGCGATCGGTGCCCGACGCATCAACTCCCTTACAATGCCTTGACGTTGATGGTTGCGTGGGTCTACAACTTCCCCTGTTTCCCCGGATCCGTGGCGCCGGATCCGCCGAGCGGCATCGGCCGCTTTCCCGGCCTTCTTCCGCAAGCGCTCGGCATCGCTCTCCGCACCGGATCACCTGCCCGCGGCACCGTTCGTCCGTGCCGCCGGCAACCGCTTCGCATCATCGCGGCACCGGCACGGTCGCTTCCGACCCGGGCCGTGCTCCGCCGCGCCCGGCGCCGCCGCACCCCCCACGTCTCACCTCTGTCCCCCACATCTCACCTCTGTCCCCCCACCTCGGAAGAGAGGCACCCCCATGCGCAAGCGCACCCTCCTCGCCCTCGCCGGCACCGTCACCGCCCTCACGGTGGCCGCGGCCGTCCCCGCCTCGGCGAGCGGCGCCGTCCTGACCACCGGCGCCGCCGGCGGCACCGCCGTCGCGGACGGCGACACCCTCGTCGCACCGCTGGCCACCGGCACCGCCGCCACGCTCTACACCAGCGCCACCAGCACCAGTGGCGTGAGGTGCACGTCGTCCCAGTTCACGGCCAGTGTGACCGGCAACCCCACCGCGCCGGGCACCGCGACCGAGTCGGTCACCGCGCACACCCTCGCCAACTGCACCAGCAACATCACCGGTGTGACGGGCGTCGACAGCATCACGATCAACAACCTGCCCTACGGCGCGACCATCACCTCCGGCGGCACCCTCACGGTGACACCGCCCAGCGGCTCCGCCATCCAGGCCACCGGCAAGCTGCGCACCCTCCTGGGCAGCATCACCTGCGTCTACCAGGCCCCGAGCCTGACGGCGCAGGCGTCCAACGCGGACAACAGCATCACCTTCACCAACCAGCAGTTCACCAAGAGCTCCGGCTCCTCGCTCTGCCCCGCCAGCGGCTTCTTCAGCGCCAAGTACGCCCCTGTCACCGACGCGGGCGCCCCGGTCTTCGTCAACTGACCACCCCTGACCGGCTTCCCGGTCCCGCACCAGCCGCAGGAGTGGCACCGGCCGCACCAACTGCACGAGCCGCAGAAGTCTCAGTAGTCGCCGTACGAGGGCGGCGCCCCCGCGTGAGCACCAGCACCGCGGCGGCGCCGCCCGTCGCGTGCGCGGGGGTCACAGACCGGTCCTGCGGTTTTGTTGTGCGCCCCGTGAGTGCACCCGCAAGTGCCCCCGCCCCGCCGGATCCGTCGCGCGACAGCCCCGTACCGGCTGAGCCGCAGGGCCCGAACTGCCCCTGACAGGTGCCGGATTTTCACGCGGCCAAACCGACTCCCGCTGCCGATCGGTGAGTTATCGTATGCAGGCAGTGAAAACAAACCGCGTGTCCCGTTCGTTAGTGGGATGAGAGAGGGGTCGGTCGATGGCGAGGCAGTTACGCGCTGAGCAGACCCGGGCAACGATCATCGCGGCCGCCGCCGACCTGTTCGACCGCCAAGGCTATGAATCCACCAGTCTGAGCGACATCGTCGGCCATGCGAAGGTCACCAAGGGCGCCCTGTACTTCCATTTCGCCGCCAAGGAGGACCTGGCCCACGCGATACTGGAACTCCAGGCCGCGGCCGCGCAGCGCCTGGTCGCCGACGTCGAGGCCCGAGGTTGCTCCTCGCTGGAAGCCCTGATGCGCACCACCTTCGGGATCGCCCGGCTCGCCGTGGACGACCCGGTGCCGCGCGCCGGACTCCGCCTCGCCACCGCCGACATCGCCGTACGGGCGCCACTGCGGCACCCCTTCACCGAGTGGCAGGACTTCGCCACCCGCAAGTTCCACGGGGCGGTCAAGGAGACCGACGTGCACGCCGACATCGACGTCGCCGTCGTCGCCCACTCCCTCGTCTGCTTCTTCGTCGGCACCCGGGTCGCCGGCCGCTCCCTCGAACCGGTCGGGCGACTGCCCCGCCGGGTCGTCGAGATGTGGATCCTGATGATCCGCGGCCTGGTCCCGGTGCACCGCAGGCCCCGCTACCTGACCCTCGCCACGCAGCTCGAACGGGAGATCAGAACCGGCTGACCGGTGACGGCGCGCGATACGGTGACGGCCATGCCCCTCGCGCCCGACACCCCCCACGCGCCCGTGATCCTCGGCAACGACCCCGGCTCGTTCCCGCACAGCGTGCTGGCCGAGCGGCACCCCGCGATCATCCGGCAGGTGCGGGACGCCTTCCCGTACGGCCCCGGGCAGCACCGCGCGCTGGACGAGCTGCTGAAGAGCTGCACCGAAGGCGTGATCGAACCGCTGCCCGAGGACGCGGGCGACCGGGACCGCTGGCAGGAGTGGGGGCTGCGCTCCTACGCCGGACAGTCCTGGTTCGACGTGGCCTGGCTCTGGTCCGAGAGCTACTTCTACCGGCGGCTGCTCGACGCCGTCGATCACCTCCGGCCGGGCGCCTGGCAGGGCATCGACCCCTTCCGCCCCTTCAAACGCGCCGAACTCGACTCCCCGCAGACCGACGAGGAACTCGCCGCGCTCGACGCCCTCCAGCAGCGGCCGGTGCGCGAGCGGGACCGCGCCCTGCTGCACGGCTCACTGTGGGGCAACCGCGCCGACCTCGGTTTCCGTCTCTCCGCCGGCGGCGCCGCGGACCACGAACCGGCACCCGGCCTGGTCGCCGACGACAGCGACACCCTCTGGTCGCTGCTGCCGCCCACCGGCGCCGGCACGCTCTGCCTGGTCGCGGACAACGCCGGCCGCGAACTCGTCCCCGACCTGCTGCTGATCGCCCACCTTCTCGCCGAGGGCCGGATCACCCGCGCGGTCCTGCACGTCAAGCCGTACCCGTACTACGTCTCCGACGCCACGGTCTGCGACGTGGTCGACGCGCTGAGCCGGCTCCGGGCGGCGCGGGGCGCGGCCGGCGCCCACGGCGCGCTGCTCTGGTCGGCGATGGCCGACGGCCGTCTCACCGTGCGCGCCCACCCCTTCGCCGCCGCCCCGCTGCCGTACGCCGACATGCCGGACGACCTGCGCGCCGAGTTCGCCTCCGCCACCTTGACGATCGTCAAGGGAGACCTCAACTACCGCCGCCTGGTGGGCGACCGGATGTGGCCGCCCACCACGCCCTTCGCGGACGTCACCGGCTACTTCCCGGGCCCGGTCGCCGCCCTGCGCACCCTCAAGTCCGACGTGATCACCGGCCTTTCCGCGTCCACCGAGGCGGCCCTGGACGCGGCGCAGGGGCAGGGGCAGGGCTGGCGCACCGGTGGCACGCACGCCCTGATCCAGGTCAACCCGTCAAACGGCCCGGACGGGAAGTGACTTGATGCCGTTGATGAAGTTGGAGACGAGGCGCTGCGGCGGCCCGGCGAGACGCGGCGCGGGCAGCGCGCGCAGCACCTCCTCGTGGAGCAGCCTCAGCTGAAGCCGCGCGAAGTGGGCGCCCAGGCACACGTGCGGGCCGTCCCCGAAGGACACGTGCGGATTCGGGGTGCGGGCGAGGTCCAGCAGGTCCGGTGCCGTGAAGACGCGCTCGTCCCGGTTGGCGGAGGCGTGGAACACCACGACCTTGTCGCCCGCCCGAATCCGGCTTCCCGCCAGCTCGGTGTCCCGCGCGGCCGTCCGGCGGAAGGTCAGCACCGGCGGATGCCAGCGCAGCAACTCCTCGACAGCCGACGGCAGATCCACCTTCCCCGCGCGCAGCAGCTCGTACGCCCGCGGATGCTCGGCCAGCGCCAGCAGCCCGCCGGGAGCCGCGCCGCGCACCGTGTCGTTGCCCGCGACGGTGAGCAGGAAGAAGAACATCTCCAGTTCCGCCGGGGCGAGTTCGCCGTCGTGGGCGAGGGTCGTCATGATGTCGTCGCCCGGCTGGCGTCGTTTGTGGTCCGCCAGCTGCCGGGCATAGGCGAACATGTCCCGCAGCATCGCGGGCGAGCGCGGATTGACCGGCCTGCCCGCCTCGTCCCGCACCGCCGGGCCGGCCTCGTCCGGGTCCTGGTAGCCGATGACCCGCTGCGTCCACCGCAGCAGCAGCCGCCGGTCGCTCTCCGGCACCCCGAGCAGATCGGCCAGGTTGAGCAGGGCGTACTCGTCGGTGACCGCGGTCACCAGGTCGACCGTGCCGTCACCGGTGCGGGCACGCTCGACGGCCTGCGCGAGCAGGGTGCGCGCGCGGTCGCGGGCGACGGCCGCGAACCGGTCGACGCGACCCGGTGTGAACGCCCGGCTCACCAGCCGCCGCAGCCGGCCGTGCCCCGGCGGATCCTGGTTGAGCATCATGCGCCGGATGAACGGCAGGTCGTCCGGGTCGGGGTCGCGGATCTGGGTCGCGCCGACGAAGGAGGAGTACGCCGTCGCGTCCTTGAGCACCCGGACCACGTCCGCGTGCCGGGTCACCGCCCAGAAACCGGGTCCGGCCGGCCAGCCCAGCACCTCCGGCTCGTCCTGCCAGGCCACGGGATGCTCGTCGCGCAGCAGCCGGTAGTCGTCGTAGGGCACCCCGGCGGCGTACCGGCGCGGGTCGAAGATATCGGGCACCGGGCGGGTCCGGGGCACGCTCACGCCGGCTCGCCCGCGCCGGCGGGGCCTGCACTGGCGGAGTCGGCGTCGGCGGGGTCGGGGTCGGCGGGGTCGGCGCCGGCCGGGTCCGCCCGCAGGAAGTCCTCCACCACCGAGACCAGCTCCAACGGCGTCTCGTCCATGGCGTAGTGCCCGGCGCACGGCAGCGTCACCAGTTCGGCGCGCGGATACCAGGACATCCACGTCTGCCGCATCAGCGCCGGGGACAGCGCCGGATCGAGTTCCCCGGCCACCGCCAGCGCCGGGACCTCGCTGCCCTCGACGTCCGCGCGGAAGTCGTCACCCGCCCAGGAGTCGAGCCAGGCCCGGAACGCCTTCGCGTCGCTGCGCTCCAGCGAACGGTCCACCATCCGGTCCAGCCAGGCGGCGGGGCGGCGACCGCCGGTGGTGACGTCGAGGATCGCGCGCCGGTTCCCCGGCCGGTGCGCCGCCTCCGTGAACAGCGCGCCCTGGTCACCGGCCAGCGGCATCCCCGAGGCGGGCACAGGGGAGACCCCGACGATCCGGCGCAGCCGGTGCGGGGCCACCGACAGCAGCCGCTGCGCCACCGCGCCGCCCATCGAGTGCCCGATCACCGAGAACCGGTCCCAGCCCAGCCGGTCCGCCAGCTCCACCAGGTCGACGGCCGCCTCGGTGGTCGTGTACGCGCCCACGGCGGCGTGGGCCTCGCCGTAGCCGCGCAGATCGACCAGGGCGTAGGTGAACGTGGCGCGGTCGAGATCCGGCAGGACGGGCGCGTAGGCGGAGCGGTCCGCGAACCAGCCGTGCACGGCGAACACCTTGTGGGCGCCGTCGCCATGCACCTCATGAGGCAGCACGAAGGAGGTCACTGGTGGACCCTTTCTGTTGCGGGCACCAGTGAGGTGCTCGTGGTTAGATGCCGGTGAGAGCCGGGGTGACGGCCCGTGGTGGTCGCCCT
>NZ_JBICZA010000037.1:0-71639 GCF_043201585.1 Streptomyces sp. NPDC048297
ACACCTGTGGTCGCCCTCGTACTTCTCCGCGTCGTGCGGCGGAGCACCGTTGGCGATCGTCCGCCAGTACATCGAGCAGCAAAAACGTCCGCTCTGAATCGTACGTCAGAGCAGTCTTGAGATGCATTCATCCCCGGCGTGAACGCCGGGGCTTTCTGCAAGAGTCCCGGTAAACGGACTTGTTCCGTTGGTTGTCATGCGTTTCAAGGACGCCAACGCCCGTGCGGCAGCGTTGACCGGGGCAACGAAGCCCGTTCCCGGGATGATTACGTACCTCATCGCCGAAGACAGGTGGGAGGGACGCCAGGGCGACGGAGCAAGGCCAGCCGGAAGATCGACGACGCCCCAGCGGCACGTCTGACGCAGCTGGCTCGGTCGATCGGCCCAATCGATCAGAACGACGTGGCCACCCTTTCGCGTGACTTTCTTCAGCACCTGGTCCAGCCGCGGGGCCGCGCGGCGAGCAGTTCGATCACCTCCATTGCTCAGCGGCGCACCGTGGTCGCGGAGATGCGGTTGCCGCCCGCCATGTCGGCAAGCCGCTGGTCATGGCGGAGAACGGCGAGGACGATCGTGGCGATCTGCCCGGGCGAGAGCTTGTGCCACCGCGAGCCGATCTTCTTCAGATCGCCGCGCAGCAGGTCACCGAGGAAGGTCAGGACGGCCGTGGACAGCTGCAGGCCGGGACTGGTAGACAACCGTCTCAGTGCCCCCGGCTCGGCGTCCAGCTGTTCGGCCAACCGACGCGCGACCCGCTCGGCGACGGCAAACTCCTCCAGTTCGTCGCGGACGTCGTGAAGTTGCTGGCTCAACTTCTCTGCCTACGAAGTCAGTTCGGCCCTGCGGGCTGTGATCAGCCCACGAAGGGCCGGTTCCGCACCCCTGGCCACCTGTGCACCTCTCGCCCGGGTCGTACGGGACAGGCGCTTCGCTCACACCGGGGGACCCGTGGATCCGCGATCACCGGGGCAGACGATCTTGAATTCCGTCAACCGCCCGTGACCAGCACGAGCAGACGACCACGGACTCACACCAGCCCCGTGACCAGCGACGTGTCGAAGCCGGCGCGTGACCATCCGCGAAGGAGGAAACGTACCCTCACGTTGGGGCGGCCCATCGGTACCACCGATCCGCTCGCCCCGGTCGATCTCGGGGTAGCCCAACGGCTGACCCGCCGAGTCTCCACGGACCACCTGGAGATCGGCGAGGCAACCGCGCACCGCATCGTCGGCCAGGCCCCGGCCTGGAGTTGGTGATCAAGATTGGTGCGGGTTTTCCGGGCCTGGCGGGGGTGCCTCTACAGTTCGTGTCCGGGCTACTGGGGTGGCGTGGGGGAGGGCAGCCGAAGGGTAAAGGCGGCACCGGGACCGTCTTCGTCCCCTTTATCTCCCGGGTGGGCGGGGGCGACGGTGAGGGTGCCGTCGTGGGCGGTGGCGATGTCCCGGGCGATGGACAGGCCGAGTCCGGTTCCGGTGGACTGGCCCGGCTTGCGGGCTCGGGCGCTCTGGAGGCGGACGAAGCGGTCGAAGATCCGTTCCCTGGCCTCGGGCGGGATGCCGGGGCCGTCGTCGGCGACGGTGAGGACGGCGGTGCCGGACTTCTCGGTGGTGACGGTGACGGTGACGCAGTGGCGGGCGTGGTGGTCGGCGTTGTCCAGGAGATTGCGGATCAGCCGGGTGAGCTGGTCGCCGTCGCCGAGGAGCACCACCGGGTGCGGGGCATCGAGGCGGATGGGGATACGGGAGGGTGCGGCGTCGATCGTGGCCGTGGTGAGGGCTGTGAGGTCGAGGGGGGCGCGGCGGGTGAGGAGGGTGTCGTCGTCGGCGCGGGCCAGCAGCAGAAGCTGGTCGACCAGGCGTTGCAGCCGTGTGGTCTCCGTGACGGCGCGCTCGGCGAGTTCGGGCCAGGGCGCGCGGTCGGGGTGGGCGAGGCCGACTTCCAGGGATGTGCGGACGGCGGCGAGCGGGGTGCGCAGTTCGTGGGAGGCGTCGGCGAGGAAGCGGCGCTGGCGTGTGGCGGAGGACTCCAAGCGGGCCAACATGGAATTGAGAGTGCGGGTCAGGCGGCCGATCTCGTCGTTGCTGACAGGTTCGGGGATGCGGCGATGCAGGTCGCTCGCGGTGATCTCGGCGGCCTCCGCGCGGATGCGTTCCACGGGGCGCAGGGTGCGTCCGATCAGCAGCCAGGACAGGCCCACCGCACCAGCCAGGCCCAGGGGCAGGACGTAGAGCAGGCGGCCCTGGATGTCGCTGGTCAGCAGGGAGAGTAGTTCGGTGGAGCCGCCCGCGTAGATGACGACGGGGGTATGGCCGGAGACGTAGCGCTGGGCGATGACGCGCTCGTCGGACTGCTCGGCGGCCGCAGTGCGCTGCGGGGTTGTGCTGTTTACGGGCACGGTGTAGCGGGCCTGCTGGCCGGCGACGTTCGCGGTGGCGGCGACGACGCTGCCGGACGTGTCGACCACCTGGGCCCAGGCTCCCAGCCCGCCGGGCGCGGGGGGCAGCGGACGGGGCCAGGTTCCGTCGCTGCCGGAGCGGGCGACGCTGTCGGCGTAGGCGCCAAGTGTGGTGGTGACATTGCTGCGCACCGCGCGTACGACGCTGAAGACCAGCACGGCGGTGGCCAGGGCGACGGTGACGGTGATCGCGAGGGTGGCCAGCGCGGTCAGTCTCAGGCGCAGGGAGCGGCTAGGGGCGATGCGGGTCAATGCGGTACCCCGATCCTCGGACCGTCTCGACGAGGCGGTGGGTGAAGGGCTGGTCGATCTTGCGGCGCAGGTTGTGGATACGGACCTCGACGACGGCGGGGTCGGTCTGCGCAGCCATGTCCCAGCAGTGGTGGAGCAGTTCGCTCTTGGGCACGGCGCGCCCGCTCGCGCGCAGCAGGTATTCCAGGACAGACAGTTCGCCTGGCGTCAGGGCGATGGTCTGCCCGGCCCGGTACACGGTGCGGGTGGCCGGGTCCAGGGTCAGGTCCGCGGCGGTGAGCAGGGCGGGGCGTGGGGTGGCGGCGCGGCGTAGCAAGGAGCGGATGTGGGCGAGCAGGACCGGGTAGGCGAAGGGCTTGGTGAGATAGTCGTCGGCACCCAGATCGAGGCCTTCGGCCTGGTCGAGGTCGGTGTCCATGGCGGTGAGCATGAGGATCGGCGTCCAGTTGCCCGCGTCGCGCAGGCGGGAGCAGATCTGGTAACCGTCCAGGCCGGGGAGCATGACGTCGAGGATGATCAGGTCGAACTCGCCCTCGGTGGCCTGCCACAGGCCTTCGTTGCCGTCGGCGGCGAGTTCGACGGCATAGCCCTCGGCGCGCAGTCCCCAGGTCAGGGAGGCGCCGAGGGTGTCGTCGTCTTCGATCACCAGGATGCGCATCGTTCAAGCCTTAGGTGGCGGCCAGGGTGTGGGTGGCGGGGATGATGAGTTTCAGGGCGAGACCGCTCGGCCCTGGGCGGGCCGAGGACAGCTGTGCCCTGGCGGGTAGTGCTTTCAGATAGACGGTACGGGGTGTGAGGCCGACAGCCAGGCTGTTTGCGCCGAGTGTGTGGGCCACGGCGCTGACGGGCAGGGCCCGGCCCAGGACAGACACGGTGGTCGGGATGAGGGTGATGCTGTGGGCGGTGGTGGTGATGCGCGCAGCCACGGTCACCGGCAGGCCGAGTGTGCCCGCGCTCTGGGTGAGGGTCACCTCGTCGCCGTCCGTAGCAATGCTCGCGTGGGCGGCCTGGGTGCCCAGGTGCCCCATCAGCGCGGTGTAGGGGATGGTGGCGGTGGCGGTGCCGCCGGTGGTAGAGCCGTGGGTAGTGACGTCGTGCAGGGTGGCGGTGATGTTCTCCAGGTCCAGAGTGCCGCGATGGACGCCGTCGGCGGTGATGCGGACGGTGCCGAAGGTGCCGGTGAGCGTGTTAAGGCCGGCCAGGGCGTCGGTGAGCTGGACGGTGACCGCCCCGCTGGGGTGGAGCCTTTGGTGCACGGCGTGCGTGATGTGCTGCCGCGCGGTGTGGACGACGAGCTGGTCAGTGATGCAGGTGCCGGCCGCGCCGACCGCTGCGAGAGCGGCGGCGATGATCACTGGGATGCGATGCAGTTTCATTTGTCACGGCTCCGAATTCGGACGTTGGAAGGCCACAAGGCCCCACCCCCGGACCGGCGCTGTGTCGCTTCGGTCCGGGGGCCCTTTGCGCGGGACTGGGGCCGACGGGATGAGTGCAGGTGCGGGTGGGGGGCATCGAGGCGTCAGGTGCGCTGCCGGGGCAGCGCGCCCGCCGGGGTCAGGAGACCGTCGTCGTGGCCGCTTTCCCCCGGGTCCCGGTGCTCGGCGACGGCCGCCGGCTTGGTCCGCAGGACCTTCGCGGCCCAGGCGGGCAGGTACCAGTTGGCCCTGCCGAACAGGACCACCAGGGCGGGGGTGAGCAGGGTGCGCACCACGACGGCGTCGATGAGGACGCCCGCGGCCATGCCGGTGGCCATCATCTTGATGGTCACGTCGGGGGCGGAGGACAGCGACAGCAGGGCCAGGAACAGGATCAGGGCGGCGGAGGTGACCAGCCGTCCGGTGCGGGAGATGCCTTCGACCACGGCGGAGTTGGTGTCGCCTGTGCGGTCGAACGCTTCACGGACCCGGGCCAGGATGAACACCTCGTAGTCCATCGAGACACCGAAGAGGAAGCCGAACAGCAGCATCGGCACCAGCGGGCTGATCGACCCGGTCGCGGGGATCCCCCACAGGCTGTTGGAGCCGTAGCCGAGCTGCCAGATCAGCACCAGCACGCCGTAGGCGGCGCCGACGGAGACGATGTTGAGTGCGACAGCCTTGGCGGGAAGCAGCAGCGAGCGCATACCGCGAGCCAGCAGCAAGAAGGTGACCAGAGCGACGATGGCCAGCAGCAATGGCAGCCAGTGGATCAAGATGTGCGTGATGTCGGTGTTCTGGACGTCCTCACCGCCGATGAGAGCGTTGTGCGGGGCGGCGGCACGCAGGTCCGCCACGATGGTCCCGGCGTGGGAGGTGCCGACCTCAGTCCTGGGCAGCCCCACGATCACCGAGCTGCCCGTGTGGCGCCAGGCGGGGGTGTCGGCGACCAGGACGCCGTGTACAGAGGGCACGGCGCGCAACGTCGCGGCCGTGGCGGAGGGGTCGGTCCCGGCAGGCAGTTCGATGGGAACCGAGGTGAGCACCCCGGCGGGGAAGCCGTCGTGCTGCAAGGAGACCAGTGCCTCCTCGGCGGGGCTGGCGGACGAGAGTGAAGTGACGGCGGGCTGGTTCATGTTGATGGTCGCCCCGAACGCGCACAGCACGCCCAGGATCGTGGCTCCCACGGCGGCGGCGATCTTGGGCCGCCTCACGATCGCCTGCGCCGTGCTCGTCCACATCGTGCCCGGGCCGGTGTTCCGGCGCTTGCGCAGCCGGATCCGGTCCATGCGCGGCCCGACGCTGGACAGCAGCAGCGGGACGACGGTCAGCGAGACCAAGGCCGCGATGGAGGGGATGAACAGGCCGGACACGCCCACACCCTGGAGGAACGACACCGGCACCACCATCAGGGCGAACAGCCCCAGGGAAGCGATCAGGGCACTGAAGGCTACGGAGTGGCCGGCCTTGTGCAGCGATCGGATCACCGCCTTCTTGTTATCCGCGCCCGCGTCGCGTTCCTCACGCCACCGGTTGACCAGCAGCAGCGCGTAGTCGATTGACAGACCGAGCCCCAGCAGGGCGACGATGAACTGCACGGAGGGGTTGATCGCGATGCTGGTGGCGTAGGTCAGGCCCCAGACGGCCAGCTGCATGGTCAGCACCGAGATGATGGCCGAGATCAGCGGCAGTACGGCCAGCGCGGAGCCGAAGACCCAGGCCAGAACGATGAGCGCGAGCCCGATGCCTACCAGGATCTCGCTGAGCACGCTGCCGCCGGACGCACCTCCGCCCGAGCTGAGCTGCTCGACACCCGTCACCTGCACGTGCGCCCCGGGAACGGTGTGGGTGATCGCCGCGCGCATGGCGTCGGTGACCTGCTGCGGCACCGGGTCACCCATACGGGGCGGATACACCATCACCAGGGTGGAGGTCTTGCCGGTGCCGACCAGGGAGCGGTCGCCTGTGTTGGCGTAGGACAGGGAGCGCACCTGCGGCACCTTGTCGGCGATCTTGTCCGCGGCCGCAAGACCCGCCTTCACCGTCGGGCTGTCCACGGTGGTGCCCTTGGGCAGGCCGACCACCAGCACGCTGGGCCGGGCGGCGACCCCGCCGTACTCCTTCTGTAGAGCCTGGTTCGCGGTGTAGCTCGCGGCACTGATCGTGGTGCCGCTCTTGAGGCGACCCGACACCTGCGGCGCTATGAACACCCCAACGACCGTGACTGCGACCCAGGCCACGGCTACCCAGATCCGGTGCCGCATCACGAATGCGGCGAAGCGTTGCATGACTGCATTACCTCCAACAGTGGCGGGCCCGTCGTCGCGGACCCCTCATGCCTGCCGAAGGTAGGGAGCCGAACCTTTCGATTCGCTTAACCGGCCACCCTCGCGCAAGCGCCTCGTTTCGGGCAGGTTGGTGGCCGGTGACTCTCAGGTTTCCACCCCCTTGACACCCGCGGGTCGCCAGTGCAAGGTCTGCTGCCATAGCAAACAGCCCACAGGTAAAATCCGAATAGGTGCATTATGCTATAGCATATTGCCTACGGAGAGAGGTTGTCGTCATGCGTCCCAAGTCCTCCCATTCCGCTGTCCTGGCCCTTGCTGTACTGGTGGCGGGTGCAGCTCTCGCGGGCTGCTCGGCCAGCGGCTCCAGCGGCTCGACCACGCCAGCGGCTTCGTCGTCGCCTGCGGCCTCCCCGGCGGCGGTCACCGATCTGGTGAGCCGGTCCCACAAGGAGTCCGGGCTGATCGTGTACGGCAACACCCCGGCATCGGTGATGAAGCCGCTGCTGGACGCCTTCACCAAGGCGCATCCGTGGATCAAGCCCGCCTACTCGCAACTGTCGGACAACCAGGTCTTCAGCAAGTACCAGTCCGAGCACGCCCAGAGCGCCCGCACCGCCGACCTGCTGATCTCCGACTCGATCCCGCAGGTGCTGCAGGGCGAGAGCAACGGCCTGTTCGCCTCGGTCACCCCCCAGGGGCTGGAGAAGTTCCCGAAGTTCACCAACCAGGGCCACGGCGTCTATGTCATGTCTCCCGACCCGGTGCTGGTGACGTGGAACACCAAGCTGGTCCAGGGAGCGAAGGTCCCCACCAGCTATGCCGGCCTGGCCGCGAACGTGAAGGCCGACCCGGCGCACAACTCGCTGGTCAGCTACTCGCCCGACAACCCGCTGGGCTACGAGGCGGTCTACGGGCTCATCCACATCCTGGGCGCCGACACCGTCTACAGCCAGCTCGACGCCTTCGGCCCGCACACCAAGACCTTCGACGAGGGCCTGGACGGTCTGCAGTACCTGGTCCAGGGCGGTGCCTCCACCGGCTGGCTGTCCAGCGGCATCGCCCAGGCCGTCGTCCCCCAGTACAAGGGCCTTTTGAAGTACGGGTACATGAGCGACGCCACCCCGCTGACCCCGCGCCTGATCAGCCAGACCTCCGGGGCCGCCTCGCCCGCCTCCGCGCAGCTTTTCCTCGACTTCGTCTTCAGCGAGCAGGGCCAGCAGGTCATGTGCGCATCCGGGATGGAGGCCTCCATGAACGGCTTCAAGCCCGCCACCGGCTGCACCGCCGACCTCACGGATCTGGCCAAGCATGTGCCGGCCGCGAAGACTTACCTGGTGCCGGTCTCGCAGGGCGTCGTCGATCAGCAGAAGACGATCACCGGCCGCTGGAACAAGGCCCTGGGCCGCTGACCCGCCATGACTCTTGACGCCCTCCCGTCACCGGCCGCCACAGGGCAACCCGCGGGCCGGTCCATGGAACCATCTGCGCGGCGGCGCCTCGGCGCCGCTCCCGGCCAGTACCTGGTCTGGGGTCTGGTTGCCGTCCTCGCCCTGGCACCACTGGTGCCGCTGGTGTACACGTCGCTGCTGTCCAAGCCCTACTACCTGCCCGGTGGCGTCTTCAGCACCGACGCCTACCGGCAGCTGTTCACCGACCCCGCCTTCCGTACCGCGGCCGTCAACACGCTGGTCTTCGCCGCCTCGTCCACCGCCGCCGCGCTCGTTTTGGGCGCTGCCTTCGCGGTCCTGGTCACCCGTACCGACCTGCCCGGCCGGCGTCTGCTCGGACCGGTTTTGCTGGCCCCGCTACTCATCCCGCCGCTCGGCCTGATCGTGGGCTGGGAGTCGCTGTACGGGCCCTCGGGGTATCTCACCCAGCTGTGGCACAAGAACCTGCACCTGCCCGTCTGGAATCTCACCTCGCTTCCCGGCATGTCGGCGCTGGGCGCCGTGGTCACCTTGCCCATCGCCTATTTGACGTGCAAAGCGGTACTGGAGGGCGCGGACGGAACCCTGGAGGACGCGGTGCGCGCCTCGGGCGGCGGCACGCTGCTGGTGCTGCGCACGGTGACCGTGCCGATGCTGCGCACCGCGCTGCTCGACAGCGGCCTGCTGATCTTCACGCTCAGCCTGGAGATCCTCGGTATCCCGCTGTTCCTCGGCCGGCCGGCGAACATTCAGTTCATCGCCAGCTACCTGTATGACTCCTGGTCCAACAGCCCTGTCCCGGACCCGCCAGTTGTCTCCGCCGGCGCAGTGCTGCTCCTGGTGGTGGCCTCCGGCATTCTGCTGCTGCGCGGACGGCTGCTGCGCCACTCTGCCCGCTACACCGCCGGCGCCCGGGCCACCCCGCCCGCACGCCCGATCGCGCTGGGCCGCTGGCGGAAGCCGCTCGCCGCCGTAGCGGCCGCATTCGTCGGGTTCACCTCGGTGATCCCGCTGCTGGGTCTGGCGCTGATGTCGGCGGTCACGTCCCTGACCACGCTGGTGGCGCCCTGGCATCTGTGGACCGGCGACAACTGGCGGCAGATCTTCACCGACCCCACGCTGCACCGCGCCATCACCGACAGCCTGATCGTGGCCGCGGTCGGCAGCCTGGCCACCGTCGCCCTGGTCGCCCTGGCCACCGTGATCGCGCACGCCTCCGGGTTCCGGCTGCGCCGCACCCTGCCGGCTTTGCTGGTCTACCCGCGGGCCACGCCCGGCATCGTCTTCGGCGTCGGCTTCTTCTGGCTCTTCCTCATCGTCAACTGGCCCGGGGCCATGCTCCGCACCAGCCTGTGGGGCGAGCTGATCGCCCTGTGCGTGCGCAACATGACCCTCTGCTACATCATCCTCGCCCCGGCTCTGGCCCGGCTCAGCCCCGAGCTGGCCAGGGCGTCGGCGGCCTCGGGCGCCGGCTGGTGGACCACCACCCGCCGCATCACCCTGCCCCTGCTGCGCCCGGCGCTGATCAGCAGCCTGGTACTGATGTTCGTGACCTTGATCAGCGACTACGACCCGGTGGTGTTCCTGACCAAACCCGGCACCGAGCTGATGGGCACCACCATGCTCCAGACCTGGTCCAAAGGGCTTCCCGGTCCGGTCGCGGCCCTCGCTGTGGTCCAGGTCCTCCTAGTCGCACTCGCCCTCGGCCTGGGCCGGCCCCTGCTCAAGGGGCCGTCTCATTTGGCGAGTCGGCAGTAGTCGATGAGGGTGCAGGCGCTGCTGGTGAAGGCCGGGAAGTGTTCGGCTTTGCGTTTGTAGCGGCGGTGCAGCCGGCGAGCCAGGCCATGGTGCGTTCGATCCTTTCTTGCCCCGGTCTACAGGATTCGGACCTGTCAGCTCCCCCCTCTCAAGGCCCGCATGCCACCGAGTCGATCGCGCATCGGGACCAGTCCAGCTCGCCGTGTGCACCCAGTTCGTCCAGGACCAGGCGGTGGAGCTTGGCCCAGACCCGGGCCCTGCTCCACTCGCTGAGCCGCCGGTGGGCCGTCGGCCCCGGGGGCCCGAACGAAGGAGGCGACTGCCGCCGTGTGCAGCACGACGTGGCCACGAAGATGATCGCTGTCAGAACCTCGCGGTCTCCGTACCGCCGTCGGCCACCGTCCTGCGGTCGCGAGGGAGCGGGCGGCACCACCCGCTCGAACAGTTCCCACAACTCATCCGGCACCAGACGCTCAACAGATCCCCACGGTTCCAGACTATCGAACACGCCAAATGAGACGACGTCCAAGAAAGCCACCGCCATGCCTGAGATCACCATCACCCGGCTCACCCAGGTCTTCGGGGCCACCAAGGTCCTTGACCAGGTCGGCTTCACTGTCCCCGACGGCCGTTTCGTGACCCTGCTCGGCCCCAGTGGCTGCGGCAAGACCACCACCCTGATGTCGATAGCCGGATTCCACACGCCGAACGGCGGCACCATCACCCACGGCGAGCGGATCCTGTTCGACGCAGGCAAAGCCAACCTGCCCGCCGAACGGCGCGACCTCGGCGTCGTCTTCCAGTCCTACGCACTGTGGCCGCACCTGAGCGTCGCCGAGAACGTCGCCTTCCCGCTCAAGATCCGCAAAGCAGGCAGGCTGGAAATCAGGCAGCGCGTCGCCGACATCCTCGAACTGGTCGAACTCGGCTCCCGCGCCAATGCCTACCCCCACCAACTGTCCGGCGGGCAGCAGCAGCGGGTCGCCCTGGCCCGCGCCCTCGCCCACGATCCCAGCGCCCTGCTGCTGGACGAGCCGTTCTCCAACCTCGACGCCAAACTCCGCGACCGCGCCCGCGAATGGCTCGGCGAACTCCAGCGCGACCTCGGCATCACCACTGTCTTCGTCACCCACGACCAGACCGAGGCCCTCGCCATGAGCGACTACATCCTGGTCATGAACCAGGGCCGCATCGTCCGCGCAGGCACCCCCGAAGACGTCTACCATCACCCCGGCAACCGCTTTGTCGCCGAATTCCTGGGCCGCTGCAACTTCCTTACCGGCACCGCCCGTTACCTCGACGGCCACCACTGGCTCCTCGAAGCTCCCCACCTGCCCGGCGGCCTGCCATTCCGTAGCCCCACCCCGCCGCCCGGAGGCGTCACCCTCGCCGTGCGCCCCGAAGCCGTCCTCCTCGATGCCCCCGTCGCCCCCGGCGCTCCCTCCTGGCAGGCCGAGATCACCAGTGCCACGTTCCTCGGCGACCACTACCTCTACACCCTTCGCATCGGCCCCCACGAGCTGCAGGCCTTGCACCGCCGGCGCCTGCACGAGGCCATCGTCCAGGTCACCCTCGTGCCCGACAGCGCCACACTCGTCACCGACGAACCCGACCCGCTGCCCGCCAACGACCCGGTATCTTCGGCCCTCCGCGCATCCGTTTGACAATGTGCTGTAGCAGATATCGAATACGTCCATGTCGCTTCCCGTACTCAGTTCGCAGTCCCTGTCCGACCAGGCCTACCAGGCCCTTCGGGCGGCGATCGTCCAAGGTGACCTGCCCTGGGGCGAGAAGATCACGGAGCGTGGGCTTGCCGATCGCCTCGGCGTCAGCCCTACCCCCGTCCGCGAAGCCCTGCGCCGACTGGAGCAGGAGCAGCTGGTGGAGCGCACCGGCCCGCGCTCGCTGCGCGTGGCCAGCGTCTCACCCCTTGCCCGCAGTGAGGGCGGCGCCATCGAGGCCGCCTTGGAAGGAGTCGCCGCCCGCTTCGCCGCCCAGAAGGCAACCGATGAACAACTGCAGCGCATGCAGCGGCTCCTCGACGCCGCAGACAGGGCCGCCCGGGTGCTGCGCGCCGACCACGACGCCGGACGCGAGCCGTCCGCCGAGCACACCGAGCGTATCTTCAACGCCGTGCGCGACTTCCACCGCGAGGTCGAGGCCGCCGCCAGCAACGCCCAGCTCACCCGGGCCCTGGACCAGTTTCGCGCCTTCAGCCGCTCCCAGCGGCTGAGTATCGCCACCGCCCAGATCTCCGCCGGCCGCACCGCAGGGCAGGAACAGCGCTACCACCAGCACCACAAATTGCTCGACGCCCTGCGCGCCCGTGACGCAGAGCGCGCCGAACAGATCGCACGAGCCCACGCCCAAGCCTCAGTCGGCGATCTTATCGACTTCGACCACACCTACGACGCTGCGGCGGGTACTCGGGCGCGCTGAGTCGGCCAGTAGTGGTTCTGTCCCAACTTCTGTGGAGCGGTGGCGCTCAGTTTTGGCGAACGACTCTCTGCCATCACGACCGACGGCGCTGCCAGTGGGAAGATTGATGATTCCGGTCATGGCAGATCGCACTCCGGTCCTCTGGATCGTCACCTCCGCGGCGCGGGAGTCCTGAAGTGTCAACGGCCAGTTCGTTCTCCCCGTAGGCGGCCAGGAGTTCGCCCCGCTGGCGACCATCGAGATGTCCCCGGTGGCGGCCAGATAATTCCCCGCCCTCGGGTCGGTCGGGTCAGCTGAAGGGCTTCACTCCCTGTCCGCTGGTGGCCTGGGTGAGCCGGTAACTGTCACCCTGGGTGACGACGATGTGAGCGTGGTGCATAAGCCGGTCGACCGTCGCGGTGGCCGGGGTCTTGGGCATGATCTCGTCGAATCCGGCGGGGTGGAGGTTGCTGCTGACGGCGATCGAGCGTCGTTCGTAGGCGGCGTCGACCAGGCGGTAGAAGCCTTCGGCGGCGTCCGGTGAGACCGGTAGCAGTCCGATGTCGTCGATGATGATCAGGTCCGAGCGGATGATCTTCGCGAGGGCTCGGGCGATGGAGTCGTCGGCGCGGTGCCGGCGGACCAGGGCTCCGAGGTCCTCGATGGTGAACCAGGCAACGGTCAGTCCGGCCTCGACCGCGGTCTGGCCGAGGGCTTCGGTGAAGTGGCTCTTGCCTGTGCCCGAGGGCCCGCAGATGCAGAAGTTCTCCCGGCGGCCGATCCATTCCAGGGACTTGAGGGCGTCCTGGGTGGGGCGGGGGATGGCGGACTTGGTCTCGTCCCAGTCGCCGAAGGTCTTGCCGGTGGGGAAGTCGGCCCGCTTGCGGCGGGTGTGGAGGTTGGCCCGTGGGTCACGCCTGCACGGCGGCAGGCGTCGGCGAAGGCCCGGCTGCAGTACTGGGCCCCGTGATCGGTGTGCATCACGGCGCCGGCGAGGCTGCCGCGGGTTTGCCCGGCCGCTTTGAGGGCGTCGACGACGAGGTCGGCGCGCATGTGGTCAGCGATCGCCCAGCCCGCCAGGCGCCGTGAGCAGAGATCGATCACGGTCGCGAGATACCGGAACTTCCCGCCGGCCGGCGGCAGATACGTGATGTCGCCGACGTACTTCGTGTTCACCTCGTCCGCGGTGAAGTTACGGCCGATCGGGTCCGGGACCTTGGCCGCGGCGGGGTCCGGGATTGTGGTGCGATGCTTCCTGCGCAGGCGGAGACCGGCCAGCCCGATCGTCCTCATGACCCGGGCGGCCCGCTTGTGGTTCACGCGACCTGGGGCAATGTCGGCCGTGAACCGGTGCTCTGTAGCCGGATCAGCTCAGGGGCTGTTGAGGGCGGCGAAGGCGTCCTCGATGAAGTCGGTGAGCTGACCGATCGTGCGAATGGTGTCGCTCTGGTCGGCATGGACGGCGACCAGGGCGCGTAGGGCGGCGACGCCTGCCCTGGCCTTGACCGCCGCCTGGAGCCGGACTGTCCCGGGATCTGCATCGGGTGCGCTCGCCGCGAGGCGTCGCTCCAAGGCGTCCGTGACAGCCGCCTCCAGGTCCGAGAGGAGGAAGCGGTCCGTGCGGGAGTCGGGGTCGAAGCGTCGGGGCGGGCCGGTGATGAAGATGGCGGGCGGGACGTCGTGCTGGTCGGCGAGGGTGAGTACCGCGTTGCGCATCGCAGTGTAGGGCGGTTCGTCGGCCGGACGGTCGAGGAGTAGCTGCGCGAGGCGAGGGATGAGCTCGCGGACCTGGCCGGAGACGAGGGATTCCTTGGTGGGGAAGTAGCGGAACAGGGTTCGCTCGCCGACGCCGGCGGCCCGGGCGACGTCACGGATGGTGGTGTTGGCGAAGCCGTGCTCGTCGAAGAGGTGGGCGGCGGCGTCTTCGATGGCCTTGCGGGTCTTCTGCTTGTTCTGTTCGCGACGTCCGGGAATGTTCATGCCCGTGATCATCCTTCCTGCGTACTCGATCCCAAAGTGGCAGCACTGCCATTTTCATGTAAAGTGACAGTGCTGCCATTTTATGCGTCGGGCGTAAGTCCCGCGCCTTCCTCCTGGAGCACCTCCATGGCCACCCTTCTGTACCGGCTGGGCCGGGCCGGCTTCCGCCGCCGCAAGCTGGTGATCGCGGTCTGGCTGGCCGCCCTGGCCGCCGTGATCGCGGCGATGTCGCTGTTCGGCGGCGTCGGCAAGCTGAACGACGACTTCTCCATCCCCGGCTCCGAGTCGCAGCAGGCGCTCGATGCGATGGGCCATGAGTTCCCTGGCACCGCTGGAACGAGCGCCCAGCTCGTCTTCACCGCCCCGGCCGGGCAGAAGGTCACCGACTTCCGCTACAAGGCCGCGATCGACAGCGTGCTCGCGAAGGCGGCGAAGGCCCCGCAGGTCGTCCAGGTGACGCCGCCGGCGAAGGCCGGAACCGTCTCTGCCGACCAGAAGGTGGCGGTCGCGCAGGTCTCGTACGACGTCGTCAAGGACGACCTGCGCTCCGGCAGCCTCGACGCGCTCGATGCGACCGCTGCCCCGGCCCGCGCCGCCGGCCTGGATGTGGACCTGGGCGGCGCCGCCCTCGGCGGCGGTGGCGCGCAGCCCGGAGCGCAGGACCTGATCGGCGTGGTGGTCGCCGTGATCGTTCTGGCGATCACCTTCGGCTCGCTGCTGGCGGCCGGGATGCCACTGCTGACCGCCCTCGTCGGCGTGGTCGCGGGAGTCGTCGGCGTGTTGGCGCTGACCGGGGCCGTGGCCATCTCCTCCACCGCGCTGACCCTCGCGTTGATGATCGGCCTCGCGGTCGGCATCGACTACGCGCTGTTCATCCTCACCCGCTACCGCTCGCAGCTCGCGCAGGGCGACGATCCCGAGCACGCCGTCAGCCTCGCCGTCGGGACGGCGGGCGGCGCCGTGGTGTTCGCCGGGCTGACGGTCATCATCGCGATGGCCGGGCTCTCCGTGGTCGGGATCCCGTTCCTCACCGTCATGGGCCTGGCCGCCGCGCTCGCGGTCTTCGCCGCTGTCGCTGTCGCGCTCACCCTGCTGCCCGCCGTCCTCGGATTCGCCGGAAGCCGCCTCGCCCCGAAGCCCGGCTCCCGCGCTGCCCGCCGCGAAGGGGCCGTCGCCGCCCACACCGCCGACGTCGCGGTGAACGCCGGCGAGAAATGGGTGCGGTTCGCCACTGCCAGGCCCTGGCTCACCGTCCTCGCCGTCCTCGCCGCGCTCGGCGCCCTGGCCTGGCCGGCGAAGGACTTGGCGCTCGCCTTGCCCGACAACGGCTCCTCCCCCGCCCACACCTCGCAGCGTGCCGCCTACGACACCATCGACAAGGCTTTCGGGCCCGGCTTCAACGGCCCCCTGATCGTCCTCGCCGACACCAGCCGCACCAGCGCACCCGGACAGGCCGCTGCCACGATCGCCAAGGACCTCAAAGACCTCCCAGGCGTCGCCGCGGTCACTCCTCCCGCGCTGAACCAGGCCGGCACGTACGGGATCGTGCAGGTCGTCCCGAAGGGTGCGCCCGACTCCAAGAGCACCGAGGGCTTGGTCACCGCCATCCGGGACAAGGAGCCCGGCATCGCGAATGAGACTGGAGCAACGGTCCGGGTCACCGGCCAGACCGCCGTGTCCATCGACGTCTCCGCCCAGCTCTCCTCCGCCCTCGTGCCCTTCGGCGCGGTCGTCGTCGGCCTGTCGCTGCTGCTCCTGCTGGTCGTCTTCCGCTCGCTGGTCGTGCCGCTGAAGGCCGCCTTCGGTTTTCTGCTCTCGGTCGCCGCCACCTTCGGCGTCGTCGTGACCGTCTTCCAGAACGGGCACTTGCAAGGCCTGGTCGGCGCGGACGGGTCCACTCCCGTCGCCTCCTTCCTGCCCGTCGTCGTCATGGCCGTCCTGTTCGGCCTCGCCATGGACTACGAGGTCTTCCTCGTCTCCCGCATCCACGAGACCTACACTCATACCCGCCGCCCCCTGCACGCCATCCACGTCGGCGCCCGGTACAGCGCCCGCGTGGTCACAGCCGCCGCGCTGATCATGGTCTCGGTGTTCGCCGCGTTCGTGCACAGCGAGTCGATGATCCTCAAGCAGATCGCGTTCGCGCTCGCGCTCGGCGTCGTCATCGACGCCTTCGTCGTCCGCATGACACTCGTGCCCGCGATCCTTGCCCTCACCCGGCATTCCGCATGGTGGCTGCCCGCCTGGCTCCGCAAGCGCCTTCCCGACCTCGACATCGAAGGCGCCCGCCTCACCGAGCCCGGCCCCGCCGGGGCGGTCGAGCCTGCAGCCGCCGAGCTCCACTGACCCGGCACTACACGGCAGCACCCCCTCAGCCCGTTCCGTCCGGCACACCTGCTGCCGGACGGGACGGGTTGAGGCAAGGACATCAACCGCTTTCCGGGCGGCAGTGCCCAGGGATATATCGCTTTGCCTCAGAGGAGCCACGTGACCGTATCCGACCGCCACCACTACGCAAAGAACCTCCGCGCCGGCGCCCCTCAAGCGTTCAAGGCGCTCCTGGCCGTTGCCGCGTCCCTGACCACGTACGGCGCCTACTCCATCGACACGCACCCGAAGGCCTCGTGCGCCGAAAGCACACCCCAGGAAGAAGCGGCGGGGACTTCCCTTGGGGCATCCGTGCAGGCGCCGTAGCCCCCTGGTCCGTACGTACGGGGGCAGCAGCCCGGCCGTCCGACCGCGCCTGCCTTCAACTCCGAGCCCAGGATGGGCTTCCCGCGCCGCGAAGACGGTCGATTGTCTCCTTGCCCCCGCCCTTCCCGGGGACGGCCTGGTCCCTGGCGGCGTACAGCCCGGCCCGCCCCAGCTGGTTTGCGGGCCGCCACCAGACAGATATGGCTTGGCCAACGATTCACCTTGACCCATTGACTATTTGCTATAGCAGGAGCACTCTTGCTTGCATGAGTAATGACGCCCTGGGTCCCATGGAGACGATGTCGCTGGCCGACCAAGCCTACCGGCGGCTTCGTGACGCGATCCGTGAGGGCGCCCTGTGGCCGGGGGAGAAGATCACCGAACGCGACCTGGCCTCCCGGCTCGGCGTCAGCCCTACCCCGATCCGGGAGGCGCTGCGCCAACTCGTCCACGAGGGGGTCGTCGAACGTGTGGGCTCGCGGGCCCTGCGGATCGCCGACCACTCCTCGGCGGCGCGCGCGGAGATCGTCGAGGCGGAGGTCCGACTGTCCGGACTGATGGCCCGTCTCGCGGCGCGCAACGCGACCGCCGAGCAGCTCACCGGGCTGGTCTCGCTGCTGACGCAGACCGACCAGATGGTGGCCGGTATCGAGGAGGCCGTCGCCGAACAAGGCCAGGAAGTCGATGTGGCCGACCAGGTGCAGGCCGTCTTCCACAAGCTGCGCCTCTTCCACCATCAGGTGGAGGCATGCGTGGGCAACCCGGTCCTGGCCGGCCTGCTCGACCAGGCTCGGGCATTCAGCGACGAGGAACGCCTCGACCTCACCATGAAGATCGCGCCAGAGCGGGCCGAGGCCTTCCGGGTCCGCTACCACGAGCACCGCGAACTCCTGGACGCACTTCTCGAACGGGACGAGGACCGCGCCGAAGAGCTCGCCGTGCGCCACCACCGCGCCGCGCTCGTTCAACTCTCCAGCGGCTGACCCCCTTAGAGCCGCCTGCCCGCCCAGGGACGTACGGGCGGGCAGGCATCCCATTCTTGCTATAGCATATAGCGCAGGAGCCGACATGATGTTCGATTCCCCACCCGCCTCTGGCGGGGCGACGACCATGCCTCGCCCAAGCGTCGGTGAGCGTATGAACCGCAGCGCCGTGCTGTGTGTGACCCTCGCCGTGTTCGCTCAGGAAGCGGTCTGGAACTTCTACGACGCCCAGGTCCCTGAGCAGCTGCGCCACTACTTCACCTCCGCTGGCGTGATCGGGCTGATCATGGGCCTGGACCACTCCTGGGGCATCATCACCCAGCCGTCCGTCGGGTTCGTCTCCGACAAGCTCGTCCGGCGCCGCCTCGGCCGCTGGCCGATCATCCTGGTTGGCGCCGCTGTCGCGGCCGTGCCGTTCGCCCTGATTCCCTGGGCGACGAACCTGCCCATGCTGATTGTCTGCGTGGTGGCGTTCGCCGCGATCGCCAACGCCTTCAAAGGTGTCACCGAGACCCTCGTCTCTGACTACGTGGTCCCCTCTCAGCGCAGCAAGGCGCAGGGGTTCATCAAGGCGGGCGTCGGCCTCACCATCGTCGTCTCCTCCCTGATCAGCCTCTTGGTCGTCGACCGCTCCCTGCACCTGGCCTTCGCGATCCCCCCGCTGCTGATGCTGATCATGCTGGGGCTGTCCTGGGCCTTCCTGGGCCGCCGTCACACCGAGGCGGTCCTCCCCGAGGGGAACTCGGGGGCCAAGGCCCAGACGGTGCGGGAGTTCGCCTCGCCATGGGCGGTGATCAAGGACGCAGTGCACTCGCCGTCGAGCCCGATGCTCATGCTGATGGTCGGCATCTTCTGCTTCGCCGGCATGTGGTCCGCGCTCCGCTCGCTGATGACGCCGTACAGCACCCAGGTCCTGGGCCTGACCCGCGGCGAGGCCGGCGGCTTGGCCCTGCCCGGCGCCGTCGCCTTTCTCGTGTGCGTCGTGCCGATCGCGTACGCGTCGAACCGGCTCGGCCAGCTGCGCACCATGCGCTACGGGGTGGGACTGTTCATCGCGGGCCTGCTGGTCGGCTTCGCATGGCCCACCGTGCCCGGCACGATCGCGGCGATGATCCTCTCCTCCCTCGGGTACGCCACGTTCGCGGTGAACGCGCTCGTCGCCCTGTGGAACCTCGCCCCCACACAGAAGCTCTTGGGCACCTACACCGCCCTGTACACGATCGCCTCGCAGTCCGGGATGGCGCTGGGCCCGGCGATCCTCGGCACCACGATCGACCTCACCGACTGGCGCTACATGCTCCTGAACGCCGCCTTCTTCGCCGGGATCACGTTCCTCGTCTTCACCCGTCTGGCCCGCCCTCTTCCCGACCGGGCCGCGCTCTGACGCCCCGGGACTTCCGCCTCCCGCACGCGTATCACCGAAAGGCCCCACTCTCATGGAACTCCGTATCCTGGCCCCTACCGGCGCCCTCGGCGCCGGGTTCGACGCCGACGCCCTCGCGCGCGGCGTCGCCGCCCGCCCGGACGTGATCGCCTGCGACGCCGGGTCCACCGACTCCGGCCCCGCCGCACTCGGCTCCGGCGTCCCGAAGCTGTCCGACCAGGCCGTCGCCCGCGACCTGCGCCTGCTGCTCAAGGCCCGCGACAAGCTCGGCGTACCGCTGATCATCGGCTCGTGCGGCACCTCGGGCCGCGACGTCGGCGTCGACCACGTCGCCGCACTCGCCCGTACCATCGCCGCCGAGGAGAACCTGCACTTCAAGCTCGGCCTGATCTACTCCGACCAGCCCGCAGACCGCCTCCAGGACCTCTACGACGTCGGCCGCATCGCTCCGCTCGCCAACGCACCTCGGATCGACCGGGACCTCTTCGATCGCAGCCACACGGTGGCGATGATGGGCATCGAGCCCATCCAGGAAGCCCTCCAGGACGGCTGCCACGTCATCCTCGCCGGCCGCGCCAGCGACACCGCCCTCTTCGCCGCCCTGCCCCACCTCAAGGGTGCGGACCCCGGCCTGACCTGGCACATGGCCAAGACCATCGAGTGCGGCGCCGCCTGCGCGATCCCCCCGTCCGCGAACGGGTTGCTGGTGACCCTACGCGAGGACCACTTCGAGGTGACCACGCTGGCCACCGGCAGCCGGCTTACGCCCCGGTCGGTCGCCGCGCACACGCTGTACGAGAACGCCGACCCCTTCCACATCGCCGAGCCCTCCGGCGTACTGGACACCACCGACGCCACCTACGAGGCCGTCGACGAGCGGACCGTACGGGTGCGCGGCGCCCGCTACGTTCCGGCCGACGGCTACACCAACAAGCTCGAAGGCGCTGAACTCGTCGGCTACCAGACCGTGATCTTCGGGGGCGTGCGCGACCGGGTCGTGGTCGACACACTGCCCAAGCTGCTGCCGATGGCCAAGTACTACTTCGACGCCAAGATCTCCGATGTCTTCGGCGGCGCGGTCGACCCGGCCGACGTCGACATCGATTACCGCCTCTACGGGGCAGGGGCCGTGCTGGCGGGCAGCGAGCCCAACCCGCTCGACCCCCGCGAACTCGGTGTCCTGATCACCATCACCGCCCCCGACCAGGCAACAGCCCACGCCGTCGCCACGTTCGTCGCCCACGCCAGCAGCCACCTGCCGGTCCCCGAGTACGACGGCCTGGTCTCCACCCTCGCCTACCCCTACTCCCCGCCGGAGATGGACCGCGGCCCGCTGTACCGCTTCACCCTCAACCACGTCGCCACCGGCGTCACCCCCACCGAGCTGTTCCGCACCAGCACCGAGGAGCTGTGACCCGTGACCACTCTGCTCGACTACTGCTCCCTCGTCCGGTCCAAGAACGCCGGGCCGTTCACCCTCACCTTCGACTTCATGTGCCACGACCAGACCGCCTATGACGCCCTCGTCGCCACCGGCTTCCTGAACGAGACTCTCTTCGCGACCCTGTATGACACCGACCCCGCGGAGATCCTCGTCGTCAACCACCCCCGCGCCCTGGCCGTGAAGGCCTCCCTACCCCGCCCCACCGTCCAGGGCGACCTGCATGACACCGACTGCTACGCCGGCCAGCAGTACGCCCCGCTGATGGACATGGAAGTAGCCCCAGCATGACCACGCACCGCCCGGCAGCCCGGTCATCCGGGCTGCCGGTGTCGTGGCTGGTGACTGTCACCACCTGCCAGCAGGTCTATGGACACGACGTCCACAGCACCCGCTCGTGGATCGTCGCCGCCTTCGACCAGCAGGGCGCCCTGCACGCGGCCGCCGCCTTCATCCAGACCGTCGCACGTCCCCTCACGGGACCTCCCACCGCCCGTCGCCTGAGCGCCTAGCCAAGCCCGGACCGCGCGGTATTTACGCGCACGTCTCCGCCGCCCCGCCCTGCCGCCACCACGGCCCTGCTCCCTTTTCTATGGCCGACCCGGCCCACCCACGGCGGTCGCCCCTCCCGCACTGACGCATCCGGCGATCCCGGCCATGGGGACCTCCCCGACCCACACCTGCCCGGAGCCGCACATGCACACGCCCCTTGATGCCTTCGCTGCCTTCGACCCCAGCCCACCATCCGACCGCGCCTCCGTTCCGACGCAGCTGCCGACCGCGGCCAGCCGCCTGCGCCGGCGGCTCGTCGGAATCAACGTCGCCGCCGCCAGCACCGTCCTCGCCCTCAGCTGGACCGTCCGGGACGGGCTCGCCACCCGTGTGACCGGACCGCTCACCCTCGGCATGATCCTGCTCGCCCTGTACACCCTCACGCTGTGCAGCAGCGCCCTGTGGTACGACCGCGCCTGCGCCGTGCAATGTGACCCGCTGGTCACTGGCGACGACGAACAGGAGCAGAGATGATCCACCTCGCCTCCGCCGACGGCGGCCTGACGACCTCGCTGACCGCGTTCCTGCTCGTAGTCGTCGCGTCCTTCTTCCTCTGCCTGATCGTCGGCACCTCATACGACACCGTCTCCGGATTCCTGACCGCGAACCGGTCCCTCGGAGCCCTGCGCAACGGAATCGCCATGTGCGGCGACTACATATCGGTGACCGCCCTGCTCGTCCCCGTCGGCACCATCGCGCTCGCCGGCCAGGACGGCATAGCCTTCACCACCAGTACCGTCGCCGCCCTGATCATCCTGCTCGTGCTGGCCGAACCCGTGCGCAACACAGGCGCGTTCACCCTCGGAGGCATCCTTACCACCCGTGTCCCCGGCCGCCAGGTCCGCATCGCCGCCGCCGTGGTCACTCTGATGGTGTGCGTGCCGCTGACCGTCGTCCAGCTCAAGGTCGCCGGAGATGCCATGACCTACCTCCTCGGCCTGGACGACGCCGGCGCCGGACAGGTCTGCATCGTGTTGCTCGGCCTCCTGATCGTGTCCTTCTCCGCCTTCGGCGGCATGAGCGGCACCAGCATGATCGAGATCGCCAAGGTCATCCTCGCCTTCGGCACGTTCGTCACCGCCACGGCGGTCATCCTGAACCGGTTCCACTTCGACCTCGGCGCCCTCCTCGCCGCGGCCGCGAAAGGCAGCGGCCGCGGCGAGGACTACTTCGCCCCCGGCCAGCTCTACGGGCCCACCGCGACCGGCACCGCCGAACGCTTCTCGGTGGCACTCACCCTCGCCCTCGGCTCCGGCATCCTGCCCCCAGTACTGATGCGCATCAACGCCTCCCGCACCGGGCGCACCGCACGACGCTCCGCCCGGCACGCCGTGCTCGCCTTCGCCGCCTTCTCCCTCGCCCTGACCGTCCTCGGCCTCGGAGCCGCGGCGCTGGTCGGCACCCCGGCCATCGTCGCCCGCGGCGGACAGGGCTACGCGGCCCTGTTCTTGCTCTCGGAATCGATCGCCGGTGGCCACGGCGGTGGAACCTTCTTCACCCTGTTCGCGTGCGCCGTGTTCGTCACCGCCCTCGGCGCCGTCTCCGGACTCACCTTGTCCGCCGCCGCCTCCCTTGCCCACGACCTGCGCACACCCCACGACGGCACCACGACAAGGGACGAAAAGCAGGTCACCCAGACGCGCTGGTGGCTCGCCGTCGTCGGCATCGTCAGCGTCGTACTCGCCGTCCTCGTGTACCGGTGGAGCATCCTCTTCTTCGCCTCCTACGCCGCCGCGCTCGCCGCCTCCACGATCCTGCCCGCCCTGATCTACGCCCTGTTCTGGAGGGGGTTGACCCGGAACGGACTGCTCGCCACCCTCTACGGCGGCGCGGCTGCCTGCATGCTCCTGCAGGTGTTCAGCCCGACCGTCTCCGGAAGCCCCGCCGCGCTGTTCCCCGGGCAGGACTTTCACTGGTTCCCGCTGGAGAACGTGGCGCTCCTCAGCGTCCCCGTCGGATTCCTCGCCGGCTGGATCATGAGCCGCTTCGACCGTCGCCCTCCCGCCCAGTACGCCACACCCCAGAACCGGATGCTCACCGGCAAAGCCCCCACAAGTGAGACACGGGGACGGCCTCAGTGACGCACAAGTGTGCACCACAGAACCCCGGGTTGGGCCTCCCGCAGTGGCGGCGAGAGCCAACAGACTGGTATCCGCCGAGTGCGGTACTGCGGCCCCATGGCGGCCAGGTTCAGCTCACACTCGAGGGCGGGGAAGATGCCGGCCCTGAGACCGCGTTCACGATCTCCCGCATGCCGTAGGCGCCCTGATGGCCGCTCACCGAGCAGTACCAGTCCTTCCCCGCGATGATCACCGGCTCGATCAACGACCACTGCTCATCCGATACGTCACTGGAATACGGCTTGCGTTCACTCACCCCGCCAACCCCACCAGACCCCGCACCGCGGACCCGCGGATTCCGTCCACACCCCACAGCATCGGGAGGCCCCAGAACCACCCAAAGCCCCACATTGCCTTTATCCCCGCTCGATTATAAATTCTAATATAAGCGCGGCTGCACGATGCCGCCCTAGGGCCCGCTTCGGGCCCAACCCAATGGAGGTGAGTACGGTGTCCGCACCACCGACACTGGCGGCCGGCGGAGCCCCCGGCTCCCCGGGTGGCCCCACCGGTCAGGCCCTCTCTGGCCGGCAAACTCCCCGGACGGACCGCCTGGACGGCACAAGTCGTTCAGGTGAGGCTGCGGGGCAAAGACGGGTAGCGGCAATTTCGAGGCACAATTGGGGCAACAGGGACAGAGTGAAGGTTGGTGTGGTCGCGTGGGACCAGATCACCCAACGGGCGCTGATGAGCTACATCCATGACCGGGCCGAGCTCATACTCACCCCGCCCGGTGCCGGGGGTGATGCCGAGTTCGTCGTCGCTGCTGTGACCGACCCGGATATCGCCGCTCTGACCAAGCTGCGTGGCCTGGTGGGTGCCGAAGCCTTCCTGGTACTGATCGTGGACGGCGAGTGGCGTGGCGACATCCAGAAGGCCCTGGAGCTCGGCACAAGAGCGGTGATCTTCCGGCCTGACTTCACCTGGGAGAGATTCAGCGAGGCACTGCAGCGGGTGATCGCGGGGCACGGCGACCTGCCTGCCGTGCTCCAGGGACGGCTGATGGACCAGGTGGAGAGAACCTACATCGAGGTACTGGAGCCACGCGGGCTCACGGCCGGAGGACTCACCGTCCGAGAAGTCGACGTCCTGCGTCTGATCGCGGACGGGTACGACCTCCAGGCGATCGGCTCCGAACTGGGCTACTCGGAACGAACCGTCAAGAGCGTGCTGTACGGCGTCATCAAGCGCTACAACCTGCGCAACCGAGCCCACGCCGTCTCCTTCGCCATCCGCTACGGCATGATCTGAGCGCACCACGCCGCTCGCAGCGTGCCCGGCCCCGGGAAGGATGCACCCAGGTCTCTCGTCGGCGCCCGCGTGTCAATCCCCTCGAACTGTGGAGATCTTCTAACTAGCCGGGGAGATGATCGACGCCACGCTGGACGCCGGGATCACCGCCTCCTGAGTGACCGGCGACGAAGCCTACGGCCAGGCCCCCAGCTCCGCACTGCCCTTGAGGCACGCGGCATCGGTTACGTTCTGGCCGTTGCCTGCTCGACCGGGTGAGGATCAATCACGGCCGCACCCTTGTCCGCGCGGATACCGTCGCCGGCCGCCTGCCCTGACTGCTCCGCAGTCTGCGGGGCGGCCGTGTGCTCAACGGTCTCACCGACCGGGCGACCGGCACTGTTGGTGTTGGTGGCAGTGGCGTCGACGGTGTGGCCGGCGCCGTTGGCCGCTGTCGCGGGGGCGATGGCGGTGGCGGTGGGCGTGGCGGTGGATCCGAAGATTTCCTGGTGGTCGGCGGCGGTCTGGCGGGCCCATTCCTCGCGCAGGATCTACCGGCCGGTCTCCCACAGGGTATGGGAGCCGGACATCGCCGCGCCGGACGTCGCGGCTGGGGGACGGCGTGGCCGAAAACGGCCAGGGACGCGGTATGCCACGTGTCGGCGTGGGCGGCGGCGGTGAGGAGGTGCTGAACCGGACGCTGATTACGCGTCCACAGAACATCGGCCTGCCGGGTGAGGCTGACGAGGTCGCGTCCTGCCGTGGCGGTATCGGTGCGCGCGACCGCGGTTTCGGCCTGCGCACCGATACCCGGCTCGAGAGCCTGCCAGGCCGTGCGATGGACATGGATCGCCGTCCCAGGAGCAGACAGCGCATGAGCGCGAGCGTCTCTGGTACCGGTCCCGGCGGACTCGACCTGGGTACGGGCCCAGGTATTCCAGTCGGTGTCGAAACGCTCCGCGAGGTGCTCGACGACGCTTTCGACAGCGGGCTGACGCGTCAGGTCGGTGGTGATCTCCCGCGCACCGCGGGAAGCCGCGGAGGGAAAGACGCGGTACGGCTGGGTGACGTGCTCGCGGGCACGGACCACGACCTCGGAGGGCAGGTGGGAACCAGCAGCAGCCCAGGCGCTCGCGGTGGCATCCAGCCCTGCTTGCACGGCATCCAGCCCAGAGGTGCGCTCCGCCATACCGGCCGGATCACCGGTACCCCCGTTACCTTCTTCGTGGCCCCGGGCTCGGGGCTCCCGGCCTCCGGGCCTGGCATGACTTTTGCCCCCTGTCGACCATGACCCGGGGGGTGGTGTCACCGGGCCGGGAGGCACCGGTAGACCGCTGATAGGGGCACGAGCGCCGGTCCGTCCGGCAAGGCTCTGCGTAACGTGGTTGCCGGCAGCTGGTGCCACGTCGAGGCCGGTGCGGCATGACGGCGGCCATGACAAGCTCCCCGTAGGCGGCCACTTGCCGCCCCACTGATGGCCACGGGATTCCCCACGTACGGCCAGATATCTCCCCGCTCGCATTGGACGCATCCCGCTCGGCGAGGCTCGGGCGGGTGAAGAACAACAGGGAGATCATGGAGATCCTTGAGGCGTACGACCTCACGGGCAGTTACCGCGCTGCGGCCGGACTGACCGGCGTCGACCACCACACGGTGGCCCGCTATGTGAAGATGCGGGCCGCCGGCCCGCATCCGGACCAGCGCCGTCACCGGGCCCGCGCCATCGACGACTGGGCCCTCACCCCTGATCTTGGACACTCGCGATGGTGGATCTTGAGGATCTGAGAGACGGACGTGTCGTGGTCATGAAGCACTGCCCGCCGGAGTTCAAGGCGGACGCGGTCGCGCTGTACGAGTCGCGGCCGGAGACGACGATCAAGCAGGTCGCCGCCGCAGGGCCTGGAACGACGAACGCGAGGCCCGCCTGGACCTCTTCCGCTGGCTCCATCGCTACAACACCGTCCGACGCCACTCCCGCCTCGGACACCGCAGCCCCATCGCCTACGAGCGAACCCTCCGAACAACATCAACTACGCTGACCGAAGCCGCATAACCCGTGTTCAGGATCAGGGGTAAAGGCCCCCAGGGGATTCACCCCGATCCCGAAGCGGTGGGCGGTCGAGCGGACCTACGGCCGGCTGATGCTCCACCGTCGCCTCGCCCGCGACTACGAGGCCCTGCCCGCCCGTTCCGAAGCCATGGTCCACCTCGCCATGACCGACCTCGTGGCCCGCCGCCTCACCGGCGAGAACACCATCTCCTGGCGGGACTCGACACCTCGGACCAAACACCAGGTTCCGGGATAAAACATTGAGAGAAAACGACCCCTTCCGCGGCGCTGTGGAAGGGCGCCACCAGTCGCGTTCTCACGGAGCCGACTCGAGCTCTCCGTCCGAGACGATCCGGGCGACAGCGTCGGGCAGAGAGACCTCATGTCCCTTCGCGCACTCGACCACAGCGCTGAGGGGGCTGCCGCAATCGGCGTGGATGAGTTCGACACCGCCCTTGGCGCCAAGGCGCACACCCCACTCGAGCAGAGCGACGAACACGGGAAACAACGCCCGGCCCAGATCGGTGAGGACGTATTCGTTCCGGGTGCGTTGACCCGGCTCCCGATATGGGTGCAGCCGCAGCAGGCCGGCGTCGACCAGACGCTTGAGGCGCTGTGAAGTGACAGCCTCGGTCAGACCGGTGCGCCGTGCCAGTTCGTCGAAGCGCCGCCCGCCGTAGTAGATCTCGCGCATCAAGATCATCGCAGACCGGGTGCCGACCAGTTCCAGGGCGTGCTCCATGTGGCACCAGCCCTCCGCGTCCCATGCATCGCGATCCGCGAAACGGCCCGCGCGTGTAATGGCTGCCTCCGTGTCGCGCTCAGGCGCCTGTGTCCGCTCGGCCATGACGATCACATCCCTCCTGGCTAGATGTTTGTAAAGTCAGTGTGCTAGCTTCTGGCTATGATTTCCACAAGTCAGGTTATCACTCGCGTGGGGCGACCCTCTGTGCCCGCTCCCTCCGGCAGGCGGAGATGGTGGGCTCTCCTCGTCCTCTGCCTCGGTGTGATGATGGCCTTCGTCAACGTGTCGTCGACGATCTCGGCGCTACCGCCAATCCAGGACGATCTGCATATCTCGGCGAGCACGGTGGTCTGGGTGAGCAGCGCCTACTCCCTTGCCGTGGCCAGCCTCGTCCTGTCGGCCGGCACCCTGAGTGACCTCATTGGGCGGCGTCGGGTGTTTCTGGTCGGTGTAGTCCTGTTCACGCTCGGTAGCGTGCTGGCCTTTCTGGCGGCGACTCCGGGCCTGCTCATCGCGGCCCAGGCCCTGATGGGCGTCGGTGCAGCGGCCCTACTGCCCTCGAGTCTGGCGATCGTGAGCCACACGTTCACCGACCCCCACGAGCGGACCAGCGCGATCAGTATCTGGGCCAGCTGCACCGGTCTCGGACTGGCCATCGGACCCTTGACGGCGGGGGTATTGCTGGACCAGGTGTCGTGGCACGCGGTCTTTCTCACCAACCTGGTCATCGGCGTGATCGCCCTCGTCCTCACTCCGGTCTTCGTGACCGAGAGCAAGCATCCGACACGACGGTTCGACCCGGCCGGTGTGGTGCTCGGCACCCTGGCGGTCGCGTCGGCCACCTACGCCATCATCGAGGGCGGCGCCAGCGGCTACGGACGTCCCTCGATCATCGCCGTGTACGTCGTCTTCGTCGTCTCACTGGCGGCCTTCATCCGGGTCGAACTGCGCCACCACGATCCCATGCTGGAACTGCGGCTGTTCAAGAACGCGTCGTTCGCCACCGTGATGAGTGTCGGCGCCGTCACGATGTTCGGGTTCGTTGGCGTCTCGCTGCTCGCCGTGCTGTATCTGGAGCGGGTCGCCCACGCAAGTGCCCTGGCGACCGGGGTCAAGCTGCTCCCGATGTTCGCCACCTACATCGTCATCAGTGCCTTCGCGGCACCCCTGGCGCGCAGGTTCGGTATCGCGGCCGTGCTCACCTCCGGCCTCGTGCTCGTCGGCGCGGGGGCTTTCGCGCTCCTGGCAGTCGGACCGTTCAGTGGCTACGGCGCGATGTGGCCCGGTCTGTTCCTCGCCGGAGCGGGCTCGGCGCTGCTGGTGGCGCCGTCGACCGCCGCCGCGGTCAACAGTGTGCCCCCGCTGCAGGCGGGCATGGCGGCCGCGTCAGTCAACATGTTCCGACAGCTCGGCAGCGTCCTCGGCCCGAGCGTCCTCGGCACCCTCGTCACGACACGCTTCCCGAATTATCTGCACGACCAGCTGGCCTCAGCCAAAGTCCCGCCCAGGGGAATTGACGAGGTCGTCGCAGGAGCCACGCACGGCGGCACGAGCCGTCCCCCGGCGTCACTCGCGCAGGCGGTGTCCAGCGCCGTGCCGAGGGCCTTCACCGACGCCCTCCACCTGGGCTGGCTCATAGCCGGGATAGTGCTGCTGGCCATGACGGTCCCCTCGGTGCTGTTCCTCCGGCGTCGGCACTCCGCGGCGTAAGCCGACCAGCCTCACTCATAACTGTGATGACGCACGGCAACGCGGCGGCTGATGCTCCTGGACGAACCGAACCTGCGGGCAGCATGTACCGGGATACCGCAGGGGCCATGACGCCCCTGGGCGCTCGCCGGAGCCGGTGGTCGCGCGTGCCCGTTCAGTGGGACTCGGCGGCGGCGACGGCGCCTGTAGGATCAGATCGGCGACCGCGTCGGGACGCACAATCAGGGACACCTCGCAGGAGTTGATCTCCACGGTGTGGGAGTGGGCGGGTTTGACCTCGAAGCCGTCAGCCATCGGCGGCAAACTCACCAGCCACGCAAGTCGCTCTCGACTCAGGCACCCCGGGCTAATCCATAGCCCATATAGGCCCTCGACACCACGTCCGGTGCAAAACACCCCTTTCGAAAGGCGTTTTGTACCGGACGTGGCGTTTGGTGGATATTCCGTGGATCATCAGATGTGGACCTATCCGGGCCGACGTGGTGCCCCAGTTGGAGTTGGTTGCTCCTGTCTGAGCTTGACTCTGTCGGGGATCTTGGATGGTCGGGCTCAGGTACCGAGGGTTCGCCAGGACTTCGGCCGGGGGATGTCGCTCTGGTCCAGGAAGGTCTGGAAGGTGGTCGGCGGTCTCGGTGAAGAGGCTTCCTAGTACTCCAGCAGCGTTTCGCTATCTGGGCTGGTCAGAGGCATCGTCCGGAGTGTAGTTGGCTGATGTTGGGTCGGGGGCGGTCTTGCCGGATCGTCCGTCCAACGAGTGGATCGAGAACTGTCCGTGCTCAGAGGCGGGCAGCCTCCCAGCGTGATCGACGACCTTGCGGACGCGAGCTGGGACCGGGAACTCAACGACCTCTTCCTTCGTATCGGCCACCGCTTCGGCCGCGCCGACCTGCGCCGCCGCATGCGGGACTATGTCCGTGCCCTGCTCGGCCCGGTCGGCCGCAAGAACGGCTGGCAGCTGGCCGAATACGCCGGCCATAGCACCCCCGACGGCCTGCAGCGGCTGCTCGACGGAGCAACCTGGGGCGAAGGCGGCGATGCGGGCGATGGCGGCGACGTACGCGGGCTTGCGCGGCTTGTAGGAGCCGATGGCCGGGCGACCTGGCCGAGGGTGTAGCGGCCGACCGTGTGAGTGCGGTGGGCGCGGCCACCGGCGACGGTGCGGCGGGTGCGGGCGGTGGCGGCCGGGGTGACGCCGAGGCGCTTGGCCACGGAGCGTAGACCGTTCGCGCAGCCGGTGGCGGTGGTCTTCTCGACGCCGGCCGCGATGGCCACAGTGGCGAGTGAGTGGGGCTGGCGGTGGCGGCTGGAGGCGAGCCGGTTCGCGGCCGAGCGGCGGCGAAGTCCGGTACGGAGGACGCGCCAGGTGGAACGGCGCTCACGGCGGATGGAGGGATGCGTCACAGCGGGTCTCCCGGTGTAGTCGGGTGGATTCCGTGAGGCCCTCGTTCGGTGTTGGCGCACCGGCGGGGGCCGCTTGCGTTGTCGGCTGGATTCCCCTGCCGACAACTCCACTTTAGGGAACGCGATGTTCCTTGTTCAATGGCTTCATCCATGGATATCGACTCGAATCTAGGTAACCTGATGTGCCATAACGATAGATGGAACACTGTGTGCCATGGACAAGCGATCACTGACGCAGATGGCGCAGCGCTTCAGGGAAGCCGAGCAGCGAACCGAGATCCTGCGGCAAGAGCTCGCGGTAGCGATCAGGCAGGCAGACGCGGACGACGTACCGCAGAAGGACATCTGTGAGGCCACGGGGTACACGCGCCAGCAGGTGCGACGCATCGTGCTGGCCGGCGAGACTGAGACGGCCGCTGAGTCCTGACGGGCGGCCGTCTCACATTCGTCTCACATATGGGCGCACGGCGACCCGTCTAAGGGCTCGCTGACCTGTACTTTCCTACGGTCCCTGGACGGTACAGACCCTATATGGACGGACTGTAAACTCTGGACACGTGACTTCTGCGCCCGCCAAGCCCCGCATCCCGAACGTCCTCGCCGGACGCTACGCCTCCACCGAGCTCGCCACGCTCTGGTCGCCCGAGCAGAAGGTGAAGCTGGAGCGGCAGCTCTGGCTCGCCGTGCTGCGTGCCCAGAAGGACCTCGGCATCGAGGTGCCGGACGAGGCGATCGCCGACTACGAGCGCGTCCTCGGCACTGTCGACCTGGCCTCCATCGCCGAGCGCGAGAAGGTCACGCGGCACGACGTGAAGGCGCGGATCGAGGAGTTCAACGACCTCGCCGGGCACGAGCACGTGCACAAGGGCATGACCTCCCGCGACCTCACCGAGAACGTCGAGCAGCTGCAGATCCGGCTCTCGCTGGAGCTGGTGCGCGACCGTACGGTGGCCGTCCTGGCGCGCCTGGGCAAGCTGGCCGGCGAGTACGCCGAGCTGGTCATGGCCGGACGCTCGCACAACGTGGCCGCGCAGGCCACGACTCTCGGCAAGCGGTTCGCGACCGCCGCCGACGAACTGCTCGTGGCCTACGGCCGGACCGAGGAGCTGCTCGGCCGCTACCCGCTGCGCGGCATCAAGGGCCCGGTCGGCACCGCGCAGGACATGCTGGACCTGCTCGGCGGCGACACCGCCAAGCTCGCCGAGCTGGAGCACCGCATCGCCCACCACCTGGGCTTCTCGCAGGCGTTCACCTCGGTCGGCCAGGTCTACCCGCGCTCGCTGGACTACGAGGTCGTCACCGCGCTGGTGCAGCTGGCGGCGGCGCCGTCCTCGCTGGCCAAGACGATCCGGCTGATGGCCGGGCACGAGCTGGTCACCGAGGGCTTCAAGCCCGGCCAGGTCGGCTCCTCGGCGATGCCGCACAAGATGAACACCCGCTCCTGCGAGCGCGTCAACGGCCTCATGGTCATCCTGCGCGGCTACGCCTCGATGACCGGCGAGCTGGCGGGCGACCAGTGGAACGAGGGCGACGTGTCCTGCTCGGTGGTGCGCCGGGTCGCGCTGCCCGACGCGTTCTTCGCGCTCGACGGGCTGCTGGAGACCTTCCTGACCGTCCTCGACGAGTTCGGCGCCTTCCCGGCCGTCATCGCCCGCGAGCTGGACCGCTACCTGCCGTTCCTCGCCACGACCAAGGTGCTCATGGGCGCCGTGCGCGCCGGTGTCGGCCGCGAGGTCGCGCACGAGGCGATCAAGGAGAACGCCGTCGCCACCGCGCTCGCGATGCGCGAGCAGGGCGCCGAGCGCAACGACCTGCTCGACAAGCTCGCCGCCGACGAGCGCCTCCCGCTCGACCGCGACCAGCTGGCCGCGCTGATGGCCGACAAGCTGTCCTTCACGGGTGCCGCGGCCGACCAGGTCGGTGTGGTCGTCGGCCGGATCGACGAGATCGTCAAGCAGCACCCGGAGGCCGCCGGCTACACCCCCGGAGCGATCCTCTGACCCGCTTCACCCAGGCTGAACTGGAGGCCGCCCGCGACCGTCTCGTCCCCGACGTGGTCGCGGACGGCCTCCATGTCCTGTTCTGCGGCATCAACCCGGGCCTGATGACAGCCGCCACGGGCCACCACTTCGCCCGCCCCGGCAACCGGTTCTGGCCTGTGCTGCACCTGTCCGGCTTCACCCCGAGGCTGCTGAAACCGGCCGAGCAGCAGGAATTGCTGTCGTACGGGCTCGGCATCACGAACGTGGTGGCGCGGGCGACCGCGCGGGCCGACGAGTTGACGGCCGAGGAGTACGTGGAGGGCGGGCGGCTGCTGACGGCCCGCGTGACGCGCCTGTGGCCCCGCTGGCTCGCGGTGGTCGGCGTGACCGCCTACCGCGCCGCTTTCAAGGAGCGCACGGCGCGGGTGGGGCCCCAGGAGCGGACCATCGGGGACACGCGGGTGTGGGTGCTGCCCAACCCCAGCGGCCTGAACGCGCACTGGACGGCGGCGACGATGGCCGAGGAGTTCGCCCGGCTGCGCAAGGCCGCACAAGCCTGACGCGGCCGCACGGGCTGAGGTGGCGGCACAGGCCTGACATGGCGGCACGGGTCTGGCGTGGCCGCACAGGCCTGGCGGGGCACCGCGGGCCGGTCTCGGTGACCACCAGCCCCACCGATCCCATCAGCCCCATCGGTCCCACCGGACCTACGAGCCCTACCGGTCCCACCGGACCCCCCGTACCCCACTGCAGGCCCTCACGCGTCCCTGCGGCGGATGCTCCTCGCTCCCGCGAGCAGAGCCGCCCCCGCCCACAGCGCGGTCACGGCGAGCCCGGTCCAGGGGCCGAGGGCGCCGTCCCAGGTGCTGTGCAGGGCGACTTGGCCGGCGCGGTCGGGCAGGAAGTCGGCGACGCCCGCGGACAGGTCGCCGACGACGAAGGACACGACCAGCAGGAACGGGATCAGGACGGAGAGCGTCGTGACGCCGCTGCGCAGCACAGCCGCGACCCCGGCGGCGAACAACGCCATCAGCGTGAGGTGGAGGCCGCAGCCCAGGGCCCCGCGCAGACCCTCGCCCCAGGCCGGACCGGACGTGCCGAGTACGGCCTTGCCCACGGCCAGCGTCGCCAGGCCGGTGAGCAGACCGACCGCCAGCACGGGCAGGGCGATCGCTGTGGTCTTCGCGGCGAACCAGCGCCGCCGGTCGGGTACGGCGGCCAGCGTCAGGCGCAGCGCGCCGCCCCGGAACTCCGCCGAGACCGCCGTCGTACCGAAGGCGACCGCGGCGATCTGGCCGAGGCCGACCCCGAAGAACGCCGAGAACAACGGGTCGACGCCGTCGGCGTCGGCCGCGGCGATCGCGGAGAACGCCGTGGTGGTCACGAAGATCGCGGCCAGGGCGGCGACGAGCGGACGCAGTGTGCGGATCTTGATCCACTCGGCGTGCAGGACGGGAGTGAACGGCATGGTCAGGCCTCCTGGGGGTGCGCGGTGAACTCGGCCTCGGCAGCGGTCAGATCGAGGTAGGCCTGCTCCAAGGTGGCTTCCTGAGCGGTCAGTTCCAGTACGGGGACGCCCGCTCGCGACATGAGGCGGCCGAGGTCGTCCACGCGCGCGTGACGCACGGTCCACGTGCCGTGCTCGTCCCGGGAGGCGTCGTGGCCGTGGCGGGCGAGCAGGTCGCCGAGAGCGGCCGGGTCAGTGGAGCGGATCCTGACCTGGGGCCGTACGCGCGCGTGGATGAATTCCTGGACGGGCGTGTCGGCGAGGAGGCGGCCCCGGCCGAGGATGACGAGGTGGTCGGCGAAGGCGGCGGTCTCGTTCATGAGGTGGCTGGAGACCAGGACGGTACGGCCTTCGGCGGCGAGCCGGCGCAGCAGGGTGCGGATCCAGACGATGCCCTCGGGGTCGAGGCCGTTGGCGGGCTCGTCCAGCAGGATCACCTCGGGGTCGCCGAGCAGGGCGGTGGCGATCCCGAGCCGCTGGCGCATGCCGAGGGAGTACGTCTTCACCCGGCGCCGGGCCACCGGTGCCAGCCCGGTCTCCTCCAGGACCGCCCCGACCCGGCGGACGGGGATACGGTTGCTCGCCGCGAGCGCGCGCAGATGGTCGTACGCGCTGCGGGATCCGTGGGCGGCACGCGCGTCGAGCAGGGCGCCCACCCGGCGCAACGGCTCACGGAGTTCGGTGTAGGGCCGGCCGCCGATCGTCGCGGTGCCGGCGGTCGGCCGGTCGAGGGCCAGGACGAGGCGCAAGGTGGTGGACTTTCCCGCGCCGTTGGGGCCGAGGAAGCCGGTGACCCGACCGGCGCGGACGCTGACCGTGAGGCCGTCCACGGCTCGGCGGCCGTCGTACTCCTTGGTGAGATCCCGAAGGTCGATGCTGGTCATGGCACCAGCGTCGCCGGGCGGGCGGGTTCGGGTCCTCCCCCGCCCGTGGAGATCGTCTCCCCCGTGCGGGGGAGGACCGTTGTCAGTCCTGCCTGCGACGATGGCCACATGGCCGTCCGCATGATCCGTATCCTGCGCCCGCTGCTGCGCGGGGCGACGTACACGCGTCTGCTGCATCTGTGGACGCCCGTGCTGATCGTCAGTGTGTGGCTCTTCATCGACATGTCGACTCCCTGGGTGCCCGCGCTGTTCCTCGTCCCGCTCGGCCTCGTGCCGGCCGTGCGGATGGGCGAAGGGGTGCAGGCGCGGCTGCTGTTGACGCCCGGCGAGGAGGAGCCGGGCATCTCCATCGCGCCGTCGTCCTCCTGGCGCGACCGGTGGCGCACGGTGCTGTGGCTGGAGCTGCGGATGGTCCTCGGCGCGATGGCCGTGTTCGCCACGGTGTGGCTGCCGATCCTCACGTACGAACTGGCGAAGTGCGCGTGGGGCGGGGGCCCTTCAGGTTTCCCGTGGCTGGACCGGCTGCCGCCGGACCGGGCCTACGCCCTTCTCGTGCCACTCCCGCTGTTCGCCCTGTACGGCGGCGTCGTCGGCCTGGGCGCGCTCGTCACGGCGTGCGCGCGCCGGCTGCTCGGACCGTCCGCCGCAGAGCGGCTGGCCGACATGGAGGAGCGCACCGAGAACTTGTTGGAACGCACCCGGATCGCCCGGGAGTTGCACGACTCCATCGGGCACGCCCTGACGGTGGCAGTAGTGCAGGCGGGCGCCGCGCGGGCGGCGGGCGATCCGGAGTTCACCGACCGCGCGCTGGCCGCCGTCGAGGACACGGGCCGGGCCGCCCTGGAGGATCTGGAGCGCGTCCTCGGGGTACTGCGCGACTCGGAGCGGCCGGTGAGCGTCCGGCCCACGCTGGCCGACGCCGACCGCCTCCTGGACTCGGCGCGTGCCGCCGGCGCCACGGTCGACGCCGAGGTGACCGGGCCCGTGGCGGCGCTCCCCGGCCCGGTCTCGCGCGAGGGCTACCGCATCCTCCAGGAAGCGCTCACCAACGTGCTGCGGCACGCGGGAGCCGTTCCCGTAAGGGTCCGGGTGGCCGTCGCCGGCGGCACGCTCGCGCTGGAGGTCCGCAATCCGCTGCCGGCCGCGATACCCGGGCCCGGACGGGGCAGCGGCCTGCGTGGCAGCGGCCTGCGCGGCGTCCGGGAGCGCGCCGCACTGCTCGGGGGCAGTGCCCGTACCGGGCCGGACGGGGACGACTGGTTCGTGCGCGTGGAGCTGCCGCTGGGCTGATCTAGGCTGGCCGGATGCCGGTCACCGTTCTCCTCGTCGACGACGAACCCCTGGTCCGTGCGGGTCTGCGGGCCGTGCTGGAGGCGCAGCCCGACATCGAAGTGGTCGGCGAGGCGGCCGACGGAGCGGCGGTGATCCCGCTGGTGCGCCGGCTGCGGCCGGACGTGGTCGCGATGGACGTGCGCATGCCACTGCTGGACGGGATCGAGGCCACGCGCGCGGTGCTGCGCACCGTCCACGCGCCGCCGAAGATCCTGGTGGTGACGACCTTCGAGGACGACGAGTACGTGTACGAGGCGCTGCGCGCGGGTGCCGACGGGTTCCTGCTGAAGCGGGCCCGGCCGGCCGAGATCGTCCACGCGGTGCGGCTGGTGGCGGAGGGCGAGTCGCTGCTTTTCCCGGCGTCCGTACGGCAGCTCGCGGCCCGCTACGGCGGTGACCGTACGGTCGGTGACGCGCTGGCGGATGCGCGGCTGACCGAGCGGGAGGCGGAGGTGCTGCGGCTCATGGCGCGCGGGCTGACGAACGCGGAGATCGCCGTGCGGCTGGTCGTCGGGACGGAGACGGTGAAGTCGCACGTGAGCGCCGTGCTGGCCAAGGTCGGGGCGCGCGACCGCACCCAGGCGGTGATCGCCGCCTACGAATCGGGGTTCGTCGCGCCGGGCTGATCCGCGACGGCCGCACCGGTCGGCGCGGCCCGGCACTCGCCGGGGTGGGCCGGGCCGAGTACGATCCGCCCAACACGCCCGCGAGCTGGGAGGACGGACGGTGGGCCAGCTGACCGGCGGCGACCCCTCGCTGCTGCGAAGGATCAATTCCGCGGTGGTGCTGCACGCGCTGCGTGCGACGGACTGCGCGACGCTCACCGAGATCACCCGGGTCACCGGTTTGTCCCGGCCGACCGTCGAGGGGGTCGTGGAGGGGCTGATCGAAGCGGGCCTCGTGGTCGAGAAGGCCGCCGAGGAGGGCACCGCACGCCGTCAGGGGCGGCCCGCGCGCCGGTTCCGGTTCCGGGCCGAGGCCGGGCATCTGCTGGGCCTGGAGATCGGCGCGCACCGGGTCGCCGCGCTCCTGTCCGACCTGGACGGGCGGGTGCTGGGCGCGCAGGCCAAGGAGGTCGACGAGACCGCTCCGGCGGACGAGCGGCTGGAGCGGCTGCGCGTCGCCGTCGCGGAGCTGCTGCGCCGGGCCGGGATATCCCGGGGTTCGCTGCGCGCGGTGGGCGTGGGCACACCGGGCATCGTGGAGGCCGACGGCACGGTCCGGCTGGGCACGGCCCTCCCGGAGTGGACGGGCCTTCGGCTCGGCGAGCGGCTCAGCCGCTCCTTCAAGTGCCCGGTGCTGGTGGAGAACGACGCCAACGCGGCGGCCGTGGCCGAGCATTGGAAGGGCGCGGCGACGGAGACCGACGACGTGGTGTTCGTGCTGGCCGGGCTGAGTCCGGGCGCGGGTTCGCTGATCGGCGGCCGGCTGCACCGCGGGTACGGCGGGGCCGCCGGGGAGATCGGCGCACTGCATCTGCTGGGCCGGGGGGCGACCCCGGAGACGCTGCTGTCGACCACGGACGAGCCGCTGCATCCGCTGGACGAGCAGGCGGTCGCCGAGGTGTTCGCGCTGGCACGGAAGGGCGACCGGCGGGCGCGGGCGGCCGTGGAGCGGTTCATCCAGCGCCTCGTGCACGACGTGGCCGCACTGGTCCTGGCCCTCGACCCCGAACTGGTCGTGATCGGCGGCTGGGCGGCCGGCCTGGACGGCGTCCTGGATCCCCTGCGCCGCGAACTGGAGCGCTACTGCCTGCGACCGCCCCGGGTGACGCTGTCCCTGCTCGGCGATTCGGTGGTGGCCACGGGCGCGCTGAGGCTGGCTCTCGACCATGTGGAGGAGCAGTTGTTCGCGGTGGAGGGGACGGTCACGGCGCGGCGCTGAGGTGGGGCACGGCGCCGTCGATCCCCCTTGGGCGGACACCGCCGACTCCCTCACCGCCGACTCCGATTCCGTCACCGGCGTCACCGGCGTCACCGGCGTCACCGGCGTCACCGGCGTCACCGGCGTCACCGGGAAAACGCACGGCGCCCCGGTGGAGTTCCGGGGCGCGGCAGCGGGCGACGGGTCGCGGTGAGGGCTACGGCGTCAGGAGGCCCGCCGCTCGGGGTCGTGGTGTATCTCGACGTCGGGCGAGTCGCCGAAGGTCAGCCGGCAGGTGTCGGCGCGGTACGTCGCCACGGAGAGCGCCGCGGTGCGGCCCTCGGCGAAGAAGCGGGTGGTGACGACCAGGACGGGCGAGCCGGGCAGCCGGTCGAGGTCCCTGGCGTCGTCCGCGCGGGCCGAGCCCAGCTCGACGGCACGGTCCTGCCCGTCGAGGTCCAGGCGCTGCAGCTCGCGCAGTACCGCACGCGCGTGTGCCGGGCCGGACGGCGCGTCTATCGAGGTGAGGTCGGGCACCGCGGCGGCCGGGATGTAGACCAGCTCGGTGGCGACGCGCTGGCCGTGGGACATCCGGGAGCGACGCACGATGTGCACCTCGGCGGTCCCGGTCTCCAGGGCCGCCGCGACGGCCGCGGGCGGCGCGGCCTGCTCGGAGTCGATGGGCTGCCAGGCGTCCTCGCCGGCCCCCGGCCAGACGTGCCGCTCGGAGCCGACGGCCACGCCCACGCGCGGCGGAGCGACTGTCGTGCCGACCCCGCGTCGGCGCTGCAGCCGGCCCTCCAGCTCCAGCTGCTCCAGGGCCTGACGGAGCGTGGCACGGGCGACGCCGAAGCGAGCGGCCAGGTCGCGCTCGTTCGGCAGGATCTCACCGACCGAGAACTCCGAGTCCAGTGCCTCGCTGAGCACGGTCCTGAGATGCCAGTACTTCGGTTCCGGCACCGTTTCCAGCTGCGTGGTGGTCCCCACCCTGTCCTCCGCAAGAGCCGTGGTCCGGCGGTTTTTAGCGCCCTTGTTTATTAAAGGTTGTTGCACTTCTGTGCGACCATAGGGCGCCCCTCACCCTTGGTCAAGACCAATCCTCGATCCCTGACGAGACCTGGGCGTGCCGCGCCGCGGAGCGTTCACACGGCGTTCGTACGCGCGCGCGTAGGTGACATCGCGGCGAAGCCCTCGCCGTACGACGAGGACTTCGGTACCGGAGTGACGGGTGGGACGGGCGGAGGGGTGGGGCGGGTACGGGTGAGTGCGGGCGGCCCGGTTCAAAGGCCGGCGAGAGAACCCAGTTTGTCGGGGTTCCGCATGATGTAGACCGTAGCGACGCGGCCGTCGACGACATCCAGCTGGAAGACACTGTCCGGCTTGCCCCCGGACAGGACGAGCACGGCGGCACCGCCGTTGATCTCGATGAGCCGCACCGACACGTCCTGCACGCCCTGCGGGGCCACCGCGACCAGGAAGCGGCCCACCTTGTCGGCGGACTCCAGGACCCGCCGCGGAGTCTTCGCCTTGCCTCCGCTGTCGCCGACGAGACGGGCGTCCGGGGCCAGCAGGGACATCAGCCCGTCGAGATCGCCCCCGGCCGCGGCGGCGAGGAAACGTTCGGTCAGGTCCCGGCGCCGGACGGGGTCGACGTCGTAGCGCGGCCGGCGCTCCTCGACGTGCCGGCGGGCCCGCGAGGCGAGCTGCCGTACCGCCGCCTCGCCGCGGTCGAGCAGGGTGGCGATCTCGGCGAACGGGTAGCCGAAGGCCTCCCGCAGGACGAAGACGGCGCGCTCCAGCGGCGACAGCGACTCCAGGACGACGAGCACCGCGAGGGAGACGGAGTCGGCGAGCACGGCGCGGTCGGCGGTGTCGGCGACGGTGTCCCCGAAGTCCGTGACGTACGGCTCGGGCAGCCAGGGGCCTACGTAGGCCTCGCCACGCGTCTGCACCTGGCGCAGCCGGTCGATGGCCAGCCGCGTGGTGATGCGCACGAGATAGGCGCGCGGCTCGCGGACCTCCGTGCGCTCGGCGCGCGACCAGCGCAGCCACGCGTCCTGGACGACGTCCTCGGCGTCGGCGACCCGCCCGAGCATGCGGTAGGCGACTCCCATGAGGAGGGGCCGGTTCTCTTCGAACACGTCGGTCACGGTGTCGGCGCTCACCGCTCCATCCCATCCGACACACCAGGCCGTGTCCAGGCGGAATCGCCCCATCCGCAGGGTGGCCCCGACCACAATGATCGCGGACCGCCGGTGGCCGGCGGCCGGGATCCGGAGGTGACCGATGCGGTACGCGGTGCTGGGCACGGGCGAGGTGGGCCGCACCCTGGCCGGCCGGCTCGTGGAGCTGGGCTACGAGGTGATCCTGGGCTCGCGTGCCAAGGACAACCCCGTCGCGCGGGAGTGGGCGATGGCGACGGAGGGCCGCTCGCGCGCGGGGACGTTCGCGGAGGCAGCCGCCGCGGGTGACGTGGTGCTCACCGCGGTGGGCGGCCGGGTGGCGCTCGACGCGCTGCGGGCGGCGGGCGCGGAGAACCTGGACGGCAAGATCGTCGTGGACGTCAGCAATCCCCTGGTGTTCGAGGGCGATCAGGTGCGTCTGGACCCGGTGGAGTCGGACAGCGTGGGCGAGCGGATCCAGCGCGCCTTCCCGCACGCGCGCGTGGTGAAGACGCTGAACACGGTCAACTGCCAGGTGATGGTGGATCCGGGCCGGGTCCCGGGCGAGCACAACCTGTTCGTGTGCGGTGAGGACGCCGGCGCCAAGCAGCAGGTGACCGAGTTGCTCGGGGAGTTCGGCTGGCCGGCGGACCGGGTGCTGGACCTCGGCGGGATCCGGTCGGCGCGCACGGTGGAAATGCTGCTTCCGCTGTGGCTCACCCTCATGCGGAGCTTCGGGCACGCGGACTTCAACTTCGAGGTGCGGCGGGCCCGTTGAGGCCGGGACAATGGGGGGCCGGCGGTGCGAAGGCCCGCCGGAGCCCCGCATCCGGGCATGCGGCACCATGGGGGCTACCCGCTGGTAGCAATTGCTGACAAGCTGTCTACGGCATTCGTCAGCAGCCCATCCGAGGAGCAGTCGTGTCCGCCACCGTCTCCTTCCCGGTCCCGGTCCCCGGTCCGCACGGCCCGAAGGACGTGACCGTGTCCTACGCGCGCGTGGGACACGGTGAGCCGCTGGTCCTGCTGCACGGCATCGGCCATCACCGGCAGGCCTGGGACCCGGTGGTGGACATCCTGGCGACCGAGCGCGAGGTGATCACCGTCGACCTGCCGGGCTTCGGCGCGTCCCCGGGCCTGCCCGACGGCCTCGACTACGACCTGCCCACGACGAACACCGCGCTCGGCGCCCTTTTCGAGGCGCTGGAGCTGGACCGCCCGCACGTGGCCGGCAACTCGCTGGGCGGCCTCCTGGCCCTGGAACTCGGCCGCGAGAAGCTCGTACGGTCCGTCACGGCTCTCTCCCCCGCCGGGTTCTGGAGCGAGGCCGAGCGGCGGTACGCCTTCGGTCTGCTGCTGACGATGCGGGGCATCGCCCAGCGGCTCCCGCTGCCCCTGGTGGAGCGCCTGTCGCACTCGGCGGCCGGTCGTACCGCCCTGACGAGCACCATCTACGCCCACCCGGCCCGCCGTTCGCCCGAGGCCGTGGTCGCCGAACTCCACTTTGTTCCACTTCGAAGTGCCAGGAGGCATGTGGCAGACCGTGATCTGCAGGCCAGTCTCGCTGGCCAAAACGGCGAGTTCGGCCTTCCAGGCGCGGGTGCGGTGGCCGTTGGATCCGCCGGCGTCCGCGGTGATCAGCAGTCGTGCGGCGTGCGGGTAGTCGTGCCGTCCGTGGGAGTGCCACCAGCGGCGGATCGATTCCACAGCGAAGGCCGCGGTGTCGTGGTCGCACCCGACGTTGACCCAGCCGGTGTTCGCGGCGATGTCGTAGATCCCGTACGGGATCGCCTTGCCCGGCCCCTGGCGGTCGAGGAAATCGTGCGTCTTGACCTTCACCGGCTCTCCTGCGGGCTGCCACTCGTGCCCGGCGTTCTTGTACTGCCCGACCAGCTCTTTCTTCTTGGTGTCCACGCTGATCACCGGGTCCCCGGCGTCCCGGTGGTCGCGGGCTTGTTCGTTGATGTAACGGAACTGCGCGTCGCGGTCCGGGTGCTGGCTGCCCTCGATCGTCTTGGCGTTGGCCTGCAGGCTGAAGCCCTCCTCACGCAGCAGGTCACCGACGGTATCCGCACAGACGCGGTGGCCTTGCCGGGTGAGTTCGTCGGCGAGTTTGCGTGTCGACTTCGTCGTCCAGCGCAGCGGCGACATCGGATCCCCGCGCATATCCGGCTCGACCAGCGTCAACAGCGCAGGTCGCAGCCCCGGATCCACTGCGGCGGCCCTCTTGCGTCCGCCGCCGGGGCGGCGGACCCGACCCAGCGGCTCCGCACCCGCTTCCAGCTCGTCGACGCCGTTGCGGACGGTGGTCTCGCTGACGTCGGCCGCCCGCGCGACAGCCCGGATCCCGCCGTGCCCCAGGATCCGGGCCTCGGCCCCCATCAGCAGGCGGCGCTGACGCTCGTCCAAGTGCGGGAACAACACCGCAAATCTCACGGCGAGTTGATCTCGAGTCTCCTGCGATATGCCTATACCACATCAACGAGCCAGATCCACGGAATCAACACCTTGATTCTCTGCGAGCCCTAGGGACTGCGTCGATGACATCGTCGCCAACGGCTGCCGCAAGGGTGGGCAGGCTGGTACCCGGCTCGCCGTGTCCACCGCCGAGGGCGTCCTTATCCGACTGAAGGAGGCGCTCGGACGGGCTGTGGTGCTGTGGTGCTGTGGTGCTGTGGTGCGCAAGCTGATCCCGACCAGCCCTGCGCAGTACGTGCGCGTCAGCCTCGCTGACAAGAAGACAGACAAGCGCGAGCGCCCCAAAGCCAGGCCGTGGACCGTCCCCGAGGTGCAGAGGTTCATCGCCGGTATCGAGCGGGACCGCCCGTGCGCGCCGCTCCTGCTGTCCCTGATGGGCCTGCGGCCGGCCGAAGTCGTCGGCCTGCGCTGGTCGGACCTCGACATGAAGCTCGCCACTCTGGAGATGACGAACACTCGCACCATGATCGGGAACGTGCAGGTGCTGGAGAAGGACGCCAAGACCGCGGCTGGTGAGCGTGTACTGCCGCTGCCTGGGCCCGTCGTGGATGCGCTGAGGAAGTTCCGCGCCTGCCAGGCCCGCGAGAGGCTGGCCGCTGGCGAGGGCTACACCGAGTCGGGGTACGTCGTCGTCGACCAGCCCGGGATACCGAGGAACACCCGGCACCTGCGCGAGCACGCGTACCGGCTCATGCGTGAGCACGCGTACCGGCTCATGCGTGAGCTGGAGACGCGGCGGGTCCGGCTGTGCGACGCCCGGCACTCCTGCCTGTCGTACCTGGCGAACAACGGGGTGCCAGACCACATCCTCGCGGCGTGGGCCGCCATACGAACGCCAGCTTCACAAAGAGGAAGTACGTGCACGTGGACGTTGAGGACATGAGGGCTGCGGCGCAGGCGTGGGACAGCTTCCACGGGGAGATCAAAAAGCCCCTGTGTGAGAAATGGTAAGACAGGAGCTGCCGTTGTCCATGCGACATGTCCTCGGAACAGCACATATGTGATCGGTCGTAGAACAGCGTCCAGGTTCTACTGGCGATTTGTGCAGGCCAGCGCCAGAGGGTTGTTCGGCGGAAGCTACGAGAGCCATGTCACGCGGCCCGCTCCGGCCCGCTCACCAGATCCGGCACCGTCGCGCCGCCCCCTCGCACGCCGGCCACGGCTGCCTCGGCGCAGGGCAGCTACGCCCGCCCCTTGTACGGCAGCAGCTCCGGGCGCTTGGGCGGGCGCCCGTCTCCGGAGGAGCGGCCGGTCAGGCGGCGGCCCATCCAGGGCAGCAGGTGCTCGCGGGCGAAGCGCGCGTCCGCGGCGCGCCGGGCCGCCCAGCCCGGCGGCGGCGTGGCCGGCATCGGCGTGCGCCACTCGGTGTCCTCGGGCTCGTAGCCGAGCGACTGCCACACCGCCTCCGCGACCCGGCGGTGGCCCTCGGCCGTCAGATGCAGCCGGTCCACGTCCCACAGCCGCGGGTCGCCCAGCGAGCGCGCCCCGTACAGGTCGACGACCACGGCGCCGTGCCGCGCGGCCAGCTCGTCGACACAGGCGAACAGTTCCTCCATGCGCGGCCGGAACCGTTCCAGGACCGGGCCCTGGCGGCCCGGACTGCGCATCAGCACGAGCTGCTCGCAGCTGGGCGCGAGACGTTCCACGGCCTCCGTCAGCAGCCCCTTCACCCGGCCCATGTCGCACTTGGGCCGCAGCGTGTCGTTGAGGCCGCCGACGAGCGTGATCACGTCGGCGTTCATCGCGGCGGCCACGTCCACCTGCTCGTCGACGATCTGCCCGATGAGCTTCCCGCGCACGGCGAGGTTCGCGTACCGGAAGCCCGGCGTGCGGGTGGCCATCCGTGCGGCGAGGAGGTCGGCCCAGCCCCGGTACGAGCCGTCGGGCCGCAGGTCCGACATGCCCTCGGTGAAGGAGTCGCCGACGGCGACCAGGCTGGTGTGCGGGGGAGGCGCGGGAGATGTGGAGTTCGTCTGCATGGCGACAGCGATGGTATCCCGGCGCCATACCCATCGGTCGGTCACCCCGGTTGGCCACCCCCGTTTGGTCACCGCGGCCGGTCACCCCGGTCGCCGATCCCCGGCCGGTCACCCCCCCAGCACCCGGCCACTCCGTTCCATCCGCATCCCCCGGAGGTGCCCTCACGCCGGTTGTCCGAACAGCTCTCGCAGGATGTTCTCCATGGTCACCAGCCCGGCCAGCCGGCCGTCGTCGCCGATCACGGCCGCGAGGTGCGTGCGGCTGCCCCGCATCGCGGTGAGTACGTCGTCCAGCGGGGTGCTCTCGCGTACGCGCGCGATGGGGCGCATGTCGCGCAGCCGGAACGGCATGTCCCGGGGCGAGGCGTCCAGTGCGTCCTTGACGTGCAGGTAGCCCACGATCCGGCGGCCCACGTCGACCACGGGGAACCGGGAGAAGCCCGACTCGGCCGACAGCCCCTCCAGCTGTTCGGGGGTGACGCCCACGCGCGCGTAGACCACGCGTTCCAGGGGTACGACGACGTCCCGCACGGGCCGGCTGCCCAGCTCCAGGGCGTCGCGCAGCCGTTCCTGCGCCCGGCCGTCGATCAGGCCTGCCTGGCCCGCGTCCCGGACGATCTCGGCGAGCTCGGTGTCCGAGAACGTCGCCGCGACCTCGCTCCTGGCCTCCACCTTGAGCAGTTTCAGCAGCCCGTTCGCGAAGGTGTTGACCGCGAAGATCACCGGACGCAGGGCCCGGGACAGGTCGACCAGGGGAGGGCCGAGCAGCAGCGCACTGCGCACGGGTTCGGCGAGCGCGATGTTCTTGGGCACCATCTCGCCCAGCAGCATGTGCAGATAGGTCGCCAGGCCCAGCGCGATCACGAACGACACCGCGTGACCCGCGCGCTCGGACACCCCGACCGCGTGGAACACCGGCTCCAGCAGATGCGCGATGGCCGGCTCCGCGACGACGCCCAGCACCAGCGTGCACAGCGTGATGCCGAGCTGGGCGGCGGCCAGCAGCGCGGACACGTGCTCCAGACCCCACAGCACGCGCTTCGCCCGCCGGTCGCCCTCCTGCGCGAGCGGCTCGATCTGTGAGCGGCGCACCGAGATCAGCGCGAACTCGGCACCCACGAAGAAGGCGTTCACGACGAGGGTCGCGACACCGATCAGCAACTGGACGACGGTCATCGCGCCCCCTCCGTTCGCGAGTCGTCCCCGCCCCGCTTATCGCCGCCCGGCGCGTCCCCGCCCCGCTCATCGCCGCCCGGCGCGTCACTGCCCCGCTCGCCGCCGCCCTGCGCGTCGTCCAGCGGCGCGTGCAGCCGTACGCGCGCCGCCCGGCGCCCGGATGCGTCCACCACGTCCAGTCGCCAGCCGGCGACCTCGACCGTGTCCCCGGTCTCCGGTATGCGGCCCAGCTCGGTCGCGACCAGCCCGGCCAGCGTCTCGTACGGCCCCTCGGGCACCCGCAGGCCCACGCGCGCGAGCTGGTCCGTGCGGGCGGCGCCGTCGGCCGAGTACAGGGCCCGGCCGTCGCCGTCGGATCCGGCGGGCGCCAGGTCGGGCGTCTCGTGCGGGTCGTGCTCGTCGCGCACCTCGCCGACGACCTCCTCGACGATGTCCTCCAGGGTCGCCACGCCCGCCGTACCGCCGTACTCGTCGATGACGACGGCCATCGTCCGCTTGCCGGACAGCCGGTCCAGCAGCCGGTCGACGGTCAGGGACTCGGGAACCAGCAGAGGCTCGCGCATCACCTGGGTGACGGAGCGGACGGGCCGCTCCTCGGCGGGCAGCGCCAGGACGTCCTTGATGTGGGCGACGCCGACGACCGCGTCCAGGCCGCCGCGGTGGACCGGGAACCGGGACAGGCCCGTCGCCCGGGTCGCGTTCGCCACGTCCTCGCAGGTGGCCTGGGTGTCGAGGGCGACGACCTGGACGCGCGGGGTCATCACGTTCTCCGCGGTCAGATCGGCCAGGTTCAGCGTCCGGACGAACAGCTCGGCGGTGTCGGCCTCCAACGCCCCCTCCTTCGCGGAGTGCCGGGCCAGGGCCACCAGTTCCTGCGGCCCGCGCGCGGAGGCCAGCTCCTCGGCGGGCTCGATGCCGAATCGTCGTACGAGCCGGTTCGCCGTGTTGTTGAGATGTGTGATGAAGGGGCGGAAGGCGGCGCTGAACCAGCGCTGCGGGGTGCCGACCCGTTTGGCCACCGCCAGCGGCGAGGAGATCGCCCAGTTCTTGGGCACCAGCTCGCCCACGACCATCAGGAACACCGTCGACAGGGCCGTGCCCAGGACCAGCGCGATCGTGGTCGCCACGTCTGGTGACAGGCCCAGCGCCTGGAACGGCCCGGACAGGAGACGCGCGATCGACGGCTCGGCGAGCATGCCGACCACCAGGTTGGTGACCGTGATGCCGAGCTGGGCGCCGGAGAGCTGGAAGGTCAGGTTCCGTACGGCCTTCCGCGCGCCCGCCGCGCCCCGCTCGCCCCGTGCGACGGCCCGGTCCAGCTCGCCGCGGTCGACCGTGGTGAGCGAGAACTCCGCCGCCACGAAGGCACCGCAGGCGAACGACAGCAGGATCGCCACCAGGAGGAGCAGTACTTCGGTCATCGGGTCACCCCTGTCCCATGATCGGACAAGGCGGGGCGCGACGCGCGGTGTCGGGGACGGTGTCGGGGAGGTTCGTCCATGGGTGGACGCTCACGACCTTTCATCGAGGGCGGGACGGTCCCTCAATGGTAAAGGATGAGTAAAGCGCTTTTCGGGGGCCAGTTGTAGGGGGCCAGTTTTCGGGGTCCAGTTGCGCGGAGTCCAGCTTTCGGAGTCCAGCTTTCGGGGTTCAGTCCGTGAGGGGCTTCACCCAGCGCCGCCAGTGGTCCTCGCGGTGGTAGCCGGCCGCCGCCCAGGTGTGGTGGGCCCGCTCGTTGGCCTCCAGCACCATCGCGTCCACGCGCCGGCCGCCCAGCGCCGCGAACCTCTCCTCCGTCGCCCGCAGCAGGGCGGTGGCGACGCCCTGCCGGCGGTGGTCCGGATGCACGGCCAGCCGGTAGACGGAGCAGCGCCACCCGTCGAACCCGGCGATGACCGTGCCCACCAGGACGCCGTCACGCTCGGCGAGGAGGAGGGCCTCGGGCTCGGTCGTGACGAGCCGGGTCATGCCGTCGGGGTCGTCGCTGATGCTTGTTCCTTCCGCGGCCTCACGCCAGAACAGCAGCACGCTGTCGATGTCCGGGAGGGTGGCGCGGCGGATGCGGAGGTCGCTCATGGAGCGAGCCAAGCAGAGCGTCCGACCGCCGGGCCAGCGGATTTCGCTCCCCGAACCGGCGGATTTCGCTCCCCGTGCCAGCGGATTCCGCTCCCGGAACCAGCACTCCCTGGCACCAGCACTCCCTAGGCACCAGCGCTCCCCGGAGACCAGCGCTCACCGGGACCAGCGCCGCGCCCTCATGCGGCCTCCTCCTCCCGCAGCCGTTCCATGACCGGCGCGAACGCCTCCATGAACGGCTCCAGGACGGTCAGGTACGAGAACCCGAAGCGCGCACGCAGCGCCCGTACACGGGCGACGACGTCCTCCAGGGGGCCGGCCAGCACGATGGGCAGGTCCAGCGCCTGCTCCAGGGTCAGCTGGGGCTGGCGCTCCAGCAGCGGCTCGAGCGCGACCTCGGGGGTGTCGGTGACGGCCACGAGCTGCAGCAGCATGTTCAGCTCCGCCGGCTCGGCCCGGCCCGCCGCCAGCTCCCGGTAACGGGCCACGCGCCGGTCCACCTCCTCGGCGCTCACCGGCTCCAGCTTGCCCGTCGTGCTCCCCGGAACCATCCGCGCCCCGGTGAAGCCGACGACGTCCGCGTGCTCGGCGCTCAGCCGCAGCGTCCGCTCGCCGTCACCGCCGATCAGCAGCGGCACCCGGCGCTGCGCCGGACGCGGCTCGTACTCCGGGGAGCCGAGCAGCCGCTCCAGCTCCTCCACCATGTGCCGCAGATGGTCCACCCGCTCGCGCGGGGTGCCGAAGGGCAGACCGGCCGTCTCGTGTTCGGCCTGTACGTATCCGGTGCCGAGGCCCAGTTCCAGGCGGCCGGCGGTCAGCGCGTCGGTGGTCGCGACCTCCCGGGCCAGCAACGCGGGGTTCCAGAAACCGGCGTTGAGGACGAGCGTGCCGAGCCGGGGCCGCTCGGTCGCCTCGGCCGCCGCGACCAGCGCGGGGAACGGCGCGATCATGCCGAGGTGGTCCGGGACCAGGATCACGTCGTATCCGAGTTCCTCGGCGCGACGGCACTTCGCCCGCCACTCGGCGGCGGGCGCGGGCGTGAGCAGATTGACCCCGAAGCGGAACGGACGCGACATGAACTCTCCGATGTGGCGGGCGACTTGATCCTCGACGTCCAGTCCACCACGCGAGCGGTCCTCCGGCACCGCTTCGACCCGCCGGGTCTCACTGCCGGGTCTCACTCGTGCGCGATCGCCGCCAGGACGTTCATCCGCGACGCCCGCGACGCGGGCAGCAGGGCCGCGACGACGCCCACCACCGCCGAGCCGATCACCACGACCACGACGGTGCCCCAGGGGATCGCGAGCGAGGTCAGGCCGCGCAGGGCCAGCACCTGCTGCGTGCACACGCCCCACACCAGACCCAGCCCCAGTCCCAGGACCGCGCCGAACACCGCGATCACCACCGACTCCAGACGGATCATCCGGCGCAACTGCCGCCTGCCGAGCCCGATCGCGCGGAGCATCCCGATCTCCCGGGTGCGCTCGACCACCGACAGCGCGAGGGTGTTGACCACACCCAGTACGGCGATGACGATCGCGAGCCCGAGCAGCGCGTAGACGAGGTAGAGCAGGACGGCGATCTGGTCGTGCACCAGCTTCTTGTAGTCGGCCTGGTCGCGCACCTGGACCTGCGGGTACGGCTTCAGCGCCCGCTCCAGACGGGGGCGCAGGTCCTTCGGGTTCGTGCCGGGGGAGGCGTTGACGTAGAGGGCGGAGTCCTGTCCGCCGGGTACGTACGTGTCCAGCGTCGCCATGCCGAGGAAGACGCCGCCCTGCGGGCCGAAGCCGTCGGAGGTGCCCTGGTCGGTGAGGGCGCCGACCGTGAGCCGCACCTGGCGGGCGCCCGGGAACTCGACCGGCAGCACACTGCCGACCCGCACCTTGTGGTCCTTCGCGAAACCGGCGTCCATCGCGAGGTGCCCGTCCGCCAGCGCCGCCGCCGAGTCGCCCTGCGCGTAGGTGAGATGGGCGACGTCGTCGAGACGGGGCCCGTACCCGGAGGCCGCGGTCCTGACGCGCTCGCCGTCCGGCAACCGCAGCGCGATCGCGGTGATCCGCTGCCGGACGACGAGCCCGACACCCGGCGTGCCGCTCACGGCGTCGTCGAGTTCCTTCGTGAACGGGGTGAGGTTGGCGCCCTGGACGATGTAGTCGGCCCCGAGCGTCTGGTCGATCCTGCGGTCGAGCGAGGCGGACATGGACGCGCTCGCCACCGACAACCCGCCGACCAGCGCGAGTCCCACCATCAGCGCGGACGCGGTGGCGCCGGTGCGGCGCGGATTGCGCAGGGCATTGCGCTGGCTCATCCGCCCGACCGGACCGAACACCGCCGGGAACGCACCGCCCAGGACGCGGATCACGGGCCGCACCAGCAGCGGCCCGGCGATGACGGTCGCGATCAGCGTCAGCACCACGCCGAGCGCCAGCAGCGAACCCGCCTGGCCGGCCTTCGTGGCCGCCGCGCATCCCGCGAGCGCGGTCGCACCCGCCGCCCCGACCACGGCCCAGACGACCGCCCGCACCGTCAACGGCTTGCCCACACCGGCGACTTCGGCGTCCGCGAGCGCCGCCATCGGCGAGACGCCCGCCGCGCGCCGCGCCGGCAGATAGGCGGCGACGAAGGTGACGCCCACGCCGACGACGTACGACGCGACCGGCGTTCCCCAACTGATCGCCATCTCCGTGGCCTTCAGGTTCATCCCGAACGCGCTCATCAGCCGGATCAGCGCGACCGCCAGCCCGATCCCGGCCGCGAGACCCAGCGTCGAGCCGACGAGCCCGAGCAGCAGCGCCTCCGTGAGCACGGAGCGCCGCACCTGCCGCCGGTCGGCGCCCAGTGCCCGCAGCAGCCCGAGTTCACGGGTGCGCTGCGCGATCAGCATGGAGAAGGTGTTGACGATCAGGAACACGCCGACCAGAACGGCGACACCGGCGAAGCCCAGCATCACGTACTTGATCACGTCCAGGAACCCGCCGAGATCGGCCGCCGCCGACTTCGCCTGCTCGTCGGACGTCTTCAGGTCGTACCTGCCGGTGCCGGTGCCACCGCCGGTGCCGATCGCCGCGGCGATCCGTTGCTTCAGCTCGGTGTCCGTGACGCCCTTGGCCGCGTCCACCGAGATGCTCGTGGCCCGCGCGGCCGAACCGAGCAGCCGCTCGCCCGCCACCGCCGGGTCGAGGAAGACGAGGGCCGCGCCCGGGTTGGTGGTGGTGAAGGTGGCGATGCCGACGACCCTGACCCGGAAGGTGCCCGGCTGTGCCTGCACCGTCAGCGTGTCGCCGATCCGTACGTGCTTCTTGTCCGCCGTGTCCGCGTCGAGCAGGGCCTGTCCGGCGCCGTGCGGCGCGTGACCGGAGGTCAGCTTCACCGGGCTGCGGTGGGTCACGTACCAGGAGGTGGCGATGGTGGGCGCGCCGGTGGTCGGGCCGACGGACCTGTTGCGGCTGTCGACCACCACGACGTTCTGCACCGACACGTCGGCATGGGCCGCCGCGACCCCGTCGACCTTCACGACCTGGTCCCGGAGCGCGGCGGGCACGCTCTGGACGACACCGGTCGGCACGGGGGAGGTGAGGTCCTCCTTCGGCTCGACCGTCACATCGGCGGAGGTCGAGGCGAACAGCCGGTCGAAGGTGCGGGTGACGGTGTCGGAGAAGATCAGGCTGCCCGCGACGAACGCCACGGACAGCACTACGGCCAGCGCCGACAGCGCCAGCCGGCCCTTGTGCGCCAGGAAACTCCGCAGGGTCGCCCTGAGCACGGGTCAGTCCTCCGGCGCCAGGGTGTCGTCGCCGAGCCGGCCCCGCACCACGTCGAACGCCTTCATCCGCTCCAGCACGGCCTGTGCCGTCGGCTGCTCCATGCGGTCCACGATCCTGCCGTCGGCGAGGAAGAGCACCAGGTCGGAGTGGGCGGCGGCGCCCGGGTCGTGGGTGACCATGACGACGCTCTGGCCGAGGTCGTCCACGGCGGCGCGCAGAAAGCCCAGTACCTCCAGACCGGCCCGCGAGTCCAGGTTGCCGGTGGGTTCGTCGGCGAAGATCAGCTCGGGCCGGGAGGCCAGCGCCCGCGCACAGGCCACGCGCTGCTGCTGACCGCCCGACAGCTGGGCGGGGCGGTGCGTGAGCCGGTCGCGCAGCCCGAGTGTGTCGATGACCTGGTCCAGCCACTGCCGGTCCGGCCTGGCGCCCGCGATGTCCATCGGCAGGGTGATGTTCTCGGCCGCGTTCAGTGTCGGGATGAGGTTGAACGACTGGAACATGAACCCGATCCGGTCCCGCCGCAGCCGGGTCAGCTCCCGGTCCTTCAGCCCCGTGATCTCGGTGTCGCCGAGCCACACCTGACCGGCCGAGACGGTGTCGAGGCCCGCCAGACAGTGCATCAGCGTGGACTTGCCGGAGCCGGACGGGCCCATCACGGCGGTGAAACGGCCGCGCGCGATCTCCACGTCCACCGAGTCCAGGGCGAGTACGGCGGTCTCGCCCGAGCCGTACGCCTTGGTCAGGCCGCGGGCGCGGGCCGCGGTTCCGCCACCGCCGGCACCGCCCGGCACGTCGTTCGCAGCAGCTGTGTACAAGGCGCCTCCCGGTCTCCTCGACGTCCCGGCACCGTGGTCCCGGCCGAGCCTAGTGTGACCGGGCCCACATCGGGAATCCGCCCTGGGGCCGAGGAGGCGTACAGCGTGTAAGGGGCACCTTCCGTGCCCGCGCGCCGGGGGCGCCGGCTCAGGCGGCAGGCCGCCAGGCGGTGCCGAGCGTGCAGAATGAACTGGGCAGCACAGGCCCCTTCTCCGGTACCAGCACCTGCCGCAGTGGACCGAGTTCGAAGCCGGCCCGGCGCAGCGCGGCGACCGGATCGCGGGCCAGATGGCAGCCGCCGCTCACCACGGGCCAGAGCGTGCGGTCCAGGGCGCGCTGCGTCAGTGCCATCACGGGGCCGCCACCCCGGCCGTGCTCGAAGAACCGCACCTGGCCGCCCGGCTTCAGCACCCGCCGCACCTCGCCGAGCGCCCGCTCCACGTCCCGCACACTGCACAGCACCAGCGACAGCACGGCCGCGTCGAAGGCCTCGCTCTTGACCGGGAGTGCCTCCGCGGTCCCCGGCACCACGTCCACCGGCACCTCGGCACGCAGCGCGGACTCCAGCGCCAACTGCCTGAGCAGCGGCTCCGGTTCGATCGCCACGACCTCCGCGACGTCCGCCGGATAGTGGGCGAAGTTCAGCCCGTTGCCCGCGCCGATCTCGATCACCCGCCCGGACAGCCCCGCGAGCAGCCGCTCCCGCAGCCCGGCCATCCCGAACCGCGTCTCGGCACCGACGCTGATCCGTGCGTAGTACCGGGCGAAGACCGGATGATGAACGGCCCGCCGCTCACCCTTCCCAGCCCGCCCCGACGACAACCGCATGGCAACCTCCCCTCCCGGAGAACGCTCCCCCACCAATTGCCCCCCGAAACCCCCTGAAACACCCCCAATTCCAACCCCCTATGAGCGCGAGGAACTGCGCGCCCAGCCCCCATACCCCCGCCCCCGGCCGACCGGCTGGCACCCCGGTCCCCCTCCGGCGTGCCCCGCCGACAACTCCCTAGGGGCGCGGGGAACTGCGCGATCAGCCCCCACACCCCCACACCCCCACACCCCCGCACCCGGCCGTCCACCCCGTACCCCGGTCCCCCCTCCGGCGTACCCCGCCGACAACTCCCTAGGGGCGTGGGGAACTGCGCGCCCAGCCCCCACACCCCCGCACCAAAGCCACGGCATTCACCCCAACGGCGCTACCCCGCCCCCTAAGAAGCCACCCCCGCCCGAAACGCCTCCGCATCCCACACCCCATCCAGCCGCGGCGCCACCCACCCCCGCGCCGCCGCACGGAACGCGCCAGGATCCACCCCGCCCACCCCGGAGGGAATCGCACCGAGGAGAGGAGCGTCGGACACCACGGGAAGGTCCGTCACGTTGCAGCGGGACGCCAGGTCCGGGGACTCGGGCCAGCTGCCGATCACGACACCGGCCAACTCCACCCCCCGCGCCCGCAGCTCGCGAGCCGTCAGCTCGGTGGAATTGAGGGTGCCGAGCCCGGCCGGTGCCACGACCAGCACCGGCGCACCGAGCAACTGCGCCGCGTCCGCCAGCGTGCCGCCCACCGCGTCGAACCGGACGAGCAGTCCGCCCGCCCCCTCCACCAGCACCAGATCGTGCTCGGTGGCCAGCTTGGCCGCGGCCTCGGCCACGTCACCGGGGCGCACCGGTGCCATCCCGGCCCGCCGGGCGGCCGTACCCGGAGCCAACGGCTCGGGGTAGCGGGCCAGTTCGGCGGTGGTCACCGGGCCCGCGAGCCGCGCGACCTCGTCGGCGTCCCCGCGCTCACTCGGTCCCACCCCCGTCTGCGCGGGCTTCAGCACGGCCACCGAACGCCCGGCCGCCAGCGCCGCCGTGGCGACGGCCGCCGTCACGACCGTCTTGCCGACCTCCGTGCCCGTCCCCGTGATCACCAGTACCGGCATGTCATCCCTCCAGCGCCGCGGCGCACACCGCGCGCGCGATCCGTGCCACGTCCTCGTCACCCGTGACGTACGGCGGCATCGTGTAGACCAGATCGCGGAACGGACGCAGCCACACGCCCTCCCGCACGGCCGCCCGGGTGGCCGCGGCCACGTCCACCTCGTGGTCGAGCTGGACGACGCCGATGGCACCCAGGACACGGACGTCCTTCACCCCCGGCAGGGCGGCGGCCGGAGCCAGCCCTTCCCGCAGGCCCGCCTCGATCCGCCGGACCTCCGCACGCCAGTCCTGCCCGAGCAGCAGTTCGAGGGACGCGCACGCCACGGCGGCCGCCAGCGGATTGCCCATGAACGTCGGACCGTGGGCGAGGACCGGCACCTCGCCCCGCGAGATCCCGTCGGCCACGCGCGACGTGCACAGGGTCGCGGCCATCGTCAGATAGCCGCCGGTCAGCGCCTTGCCGACACACATGACGTCCGGAGTCACGCCCGCGTGCCCGGCCGCGAACAACTCGCCCGTGCGGCCGAAACCGGTCGCGATCTCGTCGAACACCAGCAGCACGTCGTACGCGTCGCACGCCTCGCGCAGCACCCGCAGATACGCGGGGGAGTGGAACCGCATCCCGCCCGCGCCCTGCACCACCGGCTCGACGATGACCGCGGCCAGGTCGTCCGCGTGCCGTTCGATCGCCGACCGCAGATGCTCCGCGTACGACTCCTCGTACTCGGCGGGCGGCGCGTCCGCGAACACCTGACGGGGCAGCACCCCGGTCCACAGCTCGTGCATCCCGCCCTCGGGGTCGCACACCGACATCGGGTTCCAGGTGTCCCCGTGGTAGCCGCCCCGCCAGGTCAGCAGCCGCTGCTTGCCGGGCCGGCCGAGCGAGCGCCAGTACTGCAGGCACATCTTCACCGCGACCTCGACGGACACCGAGCCGGAGTCGGCGAGGAACACATGCTCCAGTCCGTCAGGTGACATGTCGACAAGGAGCTTCGCCAGTCGCACGGCGGGCTCGTGGGTGAGCCCGCCGAACATCACATGGCTCATCCGCCCCAGCTGCTCGCGCACGGCCTCGTTGAGCACGGGGTGGTTGTAGCCGTGGATCGCCGACCACCAGGACGACATGCCGTCGACCAGTTCGCCCGAACCGTCGGCGAGCGTGAGCCGGACCCCGCTCGCAGACTGGACGACGAGCGGTTCGGTCCGTCCGGGCATCGGGCCGTACGGATGCCACACGTGCCGCCGGTCCAGGTCCAGCAGCTCGGGCACGCTCAGGACGGGCCGGTCCGGCAGACCGGGCCGGTCCGGCAGGCCGGGCACGTCGTGCGGATCAGGCATTGGGCGCGAGATCCGTTCCGGCGCCCCGGCGGCGCACGGCCACCAGGTCGGTGCGCGGTTCGGCCGCGGCCGGCACGGACGCCGTACCGCACACCCCGCCGCCCACGTGCGACCCGCACCCGCCCTCCGCCTCGGCCCCGCCACCGGCCTGCGCGCGCGAGCCGCAGCCCGCGTCACCGTGCGACCCGCAGCCCGCGTCACTGTCCGATCCGCAGCCCGCCTGCGCGTGGGAGCCGCAGCCGCCCCCGACGGACGCCCGGTGCTCGGGCAGCGTCACCTGGTCGGAGCCCTCCACCTCGAAGCCGGCGTCCGCGATCATCTCCAGGTCGGCCTTGCCGGCCTGGCCCTCGCTGGTGAGGTAGTCGCCCAGGAAGATGGAGTTGGCCAGGTTCAGCGCGAGGGGCTGCATCGTGCGCAGGTGGACCTCACGGCCGCCCGCGATGCGCACCTCCACGTCCGGGCAGACGAACCGGACCATCGCGAGGATGCGCAGGCAGCGCTGCGGGGAGAGGTTCCACTCCTTGGCCAGCGGTGTGCCCTCGAACGGGATGAGGAAGTTCACCGGAACGGAGTCGGGGTCCAGCTCGCGCAGCGAGTACACGACGTCGACCAGGTCCTCGTCGCTCTCACCCATGCCGGCGATCAGACCGGAGCAGGCGGACAGACCGGCCGCGTGCGCCTTGTGCACCGTGTCCACCCGGTCGGCGTACGTGTGGGTCGTCGTGATGTCCCCGTACGTGGCCTCGGAGGTGTTGAGGTTGTGGTTGTACGCGTCGGCACCGGCCTCGCGCAGCCGCTCGGCCTGGCCGTCGGAGAGCAGGCCCAGACAGGCGCACACCTCGACGCCCTCGTTCTGGTCCTTGATGGCCTTGATGGTCTCGGAGACCCGGTCCACGTCCCGGTCCGTCGGGCCGCGCCCGGACGCCACCAGACAGACCCGCTTGGCGCCCCCCGCCAGGCCCGCGGCGGCGGCCTCGGAGGCCTCGCCGGGCTTGAGCCAGGTGTACTTCAGGATCCCGGCCGTGGAGCCGAGCCGCTGGGAGCAGTAGGAGCAGTCCTCGGGGCACAAGCCGGACTTGAGGTTCACCAGGTAGTTCAGTTTCACGCGCCGGCCGAACCAGCGCCGGCGCACCTTGCCGGCCGCGGCCACCACATCGAGCAGGTCGTCGTCGGAGGTGGCGAGTACGGCGAGAGCTTCCTCGCGGGTCGGCAGCTCGCGCCGAAGCCCCTTGTCCACCAGCGTGTTCAGCAGGTCCATGAGGTCCGATCCTGTCTTACGTGACCGCTCCGGGCCAAGGAGAGTGTGTACAACGGAGACGGTTCACCGTGTGGGTATTGCCACATCATGGGCGGGCGGTCGTACCGCTAGTGTCTGTCCGCTACCTACAAAAGCATCGGAGGACACATGGCGTTCGGGTGGATCGACGAGCAGGCCGAGGCGCGCCGCCGCGCCGGTCTCGTACGGACCCTGCGCCCGCGTCCGGCCGACTCGCCGCTGCTGGACCTCGCGAGCAACGACTACCTGGGCCTCGCCCACCATCCGGAGGTCGCCGAGGGCGCGGCACAGGCGGCGCGGACCTGGGGCGGCGGCGCCACCGGCTCCCGGCTGGTCACCGGCACCACCGAACTCCACACGGAGCTGGAACGCGAACTGGCCGACTTCTGTGGCTTCGAGGCGGCCCTGGTGTTCTCCTCCGGTTATGCGGCGAACCTCGCCGCGGTCACCGCGCTGGGTCCGCACGGGTCCCTGATCGTGTCCGACGCGGGCAACCACGCCTCGCTCATCGACGGCTGCCGGCTCGCGCGGGGCACCACGCAGGTGGTCGGGCACGCCGACCCGGAGGGCGTGGCCAAGGCGCTGGGCGGGCACGAGGGGGCGGCGATCGTCGTCTCCGACACGGTGTTCTCCGTCGACGGGGACGCCGCTCCGCTGGCGGCGCTGGCCGAGGCGTGCCGGGAGCACGGGGCGGGCCTGGTGGTGGACGACGCCCACGGTCTCGGTGTGCTCGGCGACGGCGGCCGGGGTGCCGCACACGCCGTCGGCCTGGCGGGCGCGCGGGACGTGGTCGTCACGGCCACGCTGTCCAAGTCGCTGGGGAGCCAGGGCGGGGTGGTGCTCGGTCCGGCGCGGGTGATCGCCCATCTGGTCAACGCGGCCCGGACGTTCATCTTCGACACGGGGCTCGCCCCCGCGGCCGCGGGCGCGGCGCTGGCGGCGCTGCGGCTGCTGCGCCGCGAGCCGGCGCGGGCGGAACGGGCCCGCGCGGTCGCCGCCGAACTGCACGCACGTCTGTCCACCGTGGGTCTGGAAGCGGTGCGTCCGGACGCCGCGGTGGTCTCGGTGCGGGCTCCTTCCCCGGAGCAGGCCGTGCGCTGGGCCGCGGACTGCCGTACGGCAGGCCTGGCCGTGGGCTGTTTCCGTCCTCCTTCCGTGCCCGACGGCATCTCGCGGCTGCGGCTGACAGCCCGTGCGGACCTCTCCGGGGCCGAGATCGAACGCGCTGTACGAGTGATCGACGAGGCGCGACCATGAGTCGGCGTGACACGGTCGGGCATCGTCTGGAATTGATCCGGATTGATCTGAACTGATCCTCGCCGATCGGTAAGGGCCGGCAAGGGTCCGTATGGGCCTTCAGGGGTCTGTGGGGGTCCGTGGGGGACGGCTCCGTAGGGGTCGGTTCCGTAGGGGTCAGGGGCGGTCGGTGTTCATCGGAGCGAGGTCAGGAAGCCCGCCCAGCTCTCGGGGGAGAAGAGCAGCGCGGGTCCGGCCGGAGCCTTGGAGTCGCGCACGGCGAGCAGTCCGGCCCCGGGGCCGGAGCGCGGCCGTGCCGTCTCCACGCAGTTGTTCGCTCCCGTGCTGTAGCTGCTGCGCAGCCAGCGCACGTCGTGCAGATCGGTACTGGCAGAGACGTTCCGAGGCAGTGCTGTCATGGTGCCTCCTTACGCGCCGTCAGCTATTCCGGCGATGTAATCCAACGAGTCCTCGGGGGAAAGGGCGTGGATCCGAAGGGAGTCGAAGGCCTCCGAGTAGGCCTGGAGGTCTTCTTTCCGTTCCAGGTAGAGGCTACTCGTCAACTGGTCGAGAACAACGACGTCCAGATCAGAAGTGCTCGGAAACGAAAAAATAACGAAAGCCCCGGTGAGGCCGATATGCGCACCCGCGCCGAACGGCAGTACCTGGAGCCGGACTTGGGGCAGAAGCGCCGCCTCCTGCAACCGGTACAGCTGCCGTGCCATCACCCCGGGACCGCCGACCTCGCGCCGCAGCACCGCCTCGTCCAGTACGGCGTCCAGCCGCAGCGGCGGTTCGGTGCGCAGCACGTCCTGCCTGGCCAGCCGTACTTCCACCAGCGTGTCCAGGCGCTCCTCGGCCATGCCCTCCACCGCCGCCCGGGTCACCGCGCGCGCGTACTCGGGCGTCTGCAGCAGACCCGGTACGACCGTGGTCTCCAGCGTGCGCATCCCGCTCGCCTGCGACTCCAGACTGATGAAGTCCCTGTAGGTGGGCGGCAGTACCCCACGGTAGGCGTGCCACCAGTGGTGCCGGTCTCCCGCGTCCTCCGAGCCCGCCAACATCATCAGCAGCTCGCGCAGTTGCCGGTCCCGCACCCCGTACGCGTCCAGGAGCAACCGCACGTCCGCGGGCTTCACGCCGCTCGCGCCGGTCTCGATGCGACTCACCTTCGACTGGTGCCAGCCCACCAGGCGGGCGGCGTCACCACTGGTGAGTTCCGCACCGGTGCGCAGAGTGCGCAGTTCGGCGCCCAGCTTGCGACGCCGGACAGCGGGACCGTTCTGCATAGGTTCCTCCTTACTCCTTCCGGGCTTCCCAAATACGGTCTCTCGTCGCAGAGTTCACCGCTTCGGGCGACAGATATATGCATATCTTGGTGGATCGCTCCCCTGACTCGCCTGGTGATGGCAGTCTGACGAAGAAGCACCAGTGCGGGACCGTACTCGAACCATCCGCTCCTCGCCGGACCGCGGTTCCGTGGGAAAGGGACGACGTCGCCATGGCAGACCACCTGGAAGCATCCGTCACTCTGCCGAGCGATCCCGCCTCGGTCTCCGCGGCCCGCTCCTACGTGGTGGGCACCCTCGCGGAGTGGGGCCTGCCGTCGGACACCGAAGTGGCCGACACCGTGCGGCTCATCGTCTCCGAACTCGCCACCAACGCCGTACAGCACACCTTCGGCCAGTCACCCACCTTCACCGTCGACATCAGCCTGGACCGCGACGAACAGCTGCGCATCGGTGTGACGGACAGTCATCCGCGCCTGCCGAAGAGACTGCCCGCGGCCGTCCAGCAGGACAACGGGCGAGGCATGGTCATCATCCGCTGGCTCACCGCCGAGTGTGGCGGCAAGCTCCGCATCCGCCCCACCCGAGAGGGCGGCAAGACGGTCTCCATCGAGCTCCCCTGGACCGTCCCGGCCGAGCCCCTCACGGCAGCGGCGCAGCAGGAGCCGTAAGAGCCCCGCCCGGCGGCCTCACCTCCCCGCGGCTCGTCCCGCCCGGCGGCCTCACGTCCTCGCGGCTCGCCCCGGCCGGCGGCCTCACGTCCCCGCCGCTCGTCCCGCCCGGCCGAACGCCCCCCGCAGCAGGGCCCGGAACGCGTCCGCGGCCGGAGCGGCCTCGTCTACGCGGTGGGCGACCGAGATCGTACGGCTCAGCCGGCCCGCCTCCAGCGCCCGCACCCCGACCGGGGTGACCGCGGTCCGCGCCACCATCTCCGGTACGACCGCCACGCCCAGCCCGGCACTCACGAGCGCGCACACCACGGCATACCCGGGAGTCGGCACCAGCAGCGCCGGCGTCGCCCCCGCCCCGGCGAGCAGGGCCTCCACCGCGCGCCGGGCCTGATGGTGCGGGGCCATGCTGATGAACGGCTGCCCGGCCAGCCCGTCCAGCGGTAGCCGGGAGGAGGCGCTGCTCAGGGCGTGACCCGGCGCCGTCACCAGGACCAACTCCTCCTCCAGGACCGGCTCCACACCGACCGAGGACGGCACCGGGGCGCTCTCACCCGGATGGTAGGTGTGGGTCAGCGCCAGGTCCACCTCACCGGCCGCCACCGCGGCGACCCCGGCCGGCGGGTCGTAGTCGGCGACCGACAGCCGTACGTCCGGATGCGCCCGGCGGAACGCGCTCAGCGCCGGCGGCAGCAGATGGACACCCGCCGTCGGGAAGGTCCCGAGCCGCAGCGCCCCGCCCGACAGACCCGTCAGCAGCGCCAGCTCGTGCCGGGCCCGCTCCAGCTCGTCCAGCACCCGGCGCGCCCGCGCCACCAGGACCTCGCCCGCCTCGGTGAGCCGGGCCCCGCGATGATGCCGGACCAGCAGAGCCGTGCCCGCCTCCCGCTCCAGCTTGGCCAGCTGCTGCGAGAGGGCCGGCGGTGTGTAGCCGAGCCGGTCGGCGGCCCGGGTGATGGAGCCGGCCTCGGCGACGGCGACCAGCGCGGCCAGCCGGTTCGGGTCGTACATGAGACCCAGCCTAAAGCAATGCTTAAGGCAGGCCGAGGGGATTCGAAATACCTGCTGAAGGCTTCCGCGGGGCACGCTGGCCCCATGGACGGACAGCTCATCGCCTTCACCGGGATCGCCGCGGGACTCGTCGCCATGCCGGGCGCCGACTTCACGGTGGTCGTACGCAACGCCCTGGTCTCACGCCGCGCCGGTGCGGTCTGCGGGCTCGGCATCGCGAGCGGCCTGCTGGTGCACACCGCGCTGGCGGTCGCCGGGGTCGCGGCCGTCCTGGTCGCCGTGCCCGCGCTGTTCCACGCGCTGCAACTGCTCGGCGGCGGGTACGTGCTGCAGCTCGGCGTGCGGACCCTGTGGTCGCTGCGCCGGCCTGCCGCCGTGCCCGGCGGGGTCCAGGCCGCCGCCGTGCCCGACGAGGTCCCGGCCGAGGTGGCGCGTCCGCTGCGGCAGGGCTTCGTCACCAACGTCCTCAACCCGAAGGCCTCACTGACCTTCCTCAGCCTGCTGCCCCAGTTCGTGCCCTCGGGCAGCCCCGCCCTGCCCAGGACGCTGCTGCTGGCGCTGATCGTGTGCACGCTGGCCCTGGTGTGGTTCCAGGCGGTGGCCCTGCTGGTGGACCGGCTCGGCCGGTGGCTGCGCCGCCCCCGGGCCGCCCGTGGACTCCAGGCGGGCACCGGGGTGGCGCTCACGGCACTGGGAGCGGCCCTGCTGATCGAGCCGCTCCTGACCTGAACCAGGCCACCTGACCTGAACCAGGCCACCTGACCTGAACCGGGTCACCTGACCTGAACCGGGTCACCTGACCTGAACCGGGTCACCTGACCCGGCCGTACCAGACGCCCTTGGTCCAGATCTTCTCCAGCTTCACCACGTCACCGGTCTTCGGGGCGTGCCAGATCTTCCCGTGGCCGGCGTAGATGCCGACGTGGTAGACGCTGGAGCCCGAGTGGAAGAAGACCAGGTCACCGGCCCGGCGGCTGCCGGACGAGATGTGACGCGTCTTGTTGTACTGCTGGGCCGCCGTTCGCGGCAGGGTCTTGCCCGCCTTCTTGAACGAGTACAGCGTCAGGCCCGAGCAGTCGAACCGGTACGGCCCGGTGGCCCCGTACCGGTACGGGGAGCCCTTCTTGGAGGCCGCGACCTGGAGTGCCTTCGTCGCCATGGTGGCGGCGGAGGCGTCGGCGGCAAGGCCCGGCACCGCGATCGAGCCGCCCACGGCGGCCAGGGTGAGCGCCGAGGCCGTGCCGGCCCGGGCCATCAGCGACGGGACACGATTGAGCGCAGTCATGCGCAACCCTTCGTCAGCCGCCTGTGAAGGATGACCTGTCGGATTCGGGCTGGCGAAGTTGCCCGGCCGCGTTGGTGCGGCTTCACCCCAAGGGCTGCTCGGCACGGCTGTCCGTCGGTGACGAACGTCCGTTCCGGCGACCCGTCTTGCTCGGGTCCTCCACTCCTGCCGATCCACTCCGTCGACCGGTCATCCGGGCGGCGGCAGGACTCGGCGTCCGCCCGGATCGCCCCGCCGCTGTGGCGGGGGCTTGTCGTCAGTCACGGATCTTCGCCCAGAGTTGTTCGAAAATCACAACGGAATCGGGGTTATGTGGCGTTACTCACCACTCGCCCGTTCGGGTGGACAGTGGGGTGTTCGAGACATCGTCAGGTCCCCTGCGTAGTCCCGGACCTGGGGCGGAGCAGCTGAAACGCGCCCCTGGAACCGTGCGAAGCGCAACCCGGGAGCGCGGGAAAAGGATCCGGAGATACACCGGTCGGCGGTCGTTCGTTCGGCCCGTTTCAACTCCGGTCCGACCGGCCCCCCGACGGGGCGGCCGGTCGTCGGACCGTGCGGGCGTCCCGGTCAGCCGACGCGGTCCGGAGGGAGCGCGACGCGCGCGGTACGGCGTTCACCGTCCAGCACCCGCAACGCCCGTGCCAGCGTGTCCCCGTGCAGCTCCGTCTCGCCCCGCCGGTGCATCAGTGCGAGCGCGTCGCGCAGTTCGGCCGCCTTGCGCACCAGGGCCTGCGCCGCGCGCAGTCCGCGGTAGGTGTCGCCGTCGCGGGCGGGATTGGTCCTGCCCAGCAGGTCGGCCACTTCGAGGTACCGGTCGATCAACTCGCCCTCGGCACGCGTCAGCGCGGGCAACGGCGGCAGTTCCTCGGGCAGCATGGACCGCTCACCTCGCGTCCGTCGCGCCGGACCCGTCGCCGCGGCTCGACACGACGCCGTCCACCAGCCCGTACGCGATCGCCGCGGGGGCGTCCAGGACCAGTTCGCGCTCCAGGTCCTGCCGCACCAGGCCGGCGTCGCGCCCGGTGTGCCGCACGAGCAGCTCCTCCATCAGTGTGCGTGCGCGGGCCAACTCCTCGGCCTGGATGAGGAGGTCGCTCGGCTGTCCGTACGCCGGCTCGGGCAGTGACGGCTGTTCGAGGACGATGCGGGCGCCGGGCAGGACGAACCGCTTGCCGGGTGTCCCGGCGGCCAGCAGCACGGCGCCCGCGGCGGCGGCCTGGCCCAGGCAGTAGGTCTGCACGTCGCAACTGACGTACCGCATCGTGTCGTAGACGGCGGTCATCGCCTGGAAGGAGCCCCCGGGGCAGTTCAGGTACAGCGTGATGTCACGGTCCGGGGCCGCGTGTTCGAGCTGCATGAACTGGGAGATGACGTCCGTGGCCGCCGTGTCGTCCAGAGGTGTCCCGAGGAAGACGATGCGGCTCTCGAACAGCTTCGAGTAGGGATCGAGCGTGCGATGCCCCGTGGTCGTGCGCTCGGTGTACTCGGGCAGGACGTGACGCATGACGTGACGGGCGGACGGTCGGGTCATGGGCGTACCCCTCCTCGCGACGGAGCCTCCGTCGGCCCCGCGTCTGTAAAAAATGTACAGGACGTACGTCACGTTAGAATGGGGCATGGCCTACGAGATTCCGGTGACGCAAGCGAGGGCTGAGCTCGCCGACCTGATCAACCGAGTGGTGTACGGCGGCGAGCGCGTCGTCGTGACCCGGCACGGCAAGCCGCTGGTCGCGCTGGTCTCCGCCGCCGACATGGAGCGGCTCGACGCGCTCGACGCCCTCGACGCGCAGGCCGGGGAGCAGGTGGTCAGTTCCGTCTCGGGGATCCGCGAGGTCGCGCCCGCGGCCCAGGAGCGGCAGCGGTTCGGCATCGCGGCGGAGCATCGCAGGCCCGGCGCTTCGTAGACAGCGGGACCTTGTGTAGCAGGCCGGACCTTGTGTAGTCGGCGGGACTTTGCGTAGCCGGGCCAGACCTTGCGTAGGCAGGCCGGATCCTTTGCAGGTGACCGGATCTGACGTCGCCTCAGCGTCGCGGCGTGACGTCGGTATGGGTGCGTCCATGGCGCGGTCATGTGTTGATCAAGGTCTGGTTAACGTCGTTGAAACTCCGGCGAACTAGCCTGCCGATCCACGCCACCAGGGGTTTGTCTGCCCGAGTTGATCACCTCTCGGGCAGTTTGTCTGTGTGTTAGACCTGCTCCGTCGCGGTGGCTGCGGCAACCGGACCCCGCACGGTCCGGAGCAAGGACTGTGAGGTGGGACGTGCAACTGACCCCGCACGAGCAAGAGAGACTGCTCATCCATGTGGCGGCCGACGTGGCCGAGAAGCGCAGGGCCCGGGGGCTCCGCCTCAACCACCCGGAAGCGGTCGCCCTCATCACGTCGCACATCCTCGAGGGCGCGCGCGACGGCCGTACCGTCGCCGAGTTGATGTCCTCCGGCCGCAAGATCCTCACGCGGGACGACGTCATGGACGGCATCCCGGAGATGATCCACGACGTCCAGGTCGAGGCCACCTTCCCGGACGGCACCAAGCTGGTCACCGTCCACGAGCCGATCATCTGAGGGGGCCGCGATGATTCCCGGAGAAGTGCTGTTCGCGGACGACCCGATCGTCGTCAACGAGGGCCGCGAGGTCACCCGGCTCACCGTGCTCAACGCCGCCGACCGGCCCGTCCAGGTCGGCTCCCACTACCACTTCGCCGAGGCCAACCCCGGACTGGAGTTCGACCGCGGGGCCGCTCGCGGCAAGCGGCTGAACGTCGCCGCCGGCACCGCCGTGCGCTTCGAGCCCGGCATCCCCGCCGAGGTCGAACTCGTCCCCCTCGCCGGCGCCCGGATCGTGCCCGGACTGCGCGGCGAGACCGGAGGTGCCCTCGATGCCTGAGATCTCCCGCGCCGCCTACGCCGACCTGTTCGGCCCCACCACCGGCGACCGCGTCCGGCTCGCCGACACCGACCTGCTGATCGAGATCGAGGAGGACCGCTCCGGCGGCCCCGGAACCTCGGGCGACGAGGCGGTCTTCGGCGGTGGCAAGGTCATCCGCGAGTCCATGGGCCAGTCGCGGGCCACCCGCGCCGACGGCACCCCCGACACCGTCATCACCGGCGTCGTCATCATCGACCACTGGGGCATCGTCAAGGCCGACGTCGGCATCCGGGACGGCCGGATCACCGGCATCGGCAAGGCCGGCAACCCGGACACCATGGACGGCGTGCACCGCGACCTGGTCATCGGCCCCGAGACCGAGGTCATCGCGGGCAACGGACGCATCCTCACCGCCGGCGCGATCGACGCGCACGTCCACTTCATCTGCCCGCAGATCGCCGACGAGGCGCTGGCCTCCGGCATCACCACGCTCGTCGGCGGCGGCACGGGCCCGGCCGAGGGCTCCAAGGCGACCACCGTGACGCCGGGCCCCTGGCATCTCGCCCGGATGTTCGAGGCGATGGAGGCCTACCCCGTCAACGTCGGCTTCCTCGGCAAGGGCAACACCGTCTCCCACGAGGCGATGCTCTCCCAGATCCGCGGCGGCGCCGTGGGTCTGAAGCTGCACGAGGACTGGGGCTCCACCCCGGCCGTCATCGACGCCGCGCTCACCGTGGCCGACCGCACCGGCATCCAGGTCGCCATCCACACCGACACCCTGAACGAGGCCGGTTTCGTCGGCGACACCCTCGCCGCGATCGCCGGCCGGGGCATACACTCGTACCACACCGAGGGTGCCGGCGGCGGACACGCGCCGGACATCATGACCGTGGTCTCGCAGCCGAACGTGCTGCCCAGCTCCACCAACCCGACCCGGCCGTTCACCGTCAACACCGCCGAGGAACACCTCGACATGCTGATGGTGTGCCACCACCTCAACCCGGCCGTCCCCGAGGACCTGGCCTTCGCCGAGTCCCGGATCCGGCCGTCCACCATCGGCGCGGAGGACGTCCTGCACGACCTCGGCGCGATCTCGATCATCTCCTCCGACTCCCAGGCCATGGGCCGGGTGGGCGAGGTGATCCTGCGGACCTGGCAGACCGCGCACGTGATGAAGCGCCGCCGGGGAGCGCTGCCCGGCGACGGGCGTGCGGACAACCGGCGGGTACGGCGCTATGTCGCCAAGTACACGATCAACCCCGCGCTCGCCCAGGGCCTCGCCGCCGAGATCGGCTCCGTCGAGACGGGCAAGCTCGCCGACCTGGTGCTGTGGGAACCCGCCTTCTTCGGGGTCAAGCCCCTGCTGGTGCTCAAGGGCGGACAGATCGCCTACGCGCAGATGGGCGACGCCAACGCCTCGATCCCGACCCCGCAGCCGATCCTGCCCCGGCCGATGTACGGCGCGATCGGACGGGCCCCGGCCGCCAACTCCCTGAACTTCGTGGCCCCTTCGGCGATCGAGGACGGACTGCCGGAGCGGCTCGGGCTCGGCAAGAGGTTCGCGGCCATCCGGTCGACGCGGGCGGTCACCAAGGCCGACATGCGGGAGAACGACGCGCTGCCGGAGGTACGGATCGACCCCGACAGCTTCGCCGTGACCATCGACGGTGCGCTGGTGGAGGCCGAACCGGCCACCGAACTGCCCATGGCCCAGCGCTACTTCCTCTTCTGACGGGCCTGCGATGTCACGGGCAGCACTTCTCGTCCTGGCCGACGGCCGCTTCCCCGCCGGAGGGCACGCACACTCCGGCGGGGCGGAGGCCGCCGTCAAGGCGGGCCGGATCACCTGTGCCGCGAGCCTGGAGGACTTCTGCCGGGGGCGGCTGCACACCGCCGGTCTGGTCGCGGCGGCCCTCGCGGCGGCGGCCGTACTCGGCGTCGACCCACGGGAGTTGGACGCTGCGGCGGACGCCCGGACACCGTCGCCGGCCCTGCGCGGCGCCGCGCGCAGGCTCGGCCGGCAGCTGATGCGGGCGGCGCGGGCGAGTTGGCCGTCTGACGAACTGTCCGCGCTGGCATGGGAGTTCCCCAAGGGGGCCCATCAGCCGGTCGTCCTCGGGGTCACCGCCCGAGCGGCCGGGCTCGCGCCCGAGGACGCGGCGTACTGCGCGGCGTACGAGAGCGTGAGCGGGCCGGCCACGGCGACGGTACGGCTGCTGAGCCTCGACCCGTTCGACGCGACGGGGGTGCTGGCGCGGCTGGCCCCGGAGGTCGATCGCGTGGTGGACCGTGCGGTGCGGGCGGCGAGAAGAGCGCGCGACGAAGGGGTCGACGCGCTGCCGGCGGCGTCGGGGCCCCTGCTGGAGATCGGGGCGGAGTGGCATGCGGGGTGGCCTGTGCGGTTGTTCGCGTCCTAGGGGCCGTCTGGAAGGCCGACCGGTGGTCATCCGGGCGGCTGTCCAAGTGGCCATCCGGGGTGCCTTCTGGGGTGCCATCCGGGGGCGCCCCCGCCGCCCTTGCCCGTTTCCCTCCCCAGGGGCTCCGCCCCTTCGACCCGCTGAACTCGTCTGCAATCTGGAGCCGCTGTCATGCATCTCGACCACACCCACCACGGCCCCGCCGCCGTCAGTGCCGACGCCCGTCGCCCCGACGGCTCGCGCCGCGCCCTGCGCATCGGGCTCGGCGGACCCGTCGGATCCGGGAAGACCGCGACCGTCGCCGCGCTGTGCCGGGCGCTGCGCGACGAACTGTCGCTGGCCGTCGTCACCAATGACATCTACACCCGCGAGGACGCGGAGTTCCTGCTCCGGGAGGCCGTGCTGCCGCCCGAGCGGATCACGGCCGTGGAGACCGGGGCCTGCCCGCACACCGCGATCCGGGACGACATCTCCGCCAACCTCGAAGCCGTGGAGGATCTGGAGGACGCGGTCGGCCCCCTGGATCTGATCCTCGTGGAGTCCGGTGGGGACAACCTCACCGCGACCTTCTCCAAGGGGCTCGTGGACGCGCAGGTCTTCGTCATCGACGTGGCCGGCGGTGACGACATCCCGCGCAAGGGCGGTCCGGGTGTCACCACCGCCGACCTGCTCGTCGTCAACAAGACCGACCTCGCGCAGTACGTCGGCTCCGACCTCGCCCGCATGGCCGCAGACGCGAAGACCCAGCGGGCCGAACTCCCTGTCGTGTTCCAGTCGTTGCGCGAGGAGCGGGGTGTCGCACAGGTGGCCGCGTGGGTGCGGGAGCGGCTCGCCGCGTGGACGGTATGACGACGACCGGGGTCCACGACGCGAGCCTGACTGGTGTGGGCAGCGCGGGCGTGATCGGTGTGCGCGGTGCGGGTTCGACCGGTGTGAGCAGCGCGGGCGTGACCGGTGTACGCGGCGCGGGCCTGACCGGCGTCCGGGCGCGGGCGCGGATCGTCGCCCGTGCCGACGGGCGCGGTGGCACCGTGCTGCCCGTGCTGGACGGCGACGGACCGCTCGCCCTGCGCCGCACCCGGGCGAGCGGTGCCGAGGCGCGGGTCATGGTGGTCGGCGCGATGAGCGGGCCGCTCGGCGGTGACCGTTTCGTGGTCGAGGCGCGGGCGGAGGAGGGGGCCCGGCTGCACATCGGGTCGGCAGCCGCCACCATCGCCCTGCCCGGACAGGCCGGGGGAGAGGCACGCTACGACGTACGGCTCGACGTGGCCGACGGGGCCGAGCTGCACTGGCTGCCCGAGCAGCTGATCTCGGCCGCCGGGAGCGAGCTGTACGTCACCACGCGGGCCGAACTCGGCGCCGGGGCACGGCTGGTGCTGCGCGAGGAGCAGGTGCTCGGGCGGGTCGGTGAGAAGCCGGGACGGCTCGGCAGTCGGCTCACGGTGCGGGTCGGGGGCCGGACCGTGCTGGATCAGGAGCTGTCCTGTGGCCCTGGGGCGCCGGGCGGATGGGACGGCCCCGCCGTGCTCGCGGGACATCGGTCGGTGGGGCAACTGGTTGTCGTACGACCGGAGTTCGGGGCCTCACCGCCTGCCGCACGGATGCTGGGGGAGTGCGCCGCGCTCGTGCCGCTCGCCGGGCCCGCCGTCCTCGTCAGCGCCGTCGCCCCCGACGCGCTCGGGCTGCGGCGATTGCTGAACGAGGCGTTGGCACTGCTGTCCTGAAAGGACCCGCCCGCGTGGTGTTCCGTTCAGCGGGACGCCGTCGTCCGTTTATCGGATTGGTAAAGAAGGTCAACGACCCCTGTTCTCAGACAGTCCACAGCCACGAGGATCCCCGAGACATTCACAACGATGTTCGGGGAGGGCCCACTTGAGGGACATCAGACCCAAGAACCGTGTGCTCGCGCTCGGTTCGGCCGGTGCGCTCGTCACCGCGACCCTGATAGCCGGTGCCGTGTCGGCGCCGGTGGCCAGTGCCAGCGCCAGTTCCAGTGCCGGCGCCGGCCACGGCCAGGACCGCGAGGCCCGCGGCGCGGCGATCGCCGCCGCGCGGGCCGAGAAGGCAGGCGTCGACTGGCAGGAATGCCCTGTCAGTTGGGGCCTGGCGAAGCCGATCCAGTGCGGCTGGGTGAGCGTGCCGCTCGACTACGCGAAGCCGGACGGCAAGCAGATCAAGCTCGCCGTCGACCGTATCGGCAACACCGGTACCCCGGCCGAGCGTCAGGGCGCGCTCGTCTACAACCCCGGCGGTCCCGGCGGCTCCGGCCTCCGCTTCCCGACCCGGGTCACGGGCAAGAACCCCGTCTGGGCCAACGTGGCGAAGGCCTACGACTTCGTGGGCTTCGACCCGCGCGGCGTCGGCCACTCCGCGCCGATCTCCTGCATCGACCCGCAGGAGTTCGTCAAGGCACCCAAGGCCGACCCGGTGCCGGACTCCGGGGCCGACAAGCTCGCGCAGCGCAAGCTGGCCCGTGAGTACGCGGACGGCTGCTACGAGCGCAGCGGCGAGATGCTGCCCCAGATGACCACGCCGAACACGGCGCGCGACCTGGACGTCATCCGTGCCGCCCTCGGCGAGAAGAAGATCAACTACCTGGGTGTCTCCTACGGCACCTACCTGGGCGCCGTCTACGGCACTCTCTTCCCGGGCCACATCCGGCGCATGCTCGTCGACAGTGTGGTCGACCCGGCGCGCGACAACATCTGGTACGAGGCCAACCTCAACCAGGACATCGCGTTCGAGGGCCGCTGGAAGGACTGGGAGGACTGGGTCGCCGCCAACGACGCCACCTTCCACCTCGGCACCACCCGCGACGCCGTCCAGGCCCAGTGGCTCAAGGTCCGTGCCACCGCGAAGAAGAGCCCCATCGGCGGGGTCGTCGGCCCGGCCGAGCTGATCTCCTTCTTCCAGAGCGCGCCGTACTACGACTCCACATGGGTGCCGGTCGCCACGGTGTTCAGCAAGTACGTCGCCGGTGACACCCAGGCGCTGATCGACGCCGCGGCCCCCGACATGTCGGACACCGCGGGCAACGCCTCCGCGGAGAACGGCAACGCCGTCTACACGGCCGTCGAGTGCACCGACGCCAAGTGGCCCACCAGCTGGGAGCGTTGGGACAAGGACAACACCCGGCTCAACAAGGACTACCCGTTCATGACCTGGGCCAACGCCTGGATGAACCTGCCCTGCGCGACCTGGCCGGTCAAGCAGCAGACCCCGGTCGACGTCCGCACCGGCAAGGGCCTGCCGCCGGTGCTCATCGTGCAGTCCACCCGTGACGCCGCCACCCCGTACGCCGGCGCCGTCGAACTGCACAAGCGCTTCAAGGGCTCCCGCCTGATCACCGAGAAGGACGCGGGCTCGCACGGGGTGACCGGCCTGGTCAACCCGTGCATCAACCAGCGCGTCGACGCCTACCTGGTCGACGGCCGGCTGGACACCTCCGACGTGACCTGCACGCCGCACGCGACGCCCAAGCCGTAACCGCACCGCTTCCGTCGCGACGAGGGGCGGGCCGGGACTCCCCGGCCCGCCCCTCACCGCTGACGTGTCCTTGACCGAGCGGCGCACGTGTCCTCGACCGACCGGCGAACGAGACCTCAACTGAGCGGCGCACGAGGAAACTTGCGCTCGCTCTTCACTTCAGCCTGCTCCGCCTTGACGACCGCCGCGTACTGGTCGACGTACTCCTGCTCGGACAGCGACAGGATCGCGTACATGATCTCGTCCGTGACGGCCCGCAGCACGGCCTTCTCGTGCTCCATCCCCGTGTAGCGGGAGAAGTCGAGCGGCTTGCCGAAGCGGATGACGACCGGGTGGATGTTCGGGATGACCTTGCCGGGCGGCTGCGCCTCGAACGTGCCGATCATGGCGCAGGGCACGACCGGTACCCCGGCCCGCAGTGCCATGAGCAATCGTCAATACCTGTGGATCGATGGATTCTCAGCTTCGGGATGACCGGAGTCGGGTGAGTCCGTCGACGGCTGCAAGCTCCTTGTCCAGG
>NZ_JBICZA010000038.1:0-70348 GCF_043201585.1 Streptomyces sp. NPDC048297
ACGACGCGCCGATCTCCACCAGGGCCTGCTCGAACTGGCCTGCAGTCTCATATGCCTCCGCCGCCTACGAACCTCATTCTGAAACGATCAGTAAGGGGCGCGGGGAACTGCGCGACCAGCCACAACGAACCCGCACGAAACCACTGCCGAACCAGCCGCCGCTACACCCGGGCGATCACATACCGGAACACATTCCCCATCCACACCGTCCCATCACCACGCCGGTACGGATGCAACGCCTCCACCAGCTCCTTGTCCACCTGCTTACGATCCGTCGCCGCGATCGCCGCGTCGAACAGCCCCGTCGACACCAGCCCCCGCACCGCACTGTCGACATCGGCGTACCCGAACGGACAGGCCACCCGCCCGGAGCCGTCCGGCTTCAACCCGGCCCGCTGGGCGACCTCCTCCAGGTCGTCACGGCGAGCCGGCCGCCAGCTGCGCGCGCTCCGCAGGGGATCCGCCAGCTTCGTGGCCACCCGCAGCACCGAGGACGTGGCGCACCGCTCCGGCGGGCCCCAGCCGACCAGCACCACGGCGGCCCCCCGCCCCGCCAGGGGCACCGCGGAGGCCAGCAGCTCACCGATCCCGTCGGCATCACCGGCGCGACAGCCGATCGGCTCGAAGACGGTCACCAGGGTGTACGCGGGCGCGTCCACAGCCGCATGTGCCGCGTCCGAGGCCGCAGGCAAGATCTCCGCGGGCGATCCCTCCACGATCCGCGCGTCACCCTGCTCACCCCGCTCACCCCGCTCACCAGGCCCGCCCGTGCCGGGCGCCCCGCCCGCCAGCAGCCGCTCGCGTGCGAGGGCGAGCCGCTCGGGCGAGGAGTCGACACCGGTGACCGCGGCCCCTCTGGAAGCCGCCGTCAGCAGAGCGAGCCCCGTGCCGCAGCGCAGCCCCAGCAGCCGTGTGGCCGGGCCCACCTCCAGCCGGTCGTACACGGCCTCGTGGAGCGGGACCAGCATCCGCTCCTGGATCTCGGACCAGTCACGCGCGCGTGCGCCCAGGTCCTCGCCCGGCGGTTCGGAAGAACCCGGGTGGGACAAACGCTCCCGCACGAGCGTCGTAGGTGTCATAGGTAAGCGCCCCATTCCGCCGACAGATCGCCGCAGTGCCCGATTGCGTGGCCCCCGTGCCCGTGCGCGCGCACTTCCCACGTATGTCAGGTAACTCCCGGCTCGCGGTGTCGTCCAGTGGGTGTGGAGCCCCGCTTGCCTACCGGCGCCCGCTCCGGCGAGATTTCACGTCCCCGAAACCTGGGGGACGGGCCGGTGCGGGGCGCAGCGCAGCCACCCGGTAACGTCGCCGTCGTACCCGGCGCTGAGATAGACAGCGGGCCCTTGCGCGACAGCGGCCGAAACACCCCTTGCGCATCCCGCGACCACAGCCGTACCACCGCGCGGAGCGGGTCTACGTGAGGGGTCGTACGTCACTCTACGCACCGGCTTGGTACGAGCTGCGAGGCTTCTCCGCAGATCAGCGCACCCGCCCTCGTCAGGACACATCAGCGGCAACTGACGGGTAAGTGCAAAATATTTGGGATGCCCCGGAATCGGAACACAGCGGCACCCCCGCTCGTTGTCCTTACGTGAGCACGACACAGACACCACCTGTTCTCGCCGCAGAGCTGGCACAGGCGTGGGCCGACATTCAGCGGTACCACCCCGAGCTGCCGGACCTTGCCGCGCCAGAGTCCCTGATCGGGGAGTCGTCGTCCGCGTGCGGTCACGAACTCTCCTTCGAGCGACTGCTCCATGAGGCAGTCCACGGCATCGCCGCCGCCCGTGGGATCCGCGACACCTCCCGCGCCGGCCGCTACCACAACCGCCGCTTCCTGGCCGTCGCCGAGGAACTGGGCCTGGACCACCCCGAGGAACCGCATCCGAGCAGCGGCTTCTCCCTGGTCACGCTCAATCCCGAGGCGAAGCGGCGCTACCGTCCGACCATCGACCGCCTCCAGCGCGCGCTGAAGGCCCACACGGTGGCCACCTCCGCCGACACGAGCCGCACCTTCCGGGGCCCGGCCGCCCGCCACGGCTCCTCCGGCGGCGGCGTCCGCGTCAAGGCGGTCTGCGACTGCGGCCGCAACGTCCGCGTGGTCCCCTCGGTCCTCGCCCAGGCGCCCATCGTCTGCGGGGGCTGCGGCAAGCCGTTCCGTATCCCGGAGGTCGTGGGAGCCGCGGCAAGCTGAGTCCGCGACTGCTCGTGGCAGCCGCGGACCCAGCCTGACGCCCACCGCACGTGCCGGGCGGCACGCACCCGACGCACCTCACCCCCGCGCCGGGTGCCTCCCCGGGCATGCCCAAGATCACCTCGACCCCTCGGCCGAAAGCGACCCGCGGGGTGTGGCAGAATAGCCAGCTGTACTCGACAGCCGCACAGGACCCCTCTCTCCTCCGGCTGACGCGTCCATCGGGCACTCGGGTACCGCAACCCCACGCGGCAACCTGCCGTGCCCAACCACGTCAAAACCAGGAGATTCCACTCCCGTGGCAGTCAAGATCAAGCTGAAGCGTCTGGGCAAGATCCGTTCGCCTCACTACCGCATCGTCATCGCCGACTCCCGTACCCGCCGTGACGGCCGGGCCATCGAGGAGATCGGCAAGTACCACCCGACCTACAACCCGTCGGTCATCGAGGTGGACGCCGACCGCGTCGCCTACTGGCTGGGTGTCGGCGCGCAGCCGACCGAGCCGGTTCTCGCCATCCTGAAGAAGACCGGCGACTGGCAGAAGTTCAAGGGCGAGCCGGCTCCCGCGCCGCTGCTCGTCGCCGAGCCGAAGGCCGCGCGTCCGTCGTTCGAGGCTCTCGGCGGTGACGACGAGGGCAAGGGTGAGGCGATCACCCAGAAGAAGAAGGCTGAGAAGAAGGACGAGGCGGCCGCTGAGTCCTCTGCGGCTGAGTCGACCGAGGCCTGAGCAGCATGCTCGAAGAGGCGCTTGAGCACCTCGTGAAGGGCATCGTCGACAACCCTGACGATGTGCAGGTCGCCTCGCGCGACCTGCGCCGCGGGCGCGTGCTGGAGGTCCGGGTCCACCCCGACGACCTCGGCAAGGTGATCGGTCGCAACGGCCGCACCGCGCGCGCTCTGCGCACCGTCGTGGGCGCCATCGGCGGCCGCGGTGTCCGTGTCGACCTCGTCGACGTGGACCACGTCCGCTGACGCTTCATCGCAACCGGCTCGGGCCGGGGAGGGCCACTGGGCCGTCCCCGGCCCGCAGTCGTATGACAGGAGATCAGTACTCGTGCAGCTGGTAGTCGCGCGGATCGGCCGTGCTCATGGCATCAAGGGCGAGGTCACCGTCGAGGTACGTACCGACGAGCCGGAGCTGCGGCTCGCCCCCGGCGCCGTCCTGGCCACCGACCCGGCCTCCGCCGGGCCGCTCACCATCGCCACCGGCCGCGTGCACAGCGGCCGTCTCCTCCTGCGCTTCGAGGGCGTCGGCGACCGCAACGGCGCCGAGGCCCTGCGCAACACCCTCCTGATCGCCGAGATCGACCCCGAGGAACTCCCCGAGGGCGAGGACGAGTACTACGACCACCAGCTCATCGACCTCGACGTGGTCACCGAGGACGGGGTGGAGGTCGGCCGGATCACCGAGGTCTCGCACCTGCCCTCCCAGGACCTGTTCATCGTCGAGCGCCCCGACGGCACCGAGGTGCTGATCCCGTTCGTGGAGGAGATCGTCACCGGGATCGACCTGGAGGAGCAGCGGGCGGTCATCGCGCCCCCGCCGGGCCTGATCGACGACCGCGCGGTGATCGACTCGACCCGGGACGCGGCAGAGGACACGACCCAGGACACGGCCGGCGACGCGGCGAAGGGCACGGTCCAGGACACGGTCGTCGACGCGGCGCAGGACGCAGCCGGGGACGCGGCGAAGGGCACGGCCGGGGACACGTCGGAGGGCGAGTCCTGATGCGCCTCGACGTCGTCACGATCTTCCCCGAGTACCTCGAACCGCTGAACGTCTCCCTCGTCGGCAAGGCCCGCGCGCGCGGGCAGCTGGACGTCCACGTGCACGACCTGCGGTCCTGGACGTACGACCGGCACAACACGGTCGACGACACGCCCTACGGCGGCGGCCCCGGCATGGTCATGAAGACCGACCCCTGGGGCGATGCCCTGGACTCGGCCCTGGCCGACGGTTACGAGACGGGCTCCCAGGCGCCCGCCCTGATCGTCCCCACCCCCAGCGGCCGGCCGTTCACCCAGGAACTCGCCGTCGAGCTCTCCGAGCGCCCCTGGCTGATCTTCACGCCCGCCCGCTACGAGGGCATCGACCGCCGCGTGATGGACGAGTACGCCACCCGGATCCCGGTCTACGAGGTCTCCATCGGCGACTACGTCCTCGCCGGCGGCGAAGCGGCCGTCCTTGTCATCACCGAGGCCGTCGCCCGGCTGCTGCCCGGCGTCCTCGGCAACGCCGAGTCCCACCGGGACGACTCCTTCGCGCCCGGCGCGATGGCGAGCCTCCTGGAAGGCCCCGTCTACACCAAGCCGCCGATCTGGCGCGGCCGGGACATCCCCGAGGTGCTGCTCAGCGGCCACCACGGCAAGATCGCCCGCTGGCGCCGCGACGAGGCCCTGCGGCGTACGACGGCCCACCGGCCCGACCTGATCGAACGCTGCGAGCCCAAGGCCTTCGACAAGAAGGACCGCGAGATGCTCTCCATCCTCGGCTGGTCCCCGGACCCGGCGGGCGAGCCGTACGGCCGATTTTGGCGCAGAACCGAGGCCGTGGAAGAATAGGGCGCTGTTGTGCGCCGGTCCGGCGTGCGCCCCTGCCACAGGGGGACACGACGCCCGTCCCGACCCGCACGGCAGACCTCTTGTACACCTAGTTCCCGTTGATGACCTGTGGCATCAGCGAAGAAAGCAGACGAAATGTCTCACCTGCTCGACACCGTCGACGCCGCGTCGCTGCGCAGTGACATCCCGGCCTTCCGCCCGGGTGACACCGTCAACGTCCACGTCCGCGTCATCGAGGGCAACCGCTCCCGTGTGCAGCAGTTCAAGGGCGTGGTGATTCGTCGCCAGGGCTCCGGTGTCCGCGAGACCTTCACGGTCCGCAAGGTCTCGTTCTCCGTCGGCGTCGAGCGCACCTTCCCGGTGCACACCCCGATCGTCGAGAAGATCGAGCTGGTCACCCGTGGTGACGTGCGCCGCGCCAAGCTGTACTACCTCCGTGAGCTGCGCGGCAAGGCCGCGAAGATCAAGGAGAAGCGCGAGAACTGAGCGTCTTCCCGGGACCGACACCGGGAAACGCGGTGTCACAGCGGGGCCGGATAGCATCTGGCCCCGATGGACACCGAAGCGCAGCCGACGGAACGCGACCGCTCCTCCCACCCCGGAACTCCGGGGCCGGAGGGCCGGTCGCGTTTCGCGTTGCCGGACCGGATCGCGAACTGGCTGCCGGGCGGTGGAATCACCGTCACCGCCTTCGCCTGCCTGGCGTTCCTGCTGGTCCTCAACACGTTCGTGGTGCAGCCGTTCCAGATCCCGAGCGGGTCCATGGAGCAGGGACTGAGGATCGGGGACCGCGTTCTCGTCAACAAGGCGGCATACCGTTTCGGGGGCGGGCCCAGCCGCGGTGACGTGGTTGTCTTCGACGGATCCGGGTATTTCGGGGACGCCGACTACATCAAACGCGTTGTCGGAGTGGGCGGCGACCACGTCGTCTGCTGCGACAGGAAGGGGAAGCTCCAGGTGAACGGCCGGTCGGTCGACGAGACGGCGTTCCTGTACCCCGGGGACGCCCCGTCCACCGTGCCTTTCGACGTCGTCGTGCCCGAGGGCCGGCTCTTTCTCCTCGGCGACCACCGCGACGACTCCAGCGACTCCCGCGACCACCTCGGCTCGCCCGGCGGCGGCATGATCCCCGTCGGCCGCGTCATCGGCCGCGCCGACTGGATCGCCTGGCCGTACAGCCACTGGACGCACCTGCGGCGCCCCACCGCCTACGCGCGCGTGCCGGCGCCCGGCGCGCCTCGGCCTGCGGGGTCGGGTGGCCATGGGTAACCGGGGCAGGCCCCGCGGGGTGTCCGGCTCGCCCGCCGACAACCTGCTGCCCACCGGCTCCCGGCGCACCTCCACCGCGGCCGGCGGCCGCACGCGCGCGGAGCGGCGCAAACTCCAGCGCAAGGTGAAGCGCAAGCGCAGGCGTTCAGCCGTTCGGGAGATCCCCCTCCTGGTCGGTGTCGCCGTCCTCATAGCGCTGGTGCTGAAGACCTTCCTCGTCCAGGCGTTCGTGATCCCGTCCGGCTCCATGGAGCAGACGATCCGGATCGGGGACCGCGTCCTGGTCGACAAGCTCACCCCGTGGTTCGGCTCCGAGCCGCAGCGCGGAGACGTCGTCGTCTTCCACGACCCGGGCGGCTGGCTCGCCGACGAGCAGACCGCCAAGCCGGACGACCCGGTCGTCGTCAAGCAGTTCAAGGAAGGCCTCACCTTCATCGGACTGCTGCCCTCCGCCAACGAGAAGGACCTGATCAAACGGGTCATCGGGGTCGGCGGCGACCATGTGAAGTGCTGCGACGCGCAGGGCCGTATCACCGTCAACGGCGTGCCGCTGACCGAGGGCGACTACATCTACCCGGGTGACGTCCCTTCCGAGCAGCGCTTCGACATCACCGTCCCCCAGGGGCGCCTGTGGGTGATGGGCGACCACCGGGGCGACTCCGCGGACTCCCGTTTCCACCAGAACACCCCGTACGGGGGAACCGTGTCCGTGGACTTGGTGGTCGGCCGGGCCATGGTCATCGGCTGGCCCATCGGCCACTGGACGCGCCTGGAGGAACCTAAAACCTTCGCAAGCGTTGCCGACTCCGTGTCCGGGGCGACGGCGGGCTCCGCACCGTCGCATAGGGTTGCCCCCGACGATCCGAACGGAATGACCAAGCTCCCGATCCCTGCGGAACTCCCGCTCGTTATGGGAGTGGTGGGCCTGCACCGGCTATGGGGCAGGCGGCGGCACGGAGTAAGGAGTTGGCGTGGGGGATGTGGCGGTTGGCGCACGGTCGGGACACGACGGCGAGGAGGACCGCGGGCACCCTGTGGACGCGAGCGGCCCCGCCGCGGACGGCGCCGTGAACTCGGGAAACGGCTTCGCGGCGGCTGACGACGGCACGCCGGACGAGCCGCGGCCCCGACCCGACGGGACTGACGGCACTGACGGGACGGACGGCGGCGCGGGCACGCGGTCGGCCGCGTCCGAGCCGAGGAAACCCCGCTCCTTCTGGAAGGAGCTGCCGATCCTGATCGGCATCGCGCTGGTCCTGGCCCTGCTGATCAAGACCTTCCTGGTGCAGGCGTTCTCGATCCCGTCGGACTCGATGCAGAACACCCTCCAGCAGGGTGACCGCGTCCTGGTCGACAAGCTCACCCCCTGGTTCGGCTCCGAGCCCGAGCGCGGCGAGGTCGTCGTCTTCCACGACCCGGACAACTGGCTGGCCGGCGAGCCCGCGCCCAACCCGAACGCCGTGCAGAAGGTCCTCAGCTGGATCGGCCTGATGCCGTCCGCCGAGGAGAAGGACCTGATCAAGCGGGTCATCGGGGTCGGCGGCGACACCGTCGAGTGCAAGAACACCGGCCCGCTGCTGGTCAACGGCCACGCGCTGAACGAGCCGTACGTCTACCCCGGCAACACCCCCTGCAGCCAGGACGACCAGGGCGGCCAGTTCAAGGTGAAGGTGCCCAAGGGCTTCATCTGGGTGATGGGCGACCACCGCCAGAACTCCCGCGACTCCCGCTACAACCAGGCCGACAAGAACCACGGCATGGTCCCCGTGAAGGAGGTCGTCGGCCGCGCGATCGTCAAGGCCTGGCCGATCAACCGCTGGGGCACCCTGCCCGTGCCGGACACCTTCGACCAGCCGGGTCTCGGTCAGCAGTCCTCCGCGTCCCAGTCGCTCACGGTGGCACCGGAGGGCATCGCGGTGGCCGCGGTACTGCCGGTCGCGGTGTGGCTGCGCAGGCGTGCGGACGCCCCCGGGACCACGAAGCGGTAAGCGGCGGACCACGAACCGGTAAGCGGCGGTCGAGGCCGCGGAACAGGGGGCTGCACCCGCTCGGTACCGCCGGGTAGGGTGCGGGTCCATGAGCGGCGAGAGCACGACGCGTACGGCCCCGCGCAGCGCGGACACAGGCACGGCACAGGCGGGCGGCGGCCGGCTCGGACAGCGGCTGTCCGGGGTGGCCGTCGCCCTGGGTCTGGCCCTGTTCCTCGGAGGATTCGTCTGGGGAGCGCTGGTCTACCGCCCGTACACCGTGCCCACCAGCTCGATGACCCCGACGATCGACGTCGGTGACCGCGTCCTCGCCCAGCAGATCGACGGCGGCGAGGTCCGGCGCGGCGACGTGGTCGTCTTCAAGGACAAGAACTGGGTCAGCAACGCCAACGTGGTCAAGCGGGTCGTCGCGGTCGGCGGCGACACCGTCTCCTGCTGCACCGACGGCAAGCTCACCGTCAACGGCAAGCAGATCGACGAGCCCTACCTGCCCGCGGGCACCCTCGCCGAGATCAAGAACTTCCCGACCGTGACCGTCCCCAAGGGCCGGCTCTTCCTCCTCGGTGACGAACGCCAGGGCTCTCTGGACTCCACGGCCCACCTCACCGACGCCGCCAGCGGCACGGTCTCCCGCGAGGCCGTCTCCGCACGCGTCGACTCCGTCGTCTGGCCCATGAAGGGCCTGCTCAAGCGCCCCACCGGCTTCGAGACCCTCGGCCCCCTCTCCCGGCCCGGCCCGGTGCGGACCATCGAGCTGATGATCGTCGCCGGTGCCGTCCTGGTCCTCGCCGGGGGCGCGTACGGCCCGATCGCGGCGCGCATGGGCCGCTCCCGCGCGAAGACGCGTCAGGAGACCCCCGGTGTCCGCTGAGATCCCCGCCCCGACCACGGGACCGGGCGAGGGCACGGGGCAGCACCCTGCCGAGGGCGGCCCGCGCAAGGTGGCCCGGGTGGTCCTGCTCGACCCCGAGGACCGCATCCTGCTCCTGCACGGCCATGAGCCCGACGACCCCGCCGACGACTGGTGGTTCACTCCCGGCGGCGGTCTGGAGGGTTCCGAGACGCACGAGGAGGCCGCGCTGCGGGAACTGGCCGAGGAGACCGGGATCACCGAGGTCGAACTCGGTCCCGTGCTGTGGCGCCGGCGGTGCTCCTTCCCGTTCGCGGGGCGACGCTGGGACCAGGACGAGTGGTTCTACCTGGCCCGTACGACCCAGACGGCCACCGTGGCCCTGGGCCTGACGGAGCTGGAGCGGCGCAGCGTCGCCGGAGCGCGCTGGTGGACGTGTCAGGAACTGACCCGGTCGCATGAGACGGTGTATCCGACCAGACTCGCCGGGCTGCTGCGGACGCTGCTCGACGAAGGTCCCCCGGCCAGGCCCGTGACCCTTGACACGGAAATCGTCTGAGAGGTCGCCGGACTGGCGCACAATGGTGGGATCGCACGGCTGAAGGGGAACATGCCATGAGCGCCGAGGACCTCGAGAAGTACGAGACCGAGATGGAGCTGAAGCTCTACCGGGAGTACCGAGACGTCGTCGGTCTGTTCAAGTACGTGATCGAGACCGAGCGGCGTTTCTATCTCACGAACGACTACGAGATGCAGGTGCACTCGGTCCAGGGTGAGGTGTTCTTCGAGGTGTCCATGGCGGACGCCTGGGTCTGGGACATGTACCGACCGGCTCGCTTCGTCAAGCAGGTTCGCGTCCTCACGTTCAAGGACGTGAACATCGAGGAGCTGAACAAGAGTGATTTGGAGCTGCCGGGCGGGTGATGCGGGTGATGCGGGTGGTGTGGGTGACGCGGATGGTTCGGGCGCTGTGGGCGGAGCGGGCGGTGCGGGTGACGGAGTTTTCCACAACCGCCCGGTAACTCACCAAGATCCACTTCTCCTCGTGTGATGCGTGACGGTTGGCACCGGAGGTGGTGCCGACATGAGCAAGGCACGCAGTGGACTCGGCAGGTACGGCGAGGATCTGGCAGCCCGGCGGCTGACCGAGAGGGGCATGACGATCCTGCGGCGCAACTGGCGCTGCGGACGGTCAGGCGAGATCGACATCGTGGCCCGGGACGGCGGCACGCTGGTCGTCTGCGAGGTGAAGACCCGCAGGGGCGGCGGCTACCAGCACCCGATGGCCGCCCTCACCCCGCAGAAGGCCCGGCGCCTGCTGAGCCTGGCCGAACGCTGGATCCAGACCCACGGAGGGGCCCCGCCCGGAGGCGTCCGCATCGACCTCGTCGGCGTTCTCCTGCCCCGCCGCGGCGCCCCTGTCGTCGAGCACGCGCGGGGGGTGGCCTGACATGGCGTTCGCCCGCACATGCTCCGTGGCCCTCGTCGGCGTCGAGGGCGTGGTCGTCGAGGTCCAGGCCGACCTGGAACCGGGCGTCGCCGCGTTCACCCTGGTGGGCCTCCCGGACAAGAGCCTGACGGAGAGCCGGGACAGGGTCCGGGCGGCGGTGGTGAACTCCGGCGGCGAGTGGCCCCAGAAGAAGCTCACCGTCGGACTCAGCCCGGCTTCAGTGCCCAAGGCCGGTTCCGGGTTCGACCTGGCCGTGGCCTGCGCGGTGCTCGGCGCCGCGGAGCGGATCGACCCCAGGTCCCTCGCCGACATCGTCATGATCGGCGAACTGGGTCTGGACGGCCGGGTGCGTCCGGTCCGCGGTGTCCTGCCCGCGGTGCTGGCCGCCGCCGACGCCGGTTACGAGCAGGTGGTCGTACCGGAGTGCTCCGCCGCAGAGGCCTCCCTGGTACCCGGCGTGTCCGTGCTCGGCATCCGCAGCCTGCGGCAGCTGATCGCCATCCTGGCCGAAGAGCCCGTCCCCGACGAGGAACCGGACGACCAGGGACGCCCGGATCCTCTCCTCGCCGGTATGCGCGCACCCGGCACGGGCGCGGCCACCGGCCTGTACGGCGTCGGCGCCGCACTGCACGAGCAGGGCCAGGACCTGGCCGACGTGGTGGGCCAGTCCTCGGCGCGCACGGCGGTGGAGGTGTCCGCCGCCGGTGGACACCACCTGTTCCTGGAGGGACCGCCAGGCGCCGGCAAGACCATGCTCGCGGAGCGGCTTCCCGCCGTGCTTCCCCGGCTCACCCGCGAGGAGTCGGTGGAAGTCACCGCCGTACACTCGGTGGCGGGGCTGCTGCCCCCGGGCAAACCGCTCATCGACGTCGCTCCCTACTGCGCCCCGCACCACTCGGCGACCATGCAGTCCCTCGTGGGTGGCGGCCACGGCATCGCACGGCCCGGTGCCGTGGCGCTGGCCCACCGCGGAGTGCTCTTCCTCGACGAGGCCCCCGAGTTCCACAGCCAGACCCTGGACGCCCTGCGCCAGCCCCTGGAGTCGGGACACGTCGTGATCGCGCGCAGCGCGGGCGTGGTCCGGTTCCCGGCGAGGTTCCTGCTGGTGCTCGCGGCCAACCCGTGCCCCTGCGGACGCTTCTCGCAGCGCGACTCCCTGTGCGACTGCCCGCCGTCGGCGATCCGCCGCTACCAGGCCCGGCTGTCCGGGCCGCTGCTGGACCGGGTCGACCTGCGCGTCGAGGTCGACCCGGTCACCCGCGCCCAGCTCACCGACCCCGGTGCCCGGGGAGAGTCCACCGCGACCGTGGCCGACCGGGTGCGAGCGGCCCGGGAGCGGGCCGCGGCCCGCCTGGCCGGAACCCCGTGGCGCACCAACAGCGAGGTGCCGGGCCGGGAACTGCGCAGCCGTTTCCACGCCGCCGCGGGCGCGATGGACGAGGCCGAACGCAATCTGGAGCGGGGCGTGCTCACGACTCGCGGGATCGACCGGGTGCTCCGTGTGGCCTGGACGGTGGCGGACCTCGTCGGCCACGACCGTCCGGACGCCACCGACGTCTGTCTCGCTCTGCAACTGCGCACCGGAGTGCCACGAGGCGTTCCCATGGCCCTCGGAGCCATGACGTGAGCGCCGGATCCGATCAGGACGGTGAACTGCTCGGGCGGGTGTTCCTGGCCCGGGTGATGGAGCCTGGGGACGAGGCCGGGGGGCGGTGGTTGAGGGAGTTCGGGGTGGGGGAGGTGGTGCGGCGGTTACGGCAGGGAGCGGACGCGCTGCCGGGGGTCAGCGGGACGCGGTGGGGCGGGCTGGTCGCGCGGGCCGGGAGAGCCGAGCCGGAGCGGGATCTGGAGGTGGCGCGGGCCGCGGGGATGCGGTTCGTGTGTCCGGGGGGCGCGGAGTGGCCGGGACAGCTGGACGACCTGGGGGACGGGCGGCCCGTCGGGCTGTGGGTGCGTGGGACACCCAGTCTGCGGATATGGGCGCTCAGGTCCGTGGCCGTCGTCGGGGCACGCGCCTGCACCGAGTACGGCGCCCACACCGCAGCCTCCCTCGCCTCGGGGCTGGCCGAGCGGGGCTGGGTCGTCGTGTCCGGGGGCGCGTACGGGATCGACGGGGCCGCCCACCGGGGCGCCCTCGCCGTCGGCGGGGCCACCGTCGCCGTGCTGGCCTGCGGCGTCGACCGACCCTACCCGCGCGGCCACACCGCGTTGATCAACAGGATCGCGGAACAGGGGCTGGTGGTCGGCGAGTTGCCGCCGGGCGATCATCCGACTCCGAGCCGGTTCATCCTGCGCAACAGAGTGATCGCGGCGCTCACCACGGGCACCGTCGTCGTGGAGGCCGCCTGCCGCAGCGGTTCCCTGGTCACCGCGCGGGCCGCCCAGCGCCTGGGCAGATTCACCATGGGCGTGCCCGGTCCCGTCACCAGCGGCCTCTCCGCCGGCGTGCACGAACTGCTGCGCGGCGAGGCGGTCCTCGTCACCGACGCCGCAGAAGTCGTCGAACTCGTGGGCGACATCGGCGAGCTGGCCCCGCCCAGGCGCGGCCCCGTCCTGCCGCGGGACCTCCTGGATCCGGCGGCCCGCACCGTCCTCGCCGCCCTGCCCGGCGACCGTCCCGCCCCCGCCGAGGACATCGCCGCCGACGCGCGGACCACCCGGGACGAGGCGATCGCGAGACTGTACGAACTTCGAGCGCTTGGTTACGTCGAACGACACGGCGATGGCTGGAAGTTGACACGCCAGGCCATGATGTCGGTCCGGGAGGGGCGCGGTGGTTGCTGACCAAGCGTGTTCGGCCGTCCGGGGGAACGCCCTACGCCCTTGGGTTTTCCCGGAGTTGGCGCCCTTGTGCGGTCACGCAGAGCGAGACGTGGGGTGCGGTGGTGCGACCGGCGGACGCGCCCCGCGCACGGGTGGTGCCTCACTGTTCGCACACCGCGACTCGTCAGTCACGCTACGCTCACGCAAAGCTCGGGCGCAGACCGCGTCATCTCGACACCAGACCGACAGCTCACCCAGGTGGCCCACTTCGCCCTACGGCCTCCCAGTCCCTCTCACTCCACACCACTTCGCACTACACCGCACCACACCGCAGCACTTCAGAGCACTTCACGGCACTTCACGGCAGAACGGCACAAGGCGACGAATGCCCCAGCACACCTCCGGGTCCGACCGGGCGGCGATCCCCCCAGCCGCCCGCGACGGTGGCAGCATGCGGCCGCCCGCTCCCTCGACGCTCGACGAACTGTGGCGGTCGTACAAGACGACGGGGGACGATCGGCTGCGGGAGCAGCTGATCCTGCACTACTCGCCGCTGGTCAAGTACGTGGCCGGGCGGGTGAGCGTGGGGCTGCCGCCCAACGTGGAGCAGGCCGACTTCGTGTCCTCCGGGGTGTTCGGGCTGATCGACGCGATCGAGAAGTTCGACATCGACCGGGAGATCAAGTTCGAGACGTACGCGATCACCCGGATCCGGGGCGCCATGATCGACGAGCTGCGGGCGCTGGACTGGATTCCCCGGTCGGTGCGGCAGAAGGCGCGCAACGTCGAGCGGGCCTACGCCACGCTGGAGGCGCGGCTGCGGCGCACCCCGACGGAGGGCGAGGTCGCCGGCGAGCTGGGCATGGAGGTCGACGAGCTCCACGCCGTCTTCAGTCAGCTGTCGCTCGCCAACGTGGTCGCCCTGGAGGAACTGCTGCACGTCGGCGGTGAGGGCGGGGACCGGCTCAGCCTCATGGACACCCTGGAGGACACCGCCGCCGACAACCCGGTGGAGGTGGCCGAGGACCGCGAACTGCGGCGCTTCCTGGCGCGGGCGATCAACACGCTGCCCGACCGGGAGAAGACCGTGGTCACGCTGTACTACTACGAGGGGCTCACCCTCGCCGAGATCGGCAACGTGCTCGGGGTCACCGAGAGTCGGGTCAGCCAGATCCACACCAAGTCGGTGCTCCAGCTCCGGGCCAAGCTGGCGAGCTTCGGGCGCTGAAGGCACGGAGGACGCCGAGGGCACTGGGGACGCCGAGGGCACCGGGGACGCTGGGGACGTCGAGGGCGCTGAGGGCGCCGAGGGTGCCGAGTCCTCCCTTCCGGGGTGAGGTGTCCGTAAAGTGGTCGCGTGCCAAGGATTCGAGCGGCCTCCGTGGCCGAGCACCGGTCGATGCAGCGAGCCGCCCTGCTGGACGCGGCCCGGTCATTGCTGTCCGAAGGCGGGACTGAGGCGCTGACCTTCCCCGCGCTGGCCGAGCGCACGGGGCTGGCGCGGTCGTCCGTCTACGAGTACTTCCGGTCGCGGGCCGCCGTGGTCGAGGAGCTGTGCGAGGTCGACTTCCCCGTCTGGGCGGCGGAGGTCGCGGCGGCGATGGAGCGGGCGGACACGGCCGACGGCAAGATCGAGGCGTACGTACGGCAGCAGCTGGCCCTGGTGGGGGACCGGCGGCACCGGGCCGTCGTGGCGATCTCCGCGAGTGAGCTGGACGCCGGGGCCCGGGAGAAGATCCGGGCCGCGCACGGCGGGCTCGTCGCGATGATCGTCGAGGCGCTGGCGGAGATGGGGCACGAGCAGCCCCGGCTGGCGGCGATGCTGCTGCAGGGGGTCGTGGACGCGGCGGTGCGGCGGATCGAGCTGGGGGCGGCGGAGAAGCCTTCGGCGGTCACGGACGCGGCGGTCGCCATGGCGCTGCGGGGCGTGCGGGGCTGAGCGCCGAGGGCTGAGGCCCGCCGCGGCTACGCGGGCAGCGGCACGCCCAGTACCGGCAGCAGCCTCGACGGCCCCCTGTGCAGCAGCCACGGCGGGAGCACGGACAGCGGGTCCAGGTAGGTGCCGCCTCTGAGCAGGCCCCAGTGGACGCATGTACGGGGACAGTGCGATCCTGCGGCTTCGACGGTGCCCACCACCTCGCCCGCCCCCACCCGGTCCCCCTTGCGCACCGACGGACTCACCGGTTCGTACGTCGTGCGCAGGTCCGTCCCCGCCAGCTCCACGGACACCACACCCCGCCCCGCCACCCGGCCGGCGAACGTCACCCGGCCGTCCGCGATCGCGCGCACCGCGGCGCCGGGCGGTGCGCCCAGGTCCACGCCGCGGTGCCCGGGGCCGTACACCGTCGCCGGTGGTTCCCAGCCGCGCAGCACCGCCGGGCGGACACCCACCGGCCAGACGCGGGCGACGGCCGGGACCGGAGGTCGTGGTGCCGGAGGTCGCGGCGCCGGAAGCTGCGGCGCCGGCGCGGGCAAGGGCGGCGGCGCCTCGGCCCGAGCCGGTGGCGTCAGCGTGATCATCGCCAGAGCCAGTGGCAGTACCGCCCACATACCCGCACGCGCCCTCACACCCGCACCCGCCCTCACACCCGCACCCGTACATCGCGGTACGCGTCGCATCGCGCGTCGCATCGCGCGTCGCATCACTCGTCCCATGCGAGAACGGTCCCGCGATCCGTCGATCATGGCCGGGAACTGTGGACCACTCGCCGGTTGTGGACAGCCGCGTCACCCGGTGCCCCGCCGGTCCCGTACACTTCTTCTGGCGATCCGGGTCACCGGGTCGACTTCGCACGCCCCGATACGAGATCCGGAGACGGTTCGTATCAGCGCCCCTCGGTCCTTCGTGGCACGGCGCATCGCGGGCGTCAGGCGCGGGATCCGTCCGGAACCCGCGGCACAACCGAGAAATTCAAGGAGATACGGCTATGGCCGTCGTCACGATGCGGGAGCTGCTGGAGAGCGGCGTCCACTTCGGTCACCAGACCCGTCGCTGGAACCCGAAGATGAAGCGCTTCATCTTCACCGAGCGCAACGGCATCTACATCATCGACCTGCTCCAGTCGCTGTCGTACATCGACCGCGCCTACGAGTTCGTCAAGGAGACCGTCGCCCACGGCGGCACGGTCATGTTCGTCGGCACGAAGAAGCAGGCGCAGGAGGCCATCGCCGAGCAGGCCACCCGCGTCGGCATGCCCTTCGTCAACCAGCGCTGGCTGGGCGGCATGCTCACCAACTTCTCCACCGTCTACAAGCGTCTGCAGCGCCTCAAGGAGCTTGAGCAGATCGACTTCGAGGACGTCGCCGCGTCCGGTCTGACCAAGAAGGAGCTTCTCGTGCTCTCGCGCGAGAAGGCCAAGCTGGAGAAGACCCTCGGTGGTATCCGCGAGATGTCCAAGGTGCCCAGCGCCGTCTGGATCGTGGACACCAAGAAGGAGCACATCGCGGTCGGCGAGGCCCGGAAGCTCAACATCCCGGTCGTCGCCATCCTCGACACCAACTGTGACCCCGACGAGGTCGACTACAAGATCCCGGGCAACGACGACGCGATCCGCTCCGTCACCCTGCTCACCCGCGTGATCGCCGACGCCGTCGCCGAGGGCCTCATCTCCCGCTCTCGCGTCGCCACCGGCGACAAGGGCGAGAAGGCCGCGGGCGAGCCGCTCGCCGAGTGGGAGCGCGACCTGCTCGAGGGCGAGAAGAAGGACGAGGCTCCGGCCGCCGAGGCCGCTGCCGAGGCCCCCGCCGCTGAGGCTCCCGCCGCTGAGGCTCCGGCCACCGAGGCTCCGGCCGCCGAGGCCCCCGCTGCCGAGGCTCCGGCCGCCGAGGCCCCCGCTGCCGAGGCTCCGGCCGCCGAGGGCGAGCAGGCCTGACGCAAGCGTTGACGGCGGGGGCGGAACCGACTGTCACGGCGCCCTCGGCGCGGTGAAGTCCGCCCCCGCTGTTCACCCGTCGGTCGGCACGGCGTCCGTGATCCGTGGCTACATGTGGATCACCGACCGTGCGGATCTCCGATCTGCCAAGACTTCGAGAAAGACTCACAGACTCATGGCGAACTACACCGCCGCCGACGTCAAGAAGCTCCGTGAGCTCACCGGCGCCGGCATGATGGACTGCAAGAAGGCGCTGGACGAGGCCGACGGCAACGTCGACAAGGCCGTCGAGGCGCTGCGCATCAAGGGCCAGAAGGGCGTCGCCAAGCGCGAGGGCCGCTCCGCCGAGAACGGCGCTGTGGTCTCCATCATCGCCGACGACAACTCCTCCGGCGTCATCGTCGAGCTGAAGTGCGAGACGGACTTCGTCGCCAAGGGTGACAAGTTCCAGGCCGTGGCCCAGGCCATCGCCGAGCACGTAGCCAAGACCTCCCCGGCCGACATCGAGGCGCTCCTCGCCTCCGAGATCGAGCCCGGCAAGACCGTCCAGGCGTTCGTGGACGAGGCCAACGCCAACCTGGGCGAGAAGATCGTCCTGGACCGCTTCGCGCAGTACGCGGACGGTTTCGTGCTCGCTTACATGCACCGCACGATGCCCGACCTGCCCCCGCAGATCGGTGTCCTCGTCGAGCTGGACAAGCCGAACGCCGAGGTCGCCAAGGGCATCGCCCAGCACATCGCCGCCTTCGCGCCGAAGTACCTCTCCAAGGAGGACGTCCCGGCCGAGGTCGTCGAGTCCGAGCGTCGCATCGCCGAGGAGACCACCCGCGCCGAGGGCAAGCCCGAGGCCGCGATCGCCAAGATCGTCGAGGGTCGCGTGAACGGCTTCTACAAGGACGCCACGCTGCTCGGCCAGCCGTACGCGCTGGACAACAAGAAGTCGGTCCAGAAGGTTCTGGACGAGGCCGGTGTCACCCTGAAGCGCTTCGCGCGCATCAAGGTCGGCATCTGAGTCCGTACCGCGATCGACGAGCGACCCGGGGAGAAATCTCGATAGGGTCGACAGCAGTCGTCCGCGCACACCGCCACACCCAGGCACGTGGCGGACGGCAGCAGATCTGACGAGGAGGCCATTGCCGCGCATGGGAGCGAAAAGCGACCCCAACCGGCAATGGCCTTCTTCGTATGTGCACCACGTGAAAGAGGCGGGATCCCCATGACCACCAAGGCCCAGAAGAGCGACGACGGCAAAGTACGCGGCCGGTTTCTGCTGAAGCTGTCCGGAGAGGCCTTCTCCGGTGGCGGGGGCCTCGGCGTGGACCCCGACGTGGTGCACAAGATCGCCCGTGAGATCGCGGCCGTCGTCCGGGACGGCGCCGAGGTCGCGGTCGTCATCGGCGGCGGCAACTTCTTCCGCGGTGCCGAGTTGCAGCAGCGCGGCATGGACCGGGCCCGCTCCGACTACATGGGCATGCTCGGCACCGTCATGAACTGCCTCGCCCTCCAGGACTTCCTGGAGAAGGAGGGCATCGACAGCCGGGTGCAGACCGCCATCACCATGGGCCAGGTCGCCGAGCCCTACATCCCGCTGCGGGCCGTGCGCCACCTGGAGAAGGGCCGCGTGGTCATCTTCGGCGCCGGTATGGGCATGCCGTACTTCTCCACCGACACCACCGCCGCCCAGCGCGCCCTGGAGATCGACGCCGAGGCGCTGCTCATGGGTAAGAACGGTGTGGACGGGGTCTACGACTCCGACCCGAAGACCAACCCGGACGCCGTCAAGTTCGACGCCCTCGGCTACGGCGAGGTCATCACCCGCGACCTCAAGGTCGCCGACGCCACCGCGATCACGCTGTGCCGTGACAACAAGCTCCCGATCCTCGTGTTCGAGCTGCTCGCGGAGGGCAATATCGCGCGCGCCGTCAAGGGTGAGAAGATCGGCACGCTGGTGGGTGACCAGGGCAGCCGGACCTGACCGGCACACTCCCCTCGCCCGCGGTGCGCCACCTGTCCGGTGGACGGACGGGACGCACCCAGGACGGGGGATGGACAATGTCCTGCCGGTCGGGAACCGTGCAGGAAGAAGACGCGACGTAGCCGGCCGCCGCCCGATCGAGGAACCGCAGCCGGGCCTTACTCAAGACACACAGGAGCAAGTGGTGATCGAAGAGATCCTCCTCGAGGCCGAGGAGAAGATGGAGAAGGCCGTCGTGGTCGCCAAGGAGGACTTCGCCGCGATCCGCACCGGCCGTGCGCACCCGGCGATGTTCAACAAGATCGTTGCCGACTACTACGGCGCGCTGACGCCGATCAACCAGCTGGCTTCGTTCTCCGTGCCGGAGCCGCGCATGGCGGTCGTGACGCCGTTCGACAAGAGCGCGCTGCGCAACATCGAGCAGGCGATCCGCGACTCCGACCTGGGCGTCAACCCCAGCAACGACGGCAGCATCATCCGGGTGACGTTCCCGGAGCTGACCGAGGAGCGCCGCCGCGACTACATCAAGGTCGCCAAGAACAAGGCCGAGGACTCCAAGGTCTCGATCCGCTCCGTGCGCCGCAAGGCCAAGGACGCCCTCGACAAGCTGGTCAAGGACAAGGAGACCGGCGAGGACGAGGTCCGCCGTGCGGAGAAGGAGCTGGACGACACCACCGCGAAGTACGTCGCCCAGGTGGACGAGCTCCTGAAGCACAAGGAAGCGGAGCTGCTCGAAGTCTGATGAGCGACTCTTCCTGGGGGGCACCGCCGTCGGCGGGGCAGGCCGGTTACTGGGGGCCCACCGCCGGTGGGTACGCCCAGGGGGCTGCGCCGGCGGGTCCCGCATACGATGCGCCTGAGGCGCAGCAGACTCGCCCCATGCCCATCGTGCCCGACGGACCCGGGTACGGCGGCGGCCAGGACGAGGACCGGGGGGCCGCTCAGCTGAGCGGTCCCTTGTTCCGGGACGACACGCAGTACGCCCCGCAGCAGGCCTCGCACGCCGCACAGCAGGCCTCGTACGACGTGCACCAGACGTCGTACAACGTGCACCAGGCGTCGTACAACGTGCACCAGGCGTCGTACGAGCCGCACCCGGTGTCGTACGAGTCGCACCAGACGTCCTACGATCCGCAGCAGGCGCACCACGCGTACCACGCACCCCACGCACCCCACGTGCCGCAGTATTCGACGCCGACTCCCGTCCCGGACCCCGCCCAGAGTCCCTCGCAGAATCCGGAGCCCATGCCCGACGCCCCACAGCCGGCGCCCGCGCCGCAGAAGAAGAGCGCGGGCCGTGACCTGAGCGCGGCCATAGGGGTCGGCGTCGGGCTCGGTGTGGTGATCATCGCGTCCCTGTTCGTCGTCAAGGCCGTTTTCGTCGGCGTGGTGGCGGTGGCCGTGGTCGTCGGCCTGTGGGAGCTGACCAGCAGGCTGCAGGAGCGCAAGGGCATCAAGGCGCCGCTGGTGCCGCTCGCGGTGGGCGGTGCGGCGATGGTCGTCGCCGGGTACGTGCGCGGTGCCGAGGGCGCGTGGGTGGCCATGGCGCTGACGTCCCTCGCGGTGCTGGTCTGGCGCATGACGGAACCACCCGAGGGCTACCTCAAGGACGTGACGGCCGGCGTCTTCGCCGCCTTCTACGTGCCGTTCCTGGCCACGTTCGTCGCGATGATGCTCACCGCCGACGACGGCCCCTGGCGGGTCCTGACCTTCCTGCTCCTGACGGTCGTCAGCGACACCGGCGCCTACGCCGTCGGCTGGCGCTTCGGCCGGAAGAAGCTCGCCCCGCGCATCAGCCCCGGCAAGACCCGTGAGGGCCTGCTGGGCGCGGTGCTGTTCGCGATGGTCGCGGGCGCGCTGTGCATGCAGTTCCTCATCGACGACGGCACCTGGTGGCAGGGCCTCCTGCTCGGCCTCGCCGTCGCGGCCAGCGCCACCCTGGGCGACCTCGGCGAATCCATGATCAAGCGCGACCTGGGCATCAAGGACATGGGCACCTTGCTCCCGGGCCACGGCGGCATCATGGACCGCCTGGACTCCCTCCTGCCGACGGCCCCCGTGGTCTGGCTCCTGCTGGTCCTCTTCGTCGGCAGCGGCTGACCCCACGCCGCAGCCCCGCCCCGGCCGACAGGCTTCCCCGGGCCCCGTCCTGCCCCCAGGACGGGGCCCGTCCCGCTCCCTCGGCGGGCGCCGTCCGCGTACGCGAGCGGGGACCCGATCGACGCGAGCGGGGGCACTCAATCGATCTGCGACACTGATAGAGCCATGCCTAAGCCCGGAGAACTCACTTTCGTCGCCCCGCGCGGAGCCAAGAAGCCGCCGCGGCACCTCGCCGACCTCACGCCCGCCGAGCGCAAGGACGCGGTGGCCGAGATCGGGGAGAAGCCGTTCCGCGCCAAGCAGCTCTCGCAGCACTACTTCGCGCGGTACGCGCACGACCCCGAGCAGTGGACCGACATCCCGGCCGGTTCGCGGGACAAGCTGCGCGAGGCGCTGTTTCCCGAGCTGATGTCGGTCGTACGGCATCTGTCGACGGACGAGGGGGAGACCCGTAAGACGCTGTGGCGGCTGTTCGACGGGACCCTCGTCGAGTCGGTGCTCATGCGCTACCCGGACCGGGTCACCATGTGCATCAGCTCGCAGGCCGGCTGCGGGATGAACTGCCCGTTCTGCGCGACCGGTCAGGCGGGTCTGGACCGGAACCTGTCCACCGCCGAGATCGTCCACCAGATCGTGGACGGCATGCGGGCGCTGCGCGACGGTGAGGTCCCCGGCGGGCCCGCGCGGCTGTCCAACATCGTGTTCATGGGGATGGGCGAGCCGCTCGCCAACTACAAGCGGGTCGTCGGCGCCATCCGCGCGCTCACCTACCCCGCCCCGGACGGGCTCGGGCTCTCGCAGCGCGGCATCACGGTCTCGACGGTCGGTCTCGTGCCCGCCATCCACCGGTTCGCCGACGAGGGCTTCAAGTGCCGGCTCGCGATCTCCCTGCACGCGCCGGACGACGAGCTGCGCGACACCCTCGTCCCCGTGAACACGCGGTGGAAGGTGCGCGAGGTCCTGGACGCCGGGTTCGAGTACGTCGAGAAGTCCGGGCGCCGGCTCTCCATCGAGTACGCGCTCATCCGCGACATCAACGACCAGGCCTGGCGCGGTGACCGGCTCGGGCGGCTGCTCAGGGGCAAGCCCGTGCACGTCAACCTCATTCCGCTGAACCCCACTCCCGGCTCCAAGTGGACCGCCTCGCGCCCCGAGGACGAGAAGGCGTTCGTGGAGGCCATCGCCGCCCACGGCGTGCCGGTGACCGTCCGGGACACCCGCGGTCAGGAGATCGACGGGGCCTGTGGTCAGCTCGCGGCCACCGAGCGGTAATCTGGCCGGGTTCGACCAGACACTCACATCTTCATATTCCGACAGGGGAGCGCCACAGCGCTGAGAGTGCGGCAATCGGGCCGCAGACCCTCTGAACCTCGCCCAGGTCATTCTGGGTAGGAAGTTCGGTCATCACTCAAGCTGTCGTGCCCTGCCCGGGTCACCGGGCGGGGCCGCGTTCTTCCTGGCCCACCCAGGAGGACAACCAGTGCAGAACAAGACGTTCGTGGCCGTGGCCGTCGGGCTCGGCCTCGTCACGCTGTCCGCGTGCGGCTCGACGGACACCGCGTCGCCCAAGGACTCCAAGGACTCCAAGACCGTCACCGTCGTCAGCCACGACTCGTGGGCCGTCTCCAAGAACGTGCTGACGGACTTCGAGCGGCAGTCCGGGTACAAGGTCCGCGTCCTCAAGGACGGCGACGCCGGACAGGCCGTCAACAAGGCCGTCCTGACCAAGGACAACCCGCAGGGCGACGTCTTCTTCGGCGTCGACAACACCCTGCTGTCCCGCGCCCTCGACAACGGCCTCTTCCAGCCCTACGAGACCAAGGGCCTGGACACCGTCGACGCCGCCTACCAGCTGGACGCGGGCAAGCACCGCGTCACGCCCGTCGACCACGGAGACATCTGCGTCAACTACGACAAGGCGTACTTCGGCAAGCACAAGCTGACCCCGCCCCAGACCTTCGCCGACCTGGCCGAGCCCGCGTACAAGAACCTCCTCGTCACGGAGAACGCGGCCACCTCCTCGCCCGGCCTCGGCTTCCTGCTCGGCAGCGCCGCGCAGTACGGCGACACGGGCTGGCAGGGCTACTGGAAGAAGCTCAAGGACAACGGCGTCAAGGTCGTCGACGGCTGGGAGCAGGCCTACTACCAGGAGTTCTCCGGCTCCTCCGAGGGCAGGAAGGCCGGCGGCGACCGGCCGCTCGTGGTGTCGTACGCCTCCTCGCCGCCCGCCGAGGTCATCTACGCCAAGAAGCGGCCGAGCACGGCCCCGACCGGCGTGTCGAACGGCACCTGCTTCCGGCAGGTCGAGTTCGCCGGGCTGCTGAGCAACGCGAAGAACACCAAGGGCGGCAAGGCGTTCATCGACTTCCTGGTCTCCAAGGAGTTCCAGGAGGACATGCCGCTGAACATGTTCGTGTACCCGGTGGTCAAGGGCGCGGCCGTCCCCGCCGACTTCACGAAGTACGGGCCGGCCGCCGCGCACCCCGAGACGATGGCCCCCGACAAGATCGCCGCCAACCGCGACCAGTGGGTCAAGGCGTGGACGTCGCTCGTACTGAAGTAGCCGCTCCCACGGAAGCGGCCGTCAGGGACCGGCGCGGGAGCGCGGCGCGGCTGGGGCTCATGGCCCTGCCCGTCGCGTTCTTCGCCGTGTTCTTCGCCTGGCCCGTCGCCGCGATCGTCACGCGCGGGCTGAAGGCGGACGGCACCTGGCGGCTGGGGCGGATCGCGGACGTCGTCACACAGCCCGACATCCGGCACGTGCTGTGGTTCACCACCTGGCAGGCGCTCGCCTCCACCGCGCTCACCCTGCTGCTCGCGCTGCCCGCCGCCCATGTCTTCGCGCGGCTCGACTTCCCGGGCAAGCAGGTGCTGCGGGCCGTGGTCACCGTGCCGTTCGTGCTGCCGACCGTGGTCGTCGGCACCGCCTTCCTGGCCCTGGTCGGACACAACGGGCTGCTGGACGAACTGTGGGGCGTACGGCTGGACACCACGGTGTGGGCGATCCTGCTGGCGCACGTCTTCTTCAACTACGCGGTCGTCGTACGGACGGTGGGCGGCCTGTGGGCACAGCTCGATCCGCGCCAGGAGGACGCCGCCCGCATGCTCGGCGCCTCACCGCTCGGCGCCTGGCGCAAGGTCACCCTGCCCGCCCTCGCCCCGGCCGTGGGCGCTGCCGCGCTGATGGTGTTCCTGTTCACCTTCACCTCCTTCGGGGTCGTCCAGATCCTCGGCGGGCCCACCTTCTCCACCCTCGAAGTGGAGATCTACCGGCAGACCTCCGAGCTGTTCGACCTCGCCACGGCAGCGGTCCTCACGCTCGTCCAGTTCGTCGCGGTCGGCGCGATCCTCGCCGTGCACGCGTGGACGGTACGGCGGAGGGAGAGCGCGCTGCGTCTGGTGGACGCCTCCGTCACCGCCCGCCGGCCGCGCGGCGCCGGGCAGTGGACGCTGCTCGCCGGGGTCCTCGTCACGATCGCCCTGCTGCTGGTGCTGCCGCTCGCCGTGCTCGTGCGGCGCTCCCTCGACGCGCCCGGCCTCGGCTACTACCGGGCGCTCACCGACTCCGACGGCGGCACCTTCCTGGTGGCGCCGCTGCACGCCGTGTGGACCTCCCTCGAATACGCCGCCACCGCCACCGCCATCGCCGTCCTGGTCGGAGGCCTGGCCGCCGCCGCGCTGGCCCGCCGGGACGCGGGACGCCTGGTGCGCGGCTTCGACGCGCTGCTGATGCTGCCGCTCGGCGTCTCCGCCGTGACCGTCGGCTTCGGCTTCCTGATCGCGCTGGACAAGCCGCCGCTGGACCTCAGGCAGTCCTGGATCCTCGTCCCGCTCGCGCAGGCTCTGGTGGGCGCCCCCTTCGTCGTACGCACCATGCTGCCCGTGCTGCGCGCGGTGGACGAACGGCTGCGGGAGGCGGCGGCCGTGCTCGGGGCCTCGCCCTGGCGGGTGTGGCGGGAGGTCGATCTGCCGCTGGTGCGGCGGGCGTTGCTGGTCGCGGCCGGATTCGCCTTCGCCGTGTCCCTCGGCGAGTTCGGGGCGACCGTGTTCATCGCCCGGCCCGACAACCCGACGCTCCCGGTGGCCGTCGCCCGGCTGCTGAGCCGTCCCGGAGACCTCAACTACGGCCAGGCGATGGCCCTTTCGACCATTCTGATGGTGGTGTGCGCCGCCGCGCTGCTCGTCCTGGAGCGGCTGCGCACCGACCGGACGGGGGAGTTCTGATGCTGCTGAGCCTTCAGGCCGCGACCGTGCGCTTCGGCGGACGGCCCGTGCTCGACGCGGTCGGCCTGGACGTTGCCGAGCACGAGGTGGTGTGCGTGCTCGGGCCCAGCGGCAGCGGGAAGTCCACGCTGCTCCGGGCGGTGGCCGGCCTCCAACAGCTGGACTCGGGGCGGGTGTTGCTCGACGGCCGCGACCAGGCGGGCGTGCCCGCGCACCGGCGCGGTGTCGGGCTGATGTTCCAGGACCACCAGCTCTTCCCGCAGCGGGACGTCGGCGGCAACGTGGCGTTCGGGCTGCGGACGCACGGGGTGCCGAAGGGCGAACGGGACGCCGAGGCACGGAAGTTGCTGGAACTGGTCGGGCTGCCCGGTGCCGCCGGGCGGGCCGTCGCCGCGCTGTCCGGCGGCGAGCAGCAGCGGGTGGCCCTCGCGCGGGCGCTGGCGCCCCGGCCCCGGCTGCTGATGCTGGACGAGCCCCTCGGCCAACTGGACCGCTCGCTGCGGGAGCGGCTGGTCGTCGAACTGCGGGAACTGTTCGGCAGGTTGGGGACGACGGTACTCGCCGTGACCCACGACCAGGGCGAGGCCTTCGCGCTGGCCGACCGGGTGGTGGTGATGCGGGACGGCCTGATCGCCCAGTCCGGGACGCCGCTGGAGGTCTGGCAGCAGCCCGCGAACGAGTTCGTGGCCCGCTTCCTCGGCTTCGACAACGTGGTCCCGGCGAGCGTCGGCGACGCGGCGGCGGACACCCCGTGGGGCAAGCTGCCTGTGCCCGACGGCTCGCCCCGGGGCGAGCGGTCGCTGCTGGTCCGGCCCGCCGGCGTACGGCTCGTGGCCGCCGCGGAGGGCCTGCCCTGCACGGTTGCCGCCCGCACCTTCCGGGGCACCCATGTCGCCGTCCGCCTGCGGCCCCGGGGCGGCGGTCCGTCCCTGGAAGCGGCCTGCACGCTCCGGGACGCGCCGGAGGTCGCGGCCGAGGTGGGCGTCGTGTTCGACGCGGCCGAAATCGTCGTGCTCGGATGATCGTCGTGACCCTAGGGTGAGCACATGACCTTGCTCACGCACGACCGCTACTGCGCGGAAATCGACCGCCAGGTAGGCCAGTTGAGGGACATCGTGACCTCCGGCACGGACCTTGCCGCCACCGTGCCGACCTGCCCGGACTGGTCCCTGGAGAAGCTCGTACGGCACACCGGCGGTGCCCTGCGCTGGGTGACCGCGATCGTGGAGAACCGGGCGCAGGAGAACGTCCCGCACGAGCAGGTGCCGGGCGGCGGCGGACCGCGGGAGCGGGGCGACGCGAAGGCCCTGGACGCGTGGCTGGCACAGACCGGGGAACGGGTCGTCGCCGCGCTGCGCGAGGCCGGCCCCGACACCGAGGTGTGGTCCTGGTCGGCGAACCACGACACCGCCTTCTGGGCCCGGCGCATGACGCACGAGATCACCGTGCACCGCGCCGACGCAGCGCTCACGGCCGGCGTGCCCTACGAGGTGGCGCCCGAGATCGCCGCCGACACGGTGGACGAATGGCTCGAACTCATGGAGTGGGCCCAGCGCACCGGCGCCCTTGCGCAGGCGAAGGAGTTGCGGGGCCCCGGCCGCACCATCCATCTGCACCCCACCGACGCCGCCCCGGAGCTGAACGCCGAGTGGATCATCGAGCTGGGGGAGGAGGGCTTCGGCTGGCGCCGCGGCCACGAGAAGGCCACCGTCGCCCTGCGCGGCCCGCTCACCTCTGTCCTGCTCGCCTTCTACCGGCGGCTGCCGCCGGAGGCCCCCGGCCTCGACGTGCTGGGCGAGCGCGAGGTGCTGGACTTCTGGCTGGAGCGCTCCAGCTTCGGCTGACCACGACCGGGGGCGGTCTCCGCCCCCCACGCGCATGGGCACGGCTGCGGCACGGCCCCTGTGGCCCCGGCTGCGGCCCGCCCCTCCGCGGACATGGCTGCGGCCCGTCCCCCGGGGATACGGGGACGGGCCGCAGCGTTTGAACGAGCGGTGTGGCGAAGTGCGGCGTCAGCCGCGGTTGTTCGCCCCGCGGCGGCGCATGCCGAAGAAGACCGCGCCACCGCCGACGACGACCAGCACACCGGCGACGCCGGCGATCAGGCCGGTGTTGGAGTTCGCACCGGTCTCGGCGAGGTTCGAGTCACCGGTCGCCGGGGACGGCGCGTTGCCGCCGGGGGTGGCGGCCGGGGCGGGGGTGCTCTCGGACGCCGACGGGGTCGGGGCCGAGGACTCCTCGGCCGGAGGCGCAGTGGACTCCGACGGGGACGCGGACGGGGTTGCGGGCGGGGTCGACTCGTCCTTCGAGCAGCCCTCGGCCGGGGTGGTCAGAGGCGAGCCGATGATGTCCTCGTCAATGTGGACCCGGTCGGTGTCGACCTTGACGTGGACGCGGTAGGTCGCGTTCGGCTTCCAGTCCTCGTTGAAGGTGACAGCCGTCCCCTCGCGCGAGCCCTTGACCTCCTGCGGCTGGCCGACCGGAGTCTCGACACCGGCAGGGCTCTTCAGGAACACGGTGATGGTGGCCGGGGTGCCGGAGCCGTCCTTGTCGGTGACGACGATGCTGCCCTTGCCGCCCTCGCACTTGGCTTCGGCGGAGAACTCACTGATGTTGCATGCGAGCGCCTGGCCGGCGACCCCGAGGGCCAGCGCGGCGGAAGCGGAGGCAACACCGAGAATGCGCACGGAACGACGTGCGCCACGACGAGATATGGACAACGCTTGTCCTTTACAGAGTGCATAACTGCGGGGGGTTGTGGGCGAGTTGGGGCGCCGGACGAGACGCGGGGCCCCAACTTCCCCAAGAGGCTCACAGGTTTATAAGCGCTCCGTAAGAACTGTCAATGCATATGCCACCAACGGCCGTTGACTTTACGGTTTTGTTAGCCGCCGGGACGTTTGGGGCTCAGCCCTGGGCCTGCACCGCGGCCGGATCCATCCACATGACCTCCCAGGTGTGGCCGTCGAGGTCGTCGAAGGAGCGACCGTACATGAAGCCGTGGTCCTGGGGCTCGCTGTGCACGGTGCCGCCGGCCGCGAGGGCCTTGTCCACCAGCTCGTCCACCTTCTCGCGGCTCTCGGCGCTCAGACACAGGAGCACCTCGCTCGCCTTGGTCGAGTCGACCAGCTCCTTCTGCGTGAACTGGGACCAGTGCTGCTTGGTCATGAGCATCGCGACGATGGTGTCGCTGATCTGGACACACGCACAGTCGTCGTTGCTGAACTGGGGGTTGATCGTGTAGCCCAGCTCGGTGAAGAACCTCTTCGTGGCGGCGACGTCGTCGGTGAGCAGGTTGACGAAGATCATCTGCTGGTACATCGGGGCTCTCCCTGTGGTCCGTGCGTTTGTCGTCGTACGGCTCTTCAGACTCCGGGCCGTCGCGAGAATCATCGGCGGTCCGGAAATTTTTTCGGACAACTTCAGCGCGCGAGCACGGCCAGGTTCGCGATCACCAGCGTGAGTGGGACGAACAGGGCGAGCAGGGCGCCCGCGCGCAGGGCGGCGGCGCTGCGCAGCATCGTGGCCGGGGCGCCGAGGCGCAGCAGGGCGGCGATGGTGTCGGCGCGGGACTGGCGGGCCTCGACGGCGGCGGTCAGCAGGGTCGCCAGCGTGCAGCCGGAGACCACCAGCAGGCCGAGCGTGCTCAGCGGGCCGAAGGAGGGGCTGAAGCCGTCGTACCGGGCGGTCATGGCGAAGGCGGCGGAGGCCACCGCGCAGATCACGCCCAGCGGGCGCCCGATGCGGGTCGCCTCCGCCATCAGCACCCGGCCCGCCAGCAGCCTGAGCGCACCCGGCGCCGCCGACTGCAGGAGCCTCCCGCACAGGTAGGTGAGCCCCGGCGCGGCCAGGACCAGTCCGAAGGCGGTGACGATCCAGCCGGCCAGCACCGCGACCGCCTCGACGGGCAGGTCGGTGAGCGTCGGCGTCGGCGTCGAGCGGCCGGCGTAGGCCTGCACGGCGAGCCCGGCGGCGAGCAGGGCGATGCCCCAGGGGAGCCCCGCCGGCACCTCGCGCGGCGGCGCGGGGGCGGGGAGCACGCCGGACCAGTCAACGGGGACGGCGGCCTCCGGGGCGCCGGTGCCGGGGATCTCCGTGACGCCGGTGCCGGTGCCGGGGACCTCTGTGGTGCCGGTGCCGGTGCCAAGGGCCTCCGGGCCGGCGTCGCCGTCCTGCACCGCGGATGCCGGCTCACTGCCGCCTCTGGCCCCGGCCCCGGCTCCGGCTCGGGCCCCGGCCCCGCCTCTGGCCCCGGCTCCGTCTCCGGCCCCGGTTCCGGCCTCGGCGTTCGTCCCGGACCCGCCCGGCTTCTGCCGTACCGCGGTGTACCACCGCGCGCCGAACCTGCCGTACGCCCCGAACGTGTCCCGTCCCGTCGTATGACCGTACGACCCGAAGCGGCCGAATCTCCGTGCCCCCCTGACCTCCGGGCGCGGGTCCCTCGGGCGCAGGGAGAGCGCCACGGCGGCCGAGGCGGCCACCGGGACCAGGGCCAGCAGGATCAGCGTCGCCCCGACGGGCAGGGGCCGGTCGGCGGCGAGGAACCGGGAGGCCGCGCCGTCGAAGGGCAGGCCGTCCAGGTCGCCGCGCAGATGCAGGAAGACCAGCAGGGCGACCGCCGAGCCCAGGACGCAGGCGAGCGCCGTGGTCAGACACGAGATGCCCATCAGGCGCGCGGGGCCGAGCCCCACGGCCGAGAGCCCCGGCCGGGGCCGGGTTCCGGGGTCCGTGCGGGCCACCGCGAGCGCCAGGTACACCGTCGCGGCGATCGGGACCACGCACCAGGCCAGGCGCAGCACCGCCGCGCCCGGTGTCTGGGGGTGGCCCATCGCGTAGCCGAGGGCGCCGAGCAGGAGGAAGCCGGTGCCCGCCGAGGCCGCGGCCACCAGCAGGCGGCGCAGTTGTACGGCGGGCCGGGCCGTACCGGTCAGACGGAGAGCGAGCACGCGGCCCGGCCTTCCGCCTCGGCGACCTCCGGCAGGTGCACGGTCTTCACGCGCCGCCCGTCCAGCATCGCGACCGTGCGGTCGGCGAGGGCCGCGGTGTCGGCGTCGTGCGTGGCGAGGACGACGGTGATGCCGTGCGAGCGGGCCGCCGTGGTGAGCGTGCGCAGCACGTGCCCGCGCTCGGCGCGGTGCAGCGGAGCCGTCGGCTCGTCGGCGAACAGCACCGTGGGCCCGGTGGCGAGCGCGCGGGCGATGGCCACGCGCTGGCGCTGCGCGTGCAGCAGCTCGTGCGGGCGCTTGCGGGCGCGGTCGCCGACGTCCAGCCGCTCCAGCCACTCCAGGGCGGCGACCTTGGCACGGCGGCGGCCGGTGCCGCGCAGCATCAGGGGGAGCGCGGCGTTCTCCCAGACGTTCAGTTCCGGTACGAGCGCCGGGGCCGGGTCGATCCAGCCGAACCGGTCGCGGCGCAGCCGCTCGCGGGCCATCGGGCCCAGGGTGTGCACGGGCGAGCTGTTGAACCACACCTCGCCGCGCTGTGCCCGGTGGAGACCGGACAGGCAGCGCAGCAGGGTCGTCTTGCCGCTGCCGCGCGGTCCGCTGACGGCGAGGATCTCGCCCTGCCGCACACCGAGCGAGACCCCGGTGATCCCGGGCGAGCCGTCGGGGTGCCTGTAGTGCAGGGAGCGTGCCCAGAGCACGTCGTTGTCCGGCGGGGCCTCCATGGCGTACACCTCGGTTCTGATCCGTTTTTCCCGTGCTTCGTCCCCCGTGTGGGGGAACGAAGGCTGGGCCGATCGGTCACTGGCACGCTAGGCAGAGGCCGTACAGAGGCCGGACAGCACACGGCCCCGGGCCCTCGTTCTCACTCGAACGGAGGGCGCCGGGGCCGGTGGCGATCATCCAGGCGGATGATCAGAGCTTCGAGAGCTCAGGGCTTCCGGGGACTCAGGGCGTCTGGGAACTCAGAAGCCTTTGAGAACTCAGAGCTTCGTCCACGCCTCGGTGAGGGTGGCGCGCAGGATCTGCTCGATCTCGTCGAAGGTCTCCTGGTTGGAGATCAGCGGCGGGGCGAGCTGGATGACCGGGTCGCCGCGGTCGTCGGCACGGCAGTACAGGCCGTTCTCGAAGAGCGCCTTGGAGAGGAAGCCGTACAGGACGCGCTCGGTCTCCTCGTCGTTGAAGGACTCCTTGGTGTTCTTGTCCTTCACCAGCTCGATGCCGTAGAAGAAGCCGTTGCCGCGGACGTCGCCGACGATCGGCAGGTCGTGCAGCTTCTGCAGCGTCTGGAGGAAGTTGCCCTCGTTGTCCAGCACGTGCTGGTTGAGGTTCTCGCGCTCGAACAGGTCGAGGTTGGCGAGACCCACCGCGGCGGACACCGGGTGACCACCGAAGGTGTAGCCGTGCAGGAAGGTGTTGTCACCCTTGTAGAACGGCTCGGCCACGCGGTCGGAGACGATGCAGGCGCCGATCGGGGAGTAGCCCGAGGTCATGCCCTTGGCGCAGGTGATCATGTCCGGGACGTAGCCGAACTTGTCGCAGGCGAACATCGTGCCCAGGCGGCCGAAGGCGCAGATGACCTCGTCCGACACGAGCAGGACGTCGTACTTGTCGCAGATCTCGCGCACGCGCTGGAAGTAGCCGGGCGGGGGCGGGAAGCAGCCGCCGGCGTTCTGCACGGGCTCGAGGAAGACCGCGGCGACGGTCTCGGGGCCCTCGAAGAGGATCTCCTGCTCGATCTGGTCGGCGGCCCAGCGGCCGAAGGCCTCCGGGTCGTCACCGAAGAGCGGGGCGCGGTAGATGTTGGTGTTCGGCACCTTGTGCGCACCCGGCACCAGCGGCTCGAACGGGGCCTTCAGGCCCGGCAGGCCGGTGATGGACAGGGCGCCCTGCGGGGTGCCGTGGTAGGCGACCGCGCGGGAGATGACCTTGTACTTGGTCGGCTTGCCCTGCAGCTTGAAGTACTGCTTGGCGAGCTTCCAGGCGGTCTCGACGGCCTCGCCGCCGCCGGTGGTGAAGAAGACCTTGTTCAGGTCGCCCGGGGCGTAGTCGGCGAGGCGCTCGGCCAGCTCGACGGCCTTCGGGTGGGCGTAGGACCACACCGGGAAGAAGGCCAGCTCCTGGGCCTGCTTGAAGGCGGTCTCGGCGAGTTCCGTGCGGCCGTGACCGGCCTGGACCACGAAGAGGCCCGCGAGACCGTCGAGGTAGCGCTTGCCCTTGTCGTCGTAGATGTAGGTGCCCTCGCCCCGGACGATCGTCGGGACGGGGGAGTTCTCGTACGAGGACATGCGGGTGAAGTGCATCCACAGGTGGTCGTACGCGGTGCGGCTGAGGTCCTTCTGGGTCACGGTTATCGGGTTCCCCACATGTAGGTCTGCTTCTTCAGCTTCAGGTAGACGAAGCTCTCGGTGGAGCGCACGCCGGGCAGCGCCCGGATGCGTTTGTTGATGACGTCCAGCAGGTGGTCGTCGTCCTCGCACACGATCTCCGCGAGGATGTCGAACGAGCCCGCGGCCATCACCACGTACTCGACTTCCGACATGCCGGTCAGCGCGTCCGCGATCGACTCGACATCGCCCTCGACGTTGATCCCGACCATCGCCTGCCTGCGGAAGCCCACGGTGAGCGGGTCCGTGACGGCGACGATCTGCATCACGCCCTGGTCCAGCAGCTTCTGGACGCGCTGGCGCACCGCCGCCTCCGACAGGCCGACGGCCTTGCCGATCGCGGCGTACGGCCGGCGGCCGTCCTCCTGGAGCTGCTGAATGATGGCGAGGGAGACGGCATCCAACGTAGGAGTGCCGTTCCTGGACTCGCGGGACGAGTCCCTCTGGTCTGCGCTTCGACTGGCCACGACCTCACTGTGCACGAGACCTCGACAGTTTCGCAAGGCCCGAGCAATGAAATTCGTTGTTTCAGGCTCCGAAGCTTGCGGATTTCGCAGAACTGATGGCGTCAGGGGTGTTGAAAACGTGGGTCGGCCGACTAGGGTTGGGTTGTCTCAGCGACCGGACGGCCACACGGGCCGGACACGCTGCAGAGATCGAACCCTCGAACAGATCAGGAGGCCGGCAGTGAGCACCGAGCTGCGTCGTCTGCGCAACTACATCGACGGTGAGTTCCGGGACGCCGCCGACGGACGGACCACCGAGGTGGTCAACCCCGCCACGGGTGAGGCGTACGCGACCGCGCCGCTGTCCGGGCAGGCGGACGTCGACGCCGCGATGGCAGCCGCCGCCGCGGCCTTCCCGGCCTGGCGCGATTCGACCCCGGCCGAGCGCCAGAAGGCCCTCCTGAAGATCGCGGACGCGTTCGAGGAGCGTGCCGAGGAACTGATCGCCGCCGAGGTCGAGAACACCGGCAAGCCGACCGGCCTCACGCGGGACGAGGAGATCCCGCCGATGGTCGACCAGATCCGCTTCTTCGCGGGCGCGGCCCGTATGCTCGAGGGCCGCTCGGCCGGCGAGTACATGGACGGTCTGACCTCGATCATCCGCCGCGAGCCGGTCGGCGTCTGCGCCCAGGTCGCGCCGTGGAACTACCCGATGATGATGGCCGTGTGGAAGTTCGCCCCGGCCATCGCCGCGGGCAACACGGTCGTCCTGAAGCCCTCGGACACCACCCCCGCCTCGACCGTCCTGATCGCCGACATCATCGGCTCGATCCTGCCCAAGGGCGTCTTCAACGTCCTGTGCGGCGACCGTGAGACCGGCCGTCAGATGGTCGAGCACCCGACCCCGGCGATGGCCTCCATCACCGGCTCCGTCCGCGCGGGCATCTCGGTCGCCGAGTCCGCCTCCAAGGACGTCAAGCGCGTCCACCTGGAGCTGGGCGGCAAGGCCCCGGTCGTCGTCTTCGAGGATGCCGACATCGCCACGGCCGTCGAGGGCATCGCGGGCGCCGGCTACTTCAACGCCGGCCAGGACTGCACGGCCGCGACCCGTGTCCTCGTCCACGAGTCCATCCACGACGAGTTCGTCGCCGCGCTCGCGAAGGCGGCGGCGGAGACGAAGACGGGCCTGCCGGACGACGAGGACGTCGCCTTCGGCCCGCTGAACAACCCGAACCAGCTGAAGCAGGTGTCCGGCTTCATCGACCGGCTGCCCGCCCACGCCAAGGTCGAGGCCGGCGGTCACCGGGTCGGCGAGAAGGGCTACTTCTACGCGGCGACGGTCGTCTCCGGTCTGAACCAGGACGACGAGATCATCCAGAACGAGGTCTTCGGCCCCGTCATCACCGTCCAGTCCTTCACCGACGAGGACCAGGTCGTCGAGTGGGCCAACGGCGTCGAGTACGCCCTCGCGTCCTCCGTGTGGACCAAGGACCACGGCCGCGCGATGCGCATGTCCAAGAAGCTCGACTTCGGCTGCGTGTGGATCAACACCCACATCCCGCTGGTCGCCGAGATGCCCCACGGCGGCTTCAAGAAGTCCGGCTACGGCAAGGACCTGTCGGCGTACGGGTTCGAGGACTACACGCGGATCAAGCACGTGATGACGTCGCTGGACTCGTAAGGGTCCCAAGGACTCGTAAGGGTCCCAAGCGCCCTGCGGCCCCGGACAGGTTCACCTCCCTGTCCGGGGCCGCTTCTTCGTGCCCCGCGGTGGTGATCGACAAGGTGTCGGGTCCCACCCGGCGTGCTTGACGCAGCGTCGATTGTCGCTGCGTGCGGGGGCACGGCATCCTTCCTTGGTGCCCCAGACATCCTCGCTTCCGCGTCCCGTGTCCCGCCGTTCCCTTCTGCGTGCGTTCGGCGGCACCGCCGCCCTCGGCGCTCTGGCCGGCTGCGGGGTGCCCGCGGCCTATGTGAAGCCCGCCGACCGGGCCGTGCGCGACGACTCCGCCACCGACAAGAAGCTGACCTGGGCGAACTGGCCGCTGTACATCGACACCGACGACGACAACCCCAACAAGCGGCCCACCCTCGACGCGTTCCGGGGGCGCACCGGGATCTCCGTCGACTACGCCGAGGAGATCAACGACAACGACGAGTTCTTCGGCAAGGTCAGCCCCGCGCTGATGAACCACCAGTCCACCGGCCGCGACCTGATCGTCATCAGCGACTGGATGTGCGCGCGGTTCGTGCGCCTCGGCTGGGTGCAGCGGATGGACCGGGCCGACCAGCCGAACGTGGCCAAGTACCTCGACCCGCTGCTCCGTTCACCCGCCTTCGACCCGGGCCGCCTGCACACGGTGCCCTGGCAGTCGGGCATCACCGGTATCGCGTACAACCGCCGCAAGCTGGGCCGCGAGATCCGCCATGTCTCCGACCTCTGGGCCGACGACCTCAAGGGTCGCGTGACCCTCCTGTCCGGCCTCGACGAGTCGTTCGCGCTGCTGATGCAGGGCGACGGCGTCGACATCACCCGGTGGACCGCGGACGACTTCCACCGCGTCTGCGACCGCGTGGAGAAGGAGGTCCACCGGGGCCAGATCCGCCGCTTCACCGGCAACGACTACACCAAGGACCTGGTCAGCGGTGACGTCCTCGCCTGCCAGGCCTACTCCGGTGACGTCATCCAGCTCCAGGCGGACAACCCCGACATCCAGTTCGTCGTCCCCGAGGAGGGCGCCGAGCTGTGGTCGGACTCCCTGATGATCCCCGACCGCGCCCGCCACAAGGCCAACGCCGAGCGCCTGATCGACTACTACTACGACCCCGAGGTCGCGGCGGAACTCGCCGCCTGGGTCAACTACGTGTGCCCCGTCCCCGCCGCCAAGGACGTCCTTGCCGCCTCCAAGGACGAGGACACGGCCGCCCTCGCCGACAACCCCCTGATCTTCCCTGACGACACCATGCGCAGGCGTCTGGCCATCGCCCGTGACATCACGTCCACGGAGCGGGTGGAGTACGCCCAGCGCTGGAACAAGATCGTGGGTCTGTAGGGGAGCCGTGGGAGCCGTCCCCACCTTTTGAACATGTTCAATTCCGGGCGTACGCTCCTGTCATGAGCGACAGAGCCGCCCAACTCAAGGGCATACGCGCCTGGCTGGCCTTCTTCGTCGTGTGCCTCGTGCTGAGCGGGGCCACCGCGTTCCCGTTGGTGCACGAACTCCACTGGACCGAGGACGTGTTGCGGGCCCTGTCCGTGCCGCAGCGCCTGCCGGCGCTGACGGACTGGATCGTGAGGGTGCGTCAGGGGCTCGACACCGTCGACGCCGAATACCCCTTCGTGCTGTACGGCACGGACTGGCTGGCGTTCGCGCACCTCGTCATCGCGGTCGCCTTCTACGGCCCGTACCGCGACCCCGTCCGCAACATCTGGGTCGTCGAGTTCGGCATGATCGCCTGCGCCGGCATCATCCCGCTCGCGCTGATCTGCGGACCGGTGCGCGGGATCCCCTTCTGGTGGACCGTGATCGACATGTCGTTCGGGGTGTTCGGGGTCATCCCGCTGTACGTCGTACGGCGGAAGATCAAGCGGCTGGAGGCGCTGACCGGGACGGACCACCGGCTCGAACCCGTTTCGCCGTGAGGCACGCGGAGAGGGAGCATGGAGGAGAGGGAGCATGGAGGGGAGGGAGCATGGAGGGGAGGGAGCATAGAGGGGTGGGGAGCATGGAGGGGGTGCAGGGAAGGAGGCCGTCATGACATCCCGAGCCTCGGATGACGACACGTGGTACGCGCGGACACCCTCGCAGGCCGAGGGCGAACGCGACGAGACCGGTGAGCGCTCCGTGCCCGAACAGCACCCCGACGTCCCGAGGACCCAGCCGTCCCAGGCGGAGGGCGAGCGGGGCGACGACACAGGGAGCGGCGACATGGGCGGCGGCGAACGCGGCACGCGCCGGTGATCACCCCGCCGCCCCCTCGGGAGTTGCCCAAGGTTGCCCAGGACTGAGCTATGGCTGCCCAGGGCTGGTTACGGCTGCCTGAGTGTCCACAGAGTGTCGATCCGGTTCGTGGTGATGGAGTCGACGCCCAGGTCGAGGAGGCGGCGCATGGAGCGGCGCGTGTCCGGGGTCCACACCGACAGCAGATAGCCGTCGTGGTGGACGCGGGCCGCCAGCTCCCGGTCGACCAGCGAGAAACGGTAGTTGAGCCAGCGCGGCTTCACCGCCTCCAGCACGCCGGCCCGGGGCGGGGCCAGGGTCTTGCGCGTCAGGGCGATCTCGGCGGCCGGGTCGGCGGCGCGGACCGCGAGCATGGCCTCCGCCTCCGCCGTGTAGTACACCCGCTCCCCGGCGCCTTCCTGCCGGACGACGTCCACGACCCGCTCCGCGACCCGCCGGCCCACCCGGCCGCACATGTCCACCATGACCCGGCTGCCGTCCGTCGCCGCGAGCGCCTGCGCCAGCGTCGGCACGCCGCCGCCCGTCAGATCGCGCACCTCCTCGGCCGACAGCGCGGACAGCGGCCGGTCGACGTCCCACAACCGCTTCAGCGTCTCGTCGTGCAGCAGCACGGGGACGCCGTCGCGGGTGAGCCGGACGTCGATCTCGACCGCGTCCGCGCCCCGTTCGAGCGCGGACCGCAGGGAGTCGAGGGTGTTCTCGCGGACGAGGTAGGGGTCGCCGCGGTGGGCGACGGCAGTCACGGTCTGCATGGCTCCCATTGTGACCACGGCCCAGGGGTCAGGGGGCGAGCCAGGTGTCGGTGTACGTGTCGATCTCGGCCGCGATCCGCGCCTTGCCCGCCTCGTCCAGGAAGGACGCCTCTACGGCGTTCTTCGCGAGTCCGGCCACGCCCCGCTCGTCCAGGCCCAGCAGGCGGGCGGCCACCACGTACTCGTTGTCGAGGTCGGTTCCGAACATCGGCGGGTCGTCCGAGTTGATCGTGACCAGCACGCCGGCCTCGGTGAACTGCCTGATCGGGTGCTCGTCCAGGGTGCGCACCGCGCGGGTGGCGATGTTGGAGGTCGGGCAGACCTCCAGCGGGATGCGGTGCTCGGCGAGGTGGGCGAGCAGCTTCGGGTCCTGGGCCGAGCTGGTGCCGTGCCCGATGCGCTCCGCGCGCAGTTCGGTCAGCGCGTCCCACACCGTCTGCGGGCCGGTCGTCTCGCCGGCGTGCGGGACCGAGTGCAGGCCGGCCGCGATCGCCCGGTCGAAGAACGGCTTGAACTGCGGCCGGGGCACGCCGATCTCGGGCCCGCCGAGCCCGAACGACACCAGGCCCTCCGGGCGGATCCGGTCGTCGGTGGCCAGCCGTGCCGTCTCCTCGGCGGACTGGAGGCCGGCCTCGCCCGGGATGTCGAAGCACCAGCGCAGCACGGTCCCGAAATCGGCCTCGGCCGCCTTGCGGGCGTCCTCGATCGCGTCCATGAACGCCTTCTCGTCGATACCGCGCCGGGTCGAGGAGTAGGGGGTGATGGTCAGCTCGGCGTAGCGCACCTGCTGGCGGGCCATGTCCCGGGCGACCTCGTACGTCAGCAGCCGGACGTCCTCCGGGGTGCGGACGAGGTCGACCACCGACAGGTACACCTCGATGAAGTGCGCGAAGTCGGTGAACGTGAAGTAGTCGACCAGGGCCTCGGGGTCCGTGGGCACCTTGGAGTCGGGGTGCCGGGCGGCCAGCGCCGAGACGATCCGGGGGGAGGCGGAGCCGACGTGGTGGACGTGCAGTTCGGCCTTGGGCAGCCCGGCGACGAAGGCATGCAGATCGCGGTCGCCCGCGCGGGCGGCGGGAACGGCGCCGATGTCCGCGCCGCGCTCGGTGCGGGTCTCGAAGCGCTCGGTGCGCTCGGTGCTGCGCTCGGTCAAGGGGTCCTCCCCGTATGCGGCGCCCCCCGGGGACATGGTCCGTGCGGCGGGCGCGGGTGATCGGCTGATCGATGATGCGGGCTCATCCTAGGCGGAGGCGGGGAGCCGGGGCGGGGGTGGGGAGGAAGGCGGGAAGGGCTGGGGCGGGCTGGGGGCGGCGGCCGGTCGAGCGCTTCGGGTGTGGGGCCGGCGGGGTTCGGGTGTGGGGCCCGGCGGGGTCGTGGGCGTGGGGTCGGTGGGCTGGTGGAGGGGGCGTCGGGTGCGATGGCCGGGTGGTGTGGTGGGCGCGGTGTTCGGGGGCGGGAGTCCGGCGGAGTGGTGGGTCGGGGTCGGGTGCGGGTGCGGTGGGCGGTCGAGCACAGCGTGAGGTCGGGTGCGGTGGTCGGTGGTGCGGAGTTCGGGTGTGGGCCGAGCGGTGCGGTGGGTCGGGGTTCGGGTGTGGGGACCGACGGGGGCGGGGCGTGGTGACCGGTGCCGTGGTCGCGTGGGGTGGTGGTGGGCCGGCTGCGGTGGCCGGGTCTGTACTGGCGGAGATGGGGCTGGGGGAGGAAGTCGGCCTGGGTGCCGATGCCGATGCCGATGGTCTGGGGCTGGTCCGGATGGTTGTGGGGCGGGGTGGGTGGTGGGCTGGGAACCGGGGGTTCGGGCGGAGGATCTACCATGATCTGACGATCAGAACGAGGGGGATGGGGACGTGACGGACGGGACGCAGCCGGGTGCGGGCGGGGGAGCGGGTTCTGACCCGTGGGCGCCGCCCGAGAGCAAGCCCTCACTGGAGAAGCAGGCGCCCGGACAGCAGCCGCCGGTGCAGGGCCAGGTGCCCCCGGCGGGGCCGCCGTCCGTGCACGACCAGGCCACGATGATCTCCATGCCGACCCCCGGCTACGGGACCCCCGGCGCCCCCGGCACTCCGGCTTACGGCCAGCCCGCCGCCCCCGGCACCCCGGCTTACGGTCAGCCCGGCACGCCGTCGGCTCCCGGGCAGGGCTGGGGCGGACCCACTGTCCCGCCCCCGCCCGTCGCCCCGGCGGCCCCCAGCGGTTACGGCTACCCCGCCTATCCGTCCTACCCCCACGGGTACGGCCAGCAGGGATACCCCCAGCAGGGGTACGGCTGGAGCATGCCGATGGCCCCGCAGAACGGCATGGGCACCGCCGCGATGGTGCTCGGCATCCTGTCCTGCGTTCTGTTCTGCTTCTACGGCCTGCCCTCGCTGGCGCTCGGCATCACCGCCGTGATCCTCGGCGTCAAGGGCAAGAAGCGGGCGGACCGCGGCGAGGCCACCAACCGGAGTCAGGCCCAGGCGGGCTTCATCACCGGCATCATCGGCACCGTCCTGGGTGTTGCGGCGGTCACGTTCTACGCCATCGTGATCATCGCCGCCGTGAACGACGACGGGAACAGCGACTCCGGCACGGACCCGTACTACAACTCCGCCCCGAGCGTGTCGGCACCGGTCCTTCCCCAGTGATCCGGTGATCCCGTTGATCGCGTTGATCCCAGTGATCCGGCGCTGAGCAGCTGTCCCCGGCCCGCCCGCCTCCCCCGAGGCGAGCGGGCCTCGCTGTGCCCAGCCCCACCAAGCTCAGCCCAGCCCCACCAAGCCCAGCCCCACCAAGCCCAGCCCCGCCCCGCCAACCCCCGCCCCGCTCACACGCCCCGGCGAATCCGCTCCCGCGCCTCCATCAGCGCGAACCCCAGCAGGTTGGGCCCCTTCCACCGCTCGGGATCCGACGCCGCCGCGTCGTCCGCCGTGAGGCCGATGCCCCACACGCGGTCCACGGGGCTCGCCTCCACCAGCACCCGGTCTCCGGTGCCCAGCAGGAACGCGCGCAGGCCGGCGTCCGACGAGAACTTGTGGACGCTGCCCTCGACGACGATCCCGAAGCGCTCCCGCTCCCATATCCGCTCGTCGAAGTTCCGGACGAGCCGCCCCGCCTTCTTCGCCTGGGCGGGATGCCCGGCGTCGAGCACCCGCCGCTCCGCCTCCGCGTCCTCGAACAGCCGCGCCTTGCCGGCCATCATCCAGTGCTCGGCCGTCGCGTACTCCACCCCGTCGACCACGAAGAGTGACGGCCACCACTGGCTCAGACAGCTCGCGCCGATCCGCCCGTCGGGTCGCGGCCGGTGCCCCCAGAAGTGGAGGTACCTGATCCGGGCCCCCGCCCGAACCTCCCTGATCAGCGCTTCCACTCCGTTGATCGTCTCCATGCACGCGAGTGTGGCACGCACCACTGACACTCCGTCCGTCCTTTTCCGTGTCGACTCGACACCTGGTCGACAGATTCCGTCGCGTAACCAAAAGGCAACAACGGAATCACTTGTTGGTGCCGTACTGCTCTGTCAGGATCGGCACTCAAATCGAGCTGGAGCTACGCCGCCCACCCCTCTGGGCGGGGCGAACGGCGGAGGAGAGCGACATGCACAACCCGGGCACCGCCACCCCGGAACGATTCCCCGCACAGGACCGCTTCGCGGACGGCGCGCAGTTCATCGCCGGCCGGCTGACGAAGGGCACCTCGGGCCGGCATCACGCCGTGGTCGACCCCGCGACCGGTGAGGAGGTGTACACCTACGAACTGGCCGGTCCGCAGGACGTCGACGCGGCGGTCGCCGCCGCGCGCGAGGCCTTCCCCGGCTGGTCCTCGGCCACCCCGGGCGAGCGTTCCGACGCCCTGCACCGCTTCGCGGCCGTGCTCGCGGAGCGTGCCGAGGACTTCGCCCGCGCCGAGTCCCTGCAGTGCGGCAAGCCGCTGAAGCTCACCCGCGAGTTCGACGTACCCGGCACCATCGACAACACCGCCTTCTTCGCGGGCGCCGCCCGGCATCTGCAGGGGCAGTCCGCCGGCGAGTACTCGGGCGACCACACGTCGTACGTGCGCCGCGAGCCCATCGGTGTCGTCGGGTCGATCGCGCCCTGGAACTACCCGCTCCAGATGGCCGCCTGGAAGATCCTCCCGGCGATCGCCGCGGGCAACACGATCGTGCTCAAGCCGGCCGAGCTGACCCCGCTGACCTCGCTGCTCTTCGCTCAGGCCGCCACCGACGCGGGCATCCCCGACGGTGTGATCAACATCGTCACCGGGACCGGCAAGGAGGCCGGCGAGCACCTGGTCGGGCACCCGGACGTGGCGATGACCTCCTTCACCGGGTCCACGGCCGTGGGCAAGCGGGTCGCCGAGATCGCCACGGCCACCGTCAAGCGCATCCACCTGGAACTCGGCGGCAAGGCCCCCTTCGTGGTCTTCGACGACGCCGACCTGGAGGCCGCGGTCAACGGCGCCGTCGCGGGCTCGCTCATCAACACCGGGCAGGACTGCACGGCCGCCACGCGCGCGTACGTGCAGCGCCCCCTCTACGAGGCCTTCGTCGAGCGGACCGCCGCCCTGATGGAGACCGTGCGGGTGGGCGACCCGTTCGCCCCCGGCACCGACCTCGGGCCGCTCATCTCACACGTGCAGCGCGACCGCGTCGCCGGTTTCGTGGACCGGGCCCGCGCCTACGCGCGCGTGGTCGCCGGCGGCGAGGCCCCGCAGGGGGAACTCGCGGACGGCGCCTACTACCGGCCCACCCTCGTCGCCGACGCCGACCAGGACAGCGAGATCGTCCAGTCGGAGATCTTCGGCCCGGTACTGGTCGTCCTGCCCTTCGACAGTGATGATGACGGCATTCGTCTGGCCAATGACACTCCGTACGGTCTGGCCGCCTCCGCCTGGAGCAGCAATGTCTACCGGGCGGGCCGCGCCACCCGCGAGATCAAGGCGGGCTGCGTGTGGATCAACGACCACATCCCGATCATCAGCGAGATGCCGCACGGCGGCTACAAGGCGTCCGGCTTCGGCAAGGACATGTCCGCGTACTCGTTCGAGGAGTACACGCAGGTCAAGCACGTAATGTTCGACAACACCGCGGTGGCCAGGAAGGACTGGCACCGCACCATCTTCGGGGACCGCTAGATCCGACCCGGCCTCCCACCAGGCCGACCCCTCCCGAAAGGGCACCACGAGCATGGAGCAGTTCGAGGCCGACCCCCTGACCCCGGTCGAAGTGGCCGCCCTGCGGCGCAGCCTGCGAAACGGGCGGGCCGCCATGTCCCGCCGGTCACTGCTGCGCGCCTCCGCCGGCGGCGCGTTCGCGGTCGGCGGCATCGGAGCGCTGAGCGCCTGCGGCATCCCCGCGGCGAGCAAGAACCAGGGCGGCGTGGCCGCCGACGACCACTCGAAGCAGGAGAAGGTCGTCAACTTCTCCAACTGGCCCGAGTACATCGACGTTGACGACAAGACCAAGACGCATCCCACGCTCGACGCCTTCGGCGAGCGGACCGGGATCAAGGTCAAGTACACCGAGGACATCAACGACAACGACGAGTTCTTCGGCAAGATCCAGCCGGAACTCGCCGCCGGCCACGACACGGGCCGCGACCTCGTCATCCTCACCGACTGGCTGGCCGCCCGCATGATCCGGCTGGGGTACGTCCAGAAGCTGGACGCCTCCAACCTGCCCCACGCCTTCGCCAACCTGTCGGACCAGTTCCGCGCCCCCGACTGGGACCCGGGCCGCGCCTACTCGTACCCCTGGCAGGGCGTCTCGACCGTCGTCGCGTACAACAAGAAGGCGCTCGACGGCATCGAGGTGAAGTCGGTCTCCGACCTGCTCGACAACCCCAAGCTCAAGGGGCGCGTCGGCTTCCTGACCGAGATGCGCGACAGCGTCGGCATGACCCTGCTCGACATGGGCAAGGACCCGGAGAAGTTCACCGGTGACGACTTCGACGCGGCGATCGCGCGCCTCCAGAAGGCCGTCGACAAGGGCCAGATACGCCGCTTCACCGGCAACGACTACACGTCCGACCTCACCAAGGGCGACTTCGCCGCCTGTGTCGCCTGGGGCGGTGACATCATCCAGCTCCAGGCGGACAACCCGGACGTCGGCTACGTCATCCCCGACCACGGCTACATGACCGCGACCGACAACATGCTCATCCCCAACAAGGCGCGTCACAAGACGAACGCCGAACGGCTCATCGACTACTTCTACGAGCCCGAGCCGGCCGCCGAACTCGCCGCCTACGTCAACTACGTGAGCCCGGTCGCGGGAGTGAAGCCGTACCTTGCCAAGATCGACAAAAACGCGGCGAACAACCCGCTGATCCTCCCCGACAAGGCCATGCAGGCCAGGTCTCGCTCCTTCCGCGCCCTGACGCAGAAGGAAGAGACGGCGTACCAGCAGCAGTTCTCGAAGCTCACAGGGGCGTGACGACGACGATGACGACGACAGACCACAGCGGCGACGTCCGCCTCACCAAGATCGGCAAGACCTACGGCTCCTTCACCGCCGTGCACCCGCTCGACCTGACGGTGCCCCAGGGCTCCTTCTTCGCCCTGCTCGGCGCCTCGGGCTGCGGCAAGACGACCACCCTGCGCATGATCGCGGGCCTGGAGGAGCCGACGGGCGGCACCGTCCACCTCGGTGAGCAGGACGTCACGCACCTGCCGCCGTACAAGCGGCCCGTCAACACGGTGTTCCAGTCCTACGCCCTCTTCCCGCACCTCGACATCTTCGAGAACGTCGCCTTCGGCCTGCGCCGGCGCGGTATCAAGAGCGTGAAGAAGCAGGTCGAGGAGATGCTGGAGCTGGTCCAGCTCGGCGAGCAGGCGCGCAAGAAGCCGCACCAGCTCTCCGGCGGCCAGCAGCAGCGCGTCGCCGTGGCCCGCGCGCTGATCAACCACCCGAAGGTGCTTCTGCTCGACGAGCCGCTCGGCGCCCTCGACCTCAAGCTGCGCCGCCAGATGCAGCTGGAGCTCAAGCGCATCCAGACCGAGGTCGGCATCACCTTCATCCACGTCACGCACGACCAGGAGGAGGCCATGACCATGGCCGACACGGTCGCCGTGATGAACGCGGGCCGCGTCGAGCAGCTCGGCTCGCCCACCGACCTGTACGAGAACCCGCAGACGACCTTCGTCGCGAACTTCCTCGGCACGTCCAACCTCATCGAGGCCGAGGTGGACTCCAAGAGCGGCGACGACATCGTGCTGAAGGCGGGCGGCGGCAAGCTGGTGCTGCCCGAGGCGCGTTGCTCGGCCCGTACGACGACCGGCGGCAAGGTGCTGGTCGGCATCCGCCCGGAGAAGATCTCCCTCACCCACGCGGACGACGCGGGCGAGATCCCCGAGGGCCGCAACCGCGTCACCGGCAAGATCGCCGACGCCAGTTTCATCGGCGTCTCCACGCAGTACGTGATCGACACCCCGGTCTGCGACGAGTTCGCCGTCTACGTGCAGAACGTCGAGCGCGACGGACGCCTCGTCCCCGGCGCCGACGTCGTCCTGCACTGGAGCCCGGCGCACACCTTCGGACTCGACGCCGCCCAGTCCCTGCTTGCTGGGACAACGGGCTCCGCCGGCGTGGAGACCGTCGAGGAAGAGGCGGCCTGACCATGTCGACGCTCACCGAGGCGCCCCCGCCTCTCGCCCCCGCCGAGCCGGCGCGGAAAGCCCCGCGCAAACGCGGCCGGTTCACGCCGTACTGGCTGCTGCTGCCCGGCATCCTGTGGCTGGTCGTCTTCTTCGCGCTGCCGATGATCTACCAGGCCTCCACGTCCGTGCAGACGGGCTCCCTGGAGCAGGGCTACAAGGTCACCTGGCACTTCGCGACCTACTGGGACGCGCTGTCCGAGTACTGGCCGCAGTTCCTGCGCTCGGTCTTCTACGCCGCCGCCGCGACCCTGCTGTGCCTGGTGCTCGGCTACCCGCTCGCCTACCTGATCGCCTTCCGCGCGGGCCGCTGGAAGAACCTGATCATGATCCTGGTGATCGCGCCGTTCTTCACCAGCTTCCTGATCCGCACGCTCGCCTGGAAGACGATCCTCGCCGACAACGGCCCGGTCGTGCACACCCTGAACGCGCTGCACGTCCTGGACCTCACCGGCTGGCTCGGCTGGACGGCCGGCGACCGCGTGCTCGCCACCCCGCTCGCCGTGGTGTGCGGACTGACGTACAACTTCCTGCCGTTCATGATCCTGCCGCTCTACACCTCGCTGGAGCGGATCGACGGGCGGCTGCACGAGGCGGCCGGCGACCTGTACGCCAAGCCGTGGACCACCTTCCGCAAGGTGACCTTCCCGCTGTCGATGCCGGGCGTCGTCTCCGGCACGCTGCTGACGTTCATCCCCGCGGCCGGTGACTACGTCAACGCCGAACTCCTCGGCTCGACCGACACCCGCATGATCGGAAACGTGATCCAGACCCAGTTCCTGAGAATTCTGGACTACCCGACGGCCGCGGCCCTCTCCTTCATCCTCATGGCCGCCATCCTGGCCATGGTCACGATCTACATCCGCCGATCCGGGACGGAGGACCTGGTCTAAATGACCGTCGTCACCTGGCTCAAGCGCCGTCTCGTCGTCATCGCGGGACTTCTGACCCTCGCCTATCTGCTGCTGCCGAACGTCATCGTCACGGTGTTCTCCTTCAACAAACCGAAGGGACGCTTCAACTACCAGTGGCGGCAGTTCTCCACCGACGCCTGGAAGGACCCGTGCGGCGTCGCCGACATGTGCGGCTCGCTGTCCATCAGCCTCCAGATCGCCGTCTGGGCGACCATCGGCGCCACGGTCCTCGGCACGATGATCGCCTTCGCGCTGGTCCGCTACCGCTTCCGCGCCCGCGGCGCCATCAACTCGCTGATCTTCCTGCCGATGGCGATGCCCGAGGTCGTCATGGCCGCCTCGCTGCTCACCCTGTTCCTCAACATGGGCGCCCAGCTCGGCTTCCTGACGATCCTGATCGCGCACATCATGTTCTGCCTGAGCTTCGTCGTCACCGCCGTCAAGGCGCGCGTGATGTCGATGGACCCGCGTCTGGAGGAGGCCGCCCGGGACCTGTACGCCGGCCCGGTGCAGACCTTCGTGCGGGTCACCCTGCCGATCGCGGCACCCGGAATCGCCGCGGGCGCGCTGCTGTCCTTCGCGCTCTCCTTCGACGATTTCATCATCACCAATTTCAACGCGGGCTCCACCGTCACCTTCCCCATGTTCGTGTGGGGATCGGCGCAGCGCGGAACACCCGTCCAGATCAATGTCATCGGTACGGCCATGTTCCTGGTCGCCGTACTGTTCGTCCTGACCTCGATGGTCATCAGCAATCGCCGTAACAAGCAGAAGGCGTAAGACGGCGTAAAGCCCTGTGGGGAGTTGAAATCATGGCCCCGAGCGCCATGAGTCGTGGCAAAGACAACTGGATCGCCTCTCTTTCCGAGGCCCAGCCGGTCCCGTACTGGCTGGAGGACCCTGGCAAGCCCCACGCCGAGCCCGCCCTCACGGGCACCGAGACCTGCGATCTGCTGGTCGTCGGCGGCGGCTACAGCGGACTGTGGACCGCGCTGAACGCGAAGGAGCGCGACCCGCAGCGGGACGTGGTCCTGCTGGAAGGCCGCGAGGTGGGCTGGGCCGCCTCGGGCCGCAACGGCGGCTTCTGCGCCGCCTCCCTCACCCACGGCCTGTCCAACGGGCTCACCCGCTGGCCGGACGAGATCCACAAGCTGGAGGAGATGGGCCGGCGCAACCTCGACGAGATCGAGGCCGCCGTCGCCCGGCACGGCATCGACTGCGACTTCGAGCGCACCGGTGAGATCGACGTCGCCACCGAGCCCTACCAGGCCCGGGAACTGCGCGACTGGCACCGGGAGCTGGAGGAGAAGGGCCTCGCGGACGGCATCGAGTTCCTCGAAGCCGATGCCGTGCGCGAGCAGGTCGCCTCGCCCACCTTCGAGGCGGGCCTGTGGGACCGCCGGGGTGTGGCCATGCTGCACCCGGCGAAGCTGGCCTGGGGCCTGAAGCAGGCCTGCGTCCGGCTCGGTGTGCGCGTGTACGAGCACACGCCCGCCCTGACCCTGAAGCAGTACGGCGCCGGCATGGCCGTGCGCACCCCGTACGGCGCCGTCCGCGCCCGCAGGGTCGCGCTCGGCACCAACATCTTCCCCAACCTGCTGAGGCGCGTGCGCTCGTACACCGTCCCGGTCTACGACTACGCGCTGATGACCGAGCCGCTCAGTGCCGACCAGCTGGCGTCGATCGGCTGGAAGAACCGCCAGGGGCTCGGGGACTCGGCGAACCAGTTCCACTACTTCCGGCTGTCCGCCGACAACCGGATCCTGTGGGGCGGCTACGACGCGGTCCACCACTACGGCGGCCGGGTGCGGGCGGAGTACGACGACCGCCCGGAGACGTACGCCAAGCTCGCGGGCCACTTCTTCACCTGTTTCCCGCAGCTGGAGGGCGTCCGCTTCAGCCACGCCTGGGGCGGCGCGATCGACACCTGCTCCCGCTTCTCGGCGTTCTTCGGTACCGCCCACCAGGGCAGGGTGGCGTACGCGGCCGGCTACACCGGGCTCGGCGTGGGCGCCACGCGCTTCGGCGCGGACGTGATGCTGGACCTGCTGGCCGGGGAGCGCACCGAGCGGACCGAGCTGGAGATGGTGCGCAAGAAGCCGATGCCGTTCCCGCCGGAGCCGTTCGCCTGGACCGGGATCGCGCTGACCAAGTGGTCGCTGGCCCGCGCCGACGAGCACGGCGGGCGCCGCAACCTGTGGCTGCGCACGATGGACCGGCTGGGCCTGGGCTTCGACAGCTGAGCTTGGCCTCTCGGGGAGCTCCGGGTTTTTGCGGAGCTCCGGCCTCTCGGGGAGACCCGGGCTCTTGCGGAGCCCCGGGCTCCCGGGGATCCCCGGATTCTCCGGAAGCCCCGGGCTCCGCCCACCCGCACGGGAACTGCCGATGTGATCCAGGTCACTTCAAGGAAATGCGGCAACCCGCGTAATGCCCCCCATGTGACCTCCCTCTCTCCCGCGGGCGCGATCGCGTCCGGAGAGTCAGGGAGGTCCTTTCATGGCTGGGACGAAGACGGCGCTGGAATGGCTGGCGTCCGCCGCACCCGATCCCGAGGCGTGCCGCTGGGAGTGGGAGCGCAACCCTCTCGGTATCGCCCTGCTGCCCGCCGGCAAGACCTGGGACGTGCTCATTCTCCCGGGTGAACTCGGCTGTCCCACCCTCGACGTGCTGACCCGCGTGCTCGACCGGCCCGGCCCGGTGCTGGCCGACTTCGGCGACGACAGGGTGGGCTTCTTCGTGCCGCCGGGCACCGCGACCCGCTGGCTCGGCACCGGTATCCGCACGGCCGGACCCGGCACCTGGATCGTGGTGCCGTATCCCGGCCGCGCGACGCGGGCCGTGCACTGGCTGGTGCAGCCGGACGGATCCGGCACGCTCACCGACCCGGCGCTGCTGGAGCTGGCCATGCACGAGGCGGCGGCGCGACTGGCCAGACGGGAGGACGGTGCCGGTCGGACACCTTGACAACGCAATTGGTCTGGACCAAGTTGAGTGCGCTCCACCCTCCAAACCCCCCGAGCCCGGAGGCACTTGTGGAACGCTCCAGACCCCTGGTCGCCCTCCTCGCGGTCCTGGCCCTCGCCCTGCCCGGCATCACCGCGCTCTCGTCGGCCGCCCGCGCGGCCGACGCGGACGTCGCGGTGAACGGCGGCTTCGAGTCCGGCCTGTCCGGCTGGACCTGTACCGCCGCCACGACGGTCGGCTCACCCGTGCACAGCGGCGGCTCCGCGCTGCGGGCGACCCCGGCCGGCAGCGACAACGCCCAGTGCACGCAGACCGTGACCGTCCAGCCGAACTCCCCCTACACGCTGTCCGGTTACGTCCGCGGCTCCTACGTCTACCTCGGCGCGACCGGCACCGGCACCACCGACGTCTCCACCTGGACCCCGTCCGCCCCCGACTGGCAGAAACTGACGACCACCTTCACCACCGGCCCCGGCACCACCAAGGTGACCATCTCCACGCACGGCTGGTACGGCACCGGCGCCTACTACGCCGACGACATCTCCCTTCTCGGACCGGGCGGCGGCACCACCCAGCCGCCCGCCGCCCCCACCGGTCTCACGGCCGGCACCGTCACGTCCTCCTCCGTCGCCCTGTCCTGGTCACCCGTGACCGGTGCGACGAGCTACGCCGTCTACCGCGACGGAGCCAAGACCCAGGCGGTGAACGGCACTTCGGCCACGGTCACCGGCCTCGCGCCCTCGACGGCGTACGCCTTCCAGGTCACCGCGAGCAACGACGCCGGCGAGTCCGCGAGGTCGGACACGGTGACCGCGACGACCACGGCCGGCACCGGCGGCGGTGGCACACCCGGCCTGCCCGCCCACGCCCTGGTCGGCTACCTCCACTCCACCTTCGCCAACGGCTCCGGCTACACCCGCCTCGCCGACGTACCCGACAGCTGGGACGTCATCGACCTCGCCTTCGGCGAGCCCACCTCGGCCACCTCCGGCGACATCCGCTTCAACCGCTGCCCGGCCACCGTGTGCCCGAACGCCGAGAGCGACGCCGACTTCAAGGCCGCGATCAAGGCCAAGCAGGCGGCCGGCAAGAAGGTGCTGATCTCCATCGGCGGCCAGAACGGCCAGGTCCAGCTGACCACGACGGCCGCCCGCGACACCTTCGTCTCCTCGGTCTCGGACATCATCGACACCTACGGCCTGGACGGCCTCGACATCGACTTCGAGGGCCACTCCCTGTCCCTGGACGCGAACGACACCGACTTCAGGAACCCGACGACCCCGGTGATCGTCAATCTGATCTCGGCGCTGAAGACCCTGAAGGCCAGGTACGGCGACCGGTTCGTCCTGACGATGGCACCGGAGACCTTCTTCGTGCAGATGGGCTACCAGTACTACGGCACCGGCAAGTGGGGCGGCCAGGACCCGCGCTGCGGCGCCTACCTCCCGGTCATCCACGCCCTGCGCGACGACCTCACCCTCCTGCACGTCCAGGACTACAACTCGGGCCCGGTCATGGGCCTGGACAACCAGTACCACTCCATGGGAGGCGCCGACTTCCACATCGCCATGACCGACATGCTGCTCACCGGCTTCCCGGTCGCGGGCGACGCGAACAACGCCTTCCCGCCGCTGCGCCCGGACCAGGTGGCGATCGGCATGCCGGCGTCCGTGAACGCGGGCAACGGGTACGTCGCTCCCGCCGAGGTCACCAAGGCCCTGGACTGCCTCACGAAGAGGACGAACTGCGGCTCGTACCCGACCCATGGCACCTGGCCCGCCCTGCGGGGTCTGATGACGTGGTCGGTGAACTGGGACCGCTACGCGAACTGGGAGTTCCAGCAGAACTTCGACGCCTACTTCGGCTGACGCCCGGCACGAGGGACAGGGCGGTGAGCAGCACGGAGCACAGACACCACGCGGCCACCACGTCCAGCGGCCAGTGATAGCCGCGCCGGACCAGGCCGTACGACACCCCGAGGACCAGCAGCACACAGCCCGCGACCAGCAGGCGGCGGGCGAGAGCCGAACGCAGCCAGGGCAGCAGGACGAGGGTCGCGGAGCCGTACGCGACCATCGCCGTGGCCGTGTGGCCCGAGGGGAAGTAGCCGACGGCCGGGGGCACCACGGGGGTCCCCGGCCGTGCGGTCCAGTCCTTGAGCGGTACGACGAGCGCCGGGACCAGGGCCATGAGCACCGCCGCGGCGAGCGCCGGCAGCCACCACCGCTCGGCACCGGCCGTCCGTGCGCGCCACAGGACCCAGCCGAGGGCGAGCGCGAGCACCGGGACGGCGACCTGGACGTTCCCCAGATCGGAGAGCGCCTCCGAGACGTCGTCCGGACGCACGAGCGCCCCGCTGACACGGGCGTCCAGACGCAGCAGCGGGCCGTGCGCCAGGACCTGCCAGGTGAACAGGGCGAGGAGCACGGCCGGGACGCCCAGGAGCAGGGCACGGCGGAGAACGGTCGACACGGCGCCCAGCATCGCAGGTGCGGGCCCGCGGGGGGCGGAAGGAGGTCGGCCGCCCCGGAACAGGGGGGATGGTTCCGAGGCGGCCGTCCGGACCGGAACGTCGCGCGCCCCGGGGGGTTTGGGGCGGCGACCGTCCGATCGGTGAGGAGATCCCGGAGCCGTCAGGCACCGGTTGTGTGCGCGAGGGCACGACCAGGGCGAAGCTGGGGAGGCCTCGTCCTGAAGTCGCCCACAGTCCCCTGTGGGCGGGGTGTATCTCTCATCTGAGAACCTACGGTAGGCCGTCGCGCTTGGGCAGCCGGAACGGCGTCCCGACATCCACCTCGCACACCTTCTTCACACGGCCTGCCGCAGCCGGCCCGTCCGGGCCGCGGTGTTCGCTCAGATGCGCGAGAACGCCTGCTCGATGATGTCCAGGCCCTCGTTCAGGAGGTCGTCACCGATGACCAGCGGGGGCAGGAAGCGGAGCACGTTGCCGTAGGTGCCACAGGTCAGGACCAGCAGGCCCTCGGCGTGGCAGGCCTTGGCGAGCGCGCCGGCGGCCTCCGGGTTGGGCTCCTTGGTGGCGCGGTCCTTGACCAGCTCGATGGCGATCATGGCGCCACGGCCACGGACGTCACCGATGATGTCGAACTTCTCGGCCATGGCGGTGAGGCGCGACTTCATGATCGCCTCGATGTTCTTCGCCTTGGCGTTGAGGTCCTGCTCCTTCATCGTCTCGATGGCGCCGAGCGCACCGGCGCAGGCCACGGGGTTGCCGCCGTAGGTGCCGCCCAGGCCGCCCGCGTGCGGGGCGTCCATGATCTCGGCGCGGCCGGTCACGGCGGCGAGCGGCAGACCGCCCGCGATGCCCTTGGCGGTGGTGATCAGGTCCGGGACGATGCCCTCGTCCTCGCACGCGAACCACTGGCCGGTGCGGCAGAAGCCGGACTGGATCTCGTCTGCGACGAAGACGATGCCGTTGTCGTTGGCGAACTTCACGATCTCGGGCAGGAAGCCCTTGGCCGGCTCGATGAAGCCGCCCTCGCCGAGCACCGGCTCGATGATGATCGCGGCGATGTTGTCCGCGCCGACCTGCTTGGTCATCTGGTCGATGGCCATCTTGGCGGCCTCGGGGCCGGCGTTCTCGGCGCCGGTCGGCCAGCGGTAGCCGTAGGCGACCGGGACGCGGTACACCTCGGGCGCGAACGGACCGAAGCCGTGCTTGTACGGCATGTTCTTCGCGGTCAGCGCCATCGTCAGGTTGGTCCGGCCGTGGTACCCGTGGTCGAACACGACCACGGCCTGCCGCTTGGTGTACGCACGCGCGATCTTGACGGCGTTCTCGACGGCCTCGGCGCCGGAGTTGAACAGCGCGGACTTCTTCGCGTGGTCACCCGGAGTGAGCTCCGCGAGCGCCTCGGCGACGGCCACGTAGCCCTCGTACGGGGTGACCATGAAACAGGTGTGGGTGAAGTCGGCGAGCTGGGCGCTCGCACGGCGGACGACGGCCTCGGCGGAGGCGCCGACCGAGGTCACGGCGATGCCGGAACCGAAGTCGATCAGGCTGTTGCCGTCCACGTCCTCGATGACGCCGCCGCCGGCGCGGGTGACGAACACCGGCAGCGTGGAGCCCACACCCTGGGCGACCACGGCCGTGCGGCGGGCCTGCAGCTCCTGCGACTTGGGGCCGGGAATGGCGGTGACGACGCGGCGCTCCTGCGGAAGTGCGGTCATGCGGGGCTCCTGGGGGGTATTACGGACGCTTACCTCTTTTCTCGCAGGCTAGGACGGGCTGTGGAGGGTGGGCATGCTCCATGTGGGCGTTGTCGGCGAGGCCGGTTGTCCTCGATGGACATAACAGTGAGTCACGGTCGTCCGTCGTCGCGGAGGGGTCCTCGGCCGCGTAAACGGTGAACTCCCCTTGCCGGGGCGTTAGATTGCTCGCGGACGGTGGACGGAACGGCTGGTCAGGGGGCAACGGCGATGGACAGCGACGGGACGCGGGACGCGCGCGGCACACATGCGAACCCGGTACCGCGCCCGGCACCACCCCTGGAGGCCCCCGCCGCACCCCTGGGAGGCCCCGCGGCACCCCTGGAGGCCCCCGCCGCACCCCTGGGGGCCCCTGCCGTCCCCCCCATGCCCCCGGCACCCCCCGGAGCCCCGCCCCGCCCCGACGGCACCACCTTCCTGACCTGGCTGCGCACACCGCGCCCCAAGGCCGCGCCCGGGGTGTGGCGGTTCGGATACCGGCCCCGGCCCGAGCAGGAGCCCGAGCTGACCCCGGCCCGGCAGCTGCTCAGCGGCGCGCTGATCGCGTTCCTCGTCGGCTGGCTGGTGTGGTCCCTGCTCTGGAACGGCTACCTCGGCGGCTGGTGGGTGCTGCCCCTGGAGCTGTTCACTCCCGACTCCTGGCGCCAGAACAGCCACGTCGGCAACGCCGTCCTCTGGTACTCGTACTACACGCTCATCGCGCTGGTCATCCTGCTCGTCGTCGGCCGGCTCGGCCGCTGGGGCGAACTCTGGCGGCGTTTCGGGCCGCCCGCCTGGCGCCCGGCCGGCTCGGCCGCCGAACCGGCACCCGCACCTGAGCAGGACCCCGCCGAATGGCCCGAGCTGCGGGCCGCCGGCGCGCACGCCGCCGCCGACCGGCTCGCCACCGAGGCCAGGTCCGGACTCATGCGGGACGTCGACCACGCCCGGATCAGCCGGGCCTGGCAGGGCGTGTGGTCCGGCACCCACAACCTGGCCACCTTCACCACGGCCGTGCTCAAGGACGGCTCCGCCGCCTGCCCGCACCCCTCCGGCGAGCGCGACCTGCCCGTCCGCCACGCCCGCCACGACCTGTTCACGGGCCAGGTCCGGCTCGGCACCACCGCCGACGACCCGCGCAACCCCTACCACTACCGGGGCGCCGGACTCGCCCTCGGCACCGAACTGCTCGGCACCTCACTGCTCGCCGTCGGCCCGGCCGGCTCCGGCAAGACCGGCACCCTGGTCCGGCCGCTCGCCGAGTCGCTGTGCCTGCACGCCCTGGCCGGGCGCGCCGCCGTCGTGGTCGTCGGAGCCGCGGGCGCCGGACTCGGCCCGGCCGATGCGTACGACGTCGTCGTCCGCATCGGACACCCCGACTCCGTCCACGACCTCGACCTCTACGGCGGCACCACCGACCCCGACGAGGCCGCCGCGATACTCGCCGAGGCCCTCGTCGGGGACCTCGCCGACCCGCACCCCGGCGGCGACACCCGCCGCTCCACCACCGTCCTCGCCCAGCTGCTCGGCCCGTTCCGCGCGGTCCACGGCCGCTTCCCGTCCGTCCCCGAACTGCGCCAGCTCCTCGACGGCACCCCGGGCCCGCTCGCCGCGCTGCGCAAGGCGCTCACCGACACCGGGCAGGACTCGCTGCTGCGCGAACTCGACGCGCGCGAACGGCAGATGGGCCACCCCGGGGACATCGGCTCGGTGCTCGCCGACCGGATCGCGCTGCTCGACCGGCCCGCCTTCGCCGCCTTCTTCGACACCTCCGGCCGGTCCCGGCCGTTCTCCCTCAGGGCCCTTGACCACCCGGTCCGTGTCCGCATCGACCTGCCCGAGCGCGGACACGCCGACGCCTCCCGGATCCTGGCCCGCCTGGTGCTGGCCCAGTTCACGGCGAGCGTGACGGTACGGGAGGACCGGTCGCTCTTCGCCTGCCTGCTGCTGGACGACGCGAGCGGGGTCGTCACGCCGGAGTCCGTGCGCGGCATCCAGCGTCTGCGGTCCGCGAACGCGGGGATCGTCCTCACCCTGCGCACCCTGGACGACGCACCCAGGCCGCTGCGCGGTCCGCTGCTCGGCGCGACCGGGTGCCGGGTGGCGCTGTCCGGGCTCACCCCCTGGGACGGCCAGGACTTCGCCGAGGTGTGGGGCAAGGAGTGGACCGAGACCCGGGACGTCACCGACCGGCAGATCATCGCCGAGACCCCCGCGGGCAAGGCCCTGCACATGGTCCGCCGCGTCATCACCGGCCAGGCACCGACCGCCCGCGCCGTCACCGTCCGGCAGGTCGAGAGGGAGCGGTGGTCGGCTTCGGAGTTGGCGCACGGGGTGCCGGCGGGGCACGCGGTGTTGTCGTTGACGACGGTGCGCGGAGAGCACGCGCCGCCGTTGCTGGTGGACCTCAGGGGATGAGCGGTGCCGGGGGGCCGGGAGAAGGGCTCACCCCGGGATCGTACGGTGCGGCAGAATCGGCATAGGCTGTTCATACGCGGCGGCCAAAATTCATGTGCGGCGGCCGAACGATCACCACGATCACCCGATCCCCCCGACCTGAAGGCCTCATGCCCGTCACCCTCGCCTCGCTCGTCCACCACTCCGCGCTCAAGCTGACCGTGCGCGCGGGCGAGGACCGCCTCGACGTCCCCGTCCGCTGGGCGCACGTGAGCGAGCTGGCCGACCCCGTGCCCTACATGGAGGGCGGCGAGCTGCTCCTCGTCACCGCGCTCAAGCTGGACGCGGAGGACCCGGAGGCGATGCGGCGCTACGTGAAGCGGCTGGCCGGCGCCGGAGTCGTCGGGCTCGGGTTCGCGGTCGGGGTCAACTACGAGGAGATCCCCCGGGCCCTCGTCGACGCCGCCGAGGCGGAGGGACTGCCCCTGCTGGAGGTGCCCCGCCGCACCCCCTTCCTCGCCATCAGCAAGGCCGTCTCCGCCGCGATCGCCGCCGACCAGTACCGCGCGGTCACCGCCGGCTTCGCCGCCCAGCGCGAACTGACCAAGCAGGCCCTGAACGCCGGCCCCGAGGGACTGCTCACCGCCCTCGCCTCCCAGGTCGACGGATGGGCCGCCCTGTACGACGCCTCGGGCGCCGTCGTCGCCACCGCGCCCGAGTGGGCCGGCCGCCGCGCCGCCCGGCTCACCGCGGACGTCGAACGGCTGCGGGAGCGGCCCGCCCCCGCCTCCTCGGTGGTCGGCGGCCCCGACCACGAGGACCGGGTCGAACTGCACTCCCTCGGCACCGGCCGCCGCCCCCGCGCCGCGCTCGCCGTCGGCACCGCCGCCACCCTCGGCACCGCCGAGCGCTACGCCGTCCACTCCGCGATCGCCCTGCTCACCCTCACCACCGAACGCTCCCGCTCCCTGCACGAGGCCGAACAGCGGATCGGCGCCGCCGTCCTGCGCATGCTGCTCGCCGGGGAACCGGACCACGCCCGCGCCGTCGCCGGAGACCTGTACGGCGGCCTGCTGGACGCGCCGTTCCGGATGATCGTCGCCGAGTCGCCGGCCGGAGCCGGGCCGCGCGCGGACGGCGACGCGCTGAGCGGCATCGAGGAGGCCGTGGAGTCCGCGGCAGCCAGGTCGGGGGAGGCCGTGCTGATCGTGCCCGAGGGGGAGCGGCTGGTCGTACTGGCCGTGGACGGGGGCGCGGCGGTCGCCGCCTGCGCCACCCACGCGGCGGCACTGGAGGCGGCGCGTGCCGTACCGGACCGGACGGGCGGCGAGGAGGAGGAACTGGTCGTCGGCCTGTCGGCCCCGGCCGGACCGATCGCCGCGGCTGCCGCCTACAAGCAGGCCGAGCAGGCCCTGTCGGTGGCCCGCCGCCGGGGGCGGGTCTTCGTGGAGCACGAGCAGGTGGCGGCGGGATCCGTACTGCCGTTGCTCGCCGACGACGCAGTGAAGGCGTTCGCCGACGGGCTGCTGCGCGCCCTGCACGAACACGACGCGACCGGCCGCGGCGACCTCGTCGCCTCCCTGCGCGCCTGGCTCTCCCGGCACGGCCAGTGGGACGCGGCGGCGGCCGACCTGGGCGTCCACCGCCACACCCTGCGCTACCGCATGCGCCGGGTCGAGGAGATCCTCGGCCGCTCCCTTGACGACCCGGACGTCCGCATGGAGCTGTGGCTCGCCCTGAAGGCCACCTCTCCCGAGTGACCCGACCAGGCCACGCGACTCTGCGCCGCCGGTCACCCTCACTCAGCCCGTCCGGCGTCTGAGGACGCGCCGGACACCCTCATTAAGCCCGTCCGGCGTTTGAGGACGAGGCCGTTCAGGCCGATCGGGGGTCCTGGGGGCGGAGCCCCCGGCGGGGCCGAAGGGGCGGAGCCCCTGGGATGGGACGGGTAGGGGCGGCGGGGGCGAGAGACACGCGACATCAGCCCCACCACGCCGAGCCCGCCCCACCACGCCGAGCCCACCGCCCACGCCGAGCCCACCCCCACGCTCAGCCCCCCACGCTTAGCCCCCCACGCCGGCCCACCGCCCACGCTTAGCCCGACCACGCCGAGCCCACCCCCACGCTCAGCCCCCCACGCTCAGCCCCCCACGCTTAGCCCCCCACCAAGCCCCCCCCCACCAAGCCCGCCCGCCCCCGCCGCGCCCACCCACCCCGCCAATCCGGCACATCACCCGCCCCCACCAGTACGACTCGGACAAGCGACCCCGGCGTGCCCCAGCCCTACCGTGGGAGACGAACCGAACGAACACCCCCAACGCGGAAGGGCCGGGACTCGCACATGACTTCCACCTACGCCTTCTGGCTCGCCGGCCGCCAGGTCACCGGCGAGGAAACCTTCGACGTCGCCTCCCCGTGGGACGGCCGGCTCGTCGGCAAGGTCAGCGTGCCGACCGACGCCCAGGTCGAGGAGGCCGTGGCCGCGGCGTACGCCGTCCGCGAGGACTTCGCCGCCACCCCGGCCCACGTCCGCGCCGCCGCCCTCGACCACGTCAGCAAGCGCCTGGCCGAGCGCACCGAGGAGATCGCCCAGCTGATCTCCGCCGAGAACGGCAAGCCGATCAAGTGGGCCCGTGGCGAGGTCGGCCGCGCGGTCTCCGTGTTCCGGTTCGCGGCCGAGGAAGCCCGCCGGTTCAACGGCGGCGAGGCCCAGCGCCTGGACACCGACGCCGGCGGCCAGGGTCGGCTCGCCCTGACCCGCCGCTTCCCGAAGGGCGTCGTCCTCGGCATCGCGCCGTTCAACTTCCCGCTGAACCTGTGCGCCCACAAGATCGCCCCGGCCATCGCCGCCGGCGCCCCGATCATCCTCAAGCCGGCTCCCGCCACCCCGCTGTCCGGCCTGATCATCGGTGACCTGCTCGCCGAGACCGACCTGCCCGCCGGCTCCTGGTCGATCATCCCGGTCGCCAACGACAAGATGCCCGCCCTCGTCCAGGACGAGCGCCTGCCGGTCATCTCCTTCACCGGTTCCGAGACGGTCGGCTACGCGATCATGGACTCGGTGCCGCGCAAGCACTGCACCCTGGAGTTGGGCGGCAACGGCGCGGCCGTCGTCCTCGGCGACTTCGCGAGCGACGCCGACCTGGACTGGGCCGCGACCCGCATCGCGACCTTCTCGAACTACCAGGGCGGCCAGTCCTGCATCTCCGTGCAGCGCGTGATCGCGGACGCCTCCGTCTACGACCGCCTGCTCCCGCGCATCGTCGCCGCCGTCGAGGCCCAGGTCACCGGTGACCCGAACGACGACAAGACCGACGTCGGCCCGCTGGTCAGCGAGGCCGCCGCCGAGCGCGTCGAGTCCTGGGTGAAGGAGGCCGTCGAGGCCGGCGCCACCCTGCTCACCGGCGGTGACCGCGACGGCGCCTCCTACGCGCCGACCGTCCTCACCGGCGTACCGGCCGACACCACCCTCGCCCGCGAGGAGGTCTTCGGACCCGTCCTCACCGTGCAGAAGGTGGACGGCGAGGCCGAGGCCTTCGCCGCCGTCAACTCCTCCAAGTACGGCCTCCAGGCGGGCGTGTTCACCCACGACCTCCAGGTCGCCTTCCGTGCCCACCGCGCCCTTGAGGTCGGCGGTGTCGTCATCGGAGACGTTCCGTCCTACCGCGCCGACCAGATGCCGTACGGCGGCGCCAAGCAGTCCGGTGTGGGCCGCGAGGGTGTGAAGTTCGCGATGGACGACTACACATACGAGCGTGTGCTGGTCCTGACCGGTCTCGCTCTCTGACCTGCCACGGACAGGTCGGACCAGGAACGGCCGGCGCCCACTGTGCGGGGGCGTCGGCCGTTCTTCATGCCCGCGGACACCTCTCGCTCCGATCCGATCAAGTCGAAGCGATCGGATCGACCCGATCGGACCGCGAGGGGTGGTGGGGGCGGCCCGTTTCAGGTACCAACGATCCAGTAGCACGGGTCGGTAACGAACGGTCCGCAATCATCCCTCTTCGCGGCGAGGTGAGCCTCATGTCCGCCCCCACCACCCCACGCACCAACGTCACCGAGCGCGAGGCGCGCCAGGTGGCGGAGGCCGCCCGGCAGCAGGACTGGCACAAGCCGAGCTTCGCCAAGGAACTGTTCCTCGGGCGCTTCCGGCTCGACCTCATCCACCCCCATCCGCTCCCGGACGCCGAGAGCGTGCGGCGCGGCGAGGCGTTCCTCGCCGAACTGCGCGACTTCTGCGAGTCGACCATCGACTCCGCCCGCATCGAGCGCGAGGCCCGCATCCCCGACGAGGTCGTCGCCGGCCTCAAGGAACTCGGCGCCCTCGGCATGAAGATCGACCCCAAGTACGGCGGTCTCGGCCTCACCCAGCTGTACTACAACAAGGCCCTCGCCCTGGTCGGCTCCGTCAGCCCCGCGGTCGGCGCCCTGCTCTCCGCCCACCAGTCGATCGGCGTCCCGCAGCCGCTGAAGATCTTCGGCACCCAGGAGCAGAAGGACGCCTTCCTGCCCCGCTGCGCCCGCACCGACATCTCGGCCTTCCTGCTCACCGAACCGGATGTCGGCTCCGACCCGGCCCGCCTCGCCACCACCGCCGTTCCCGACGGCGACGACTACGTCCTCGACGGGGTCAAGCTGTGGACCACCAACGGGGTGGTCGCCGACCTGCTCGTCGTCATGGCGCGCGTGCCGAAGTCCGAGGGACACAAGGGCGGCATCACCGCCTTCGTCGTCGAGGCCACGGCCGAGGGCATCACCGTCGAGAACCGCAACGCCTTCATGGGCCTGCGCGGCATCGAGAACGGCGTCACCCGCTTCCACCAGGTGCGCGTCCCGGCCGCCAACCGCATCGGCCCCGAGGGCGCCGGTCTGAAGATCGCGCTCACCACCCTCAACACCGGCCGCCTGTCACTGCCCGCGATGTGCGCCGGCGCCGGCAAGTGGTGCCTGAAGATCGCCCGCGAGTGGGCGGCGGAGCGCGAGCAGTGGGGCAAGCCGGTCGCGCTGCACGAGGCCGTCGGCGCCAAGATCAGCTTCATCGCGGCGACCACCTTCGCGCTGGAGGCCGTCGTCGACCTGGCCTCCCAGATGGCCGACGAGGACCGCAACGACATCCGCATCGAGGCCGCCCTCGCCAAGCTCTACGGCTCCGAGATGTCCTGGACGATGGCCGACGAACTGGTCCAGATCCGCGGCGGTCGCGGCTACGAGACCGCCGAGTCCCTGAAGGCCCGCGGCGAGCGCGCGGTGCCGACCGAGCAGATGCTGCGCGACCTGCGCATCAACCGCATCTTCGAGGGCTCCACCGAGATCATGCACCTGCTCATCGCGCGCGAGGCCGTCGACGCCCACCTCTCCGTCGCCGGCGACCTCATCGACCCCGACAAGACCCTCCAGGACAAGGCGAGGGCGGGCGCGCAGGCCGGCGTCTTCTACGCCAAGTGGCTGCCGAAGCTGGTCGCCGGTCCCGGGCAACTGCCGTCGTCGTACAGCGAGTTCAAGCGCGACATCGACCTGTCCGGGCATCTGCGCCACGTCGAGCGGCACTCCCGCAAGTTGGCCCGCTCCACCTTCTACGCCATGTCCCGCTGGCAGGGCCGCATGGAGACCAAGCAGGGCTTCCTCGGCCGGGTCGTCGACATCGGCGCGGAACTGTTCGCGATGAGCGCGGCCTGCGTGCGCGCCGAGCGGCTGCGCAGTGAGGGCGAACACGGCCGCGAGGCCTACCAGCTCGCCGACGCCTTCTGCCGGCAGTCCCGCATCCGCGTCGACGAACTCTTCGGCCGCCTGTGGACCAACACCGACGAGTTGGACCGCAAGGTGGTCAAGGGCGTGCTCGGCGGGGCCTACACCTGGCTGGAAGAGGGCATCATCGACCCCTCGGGCGAGGGCCCCTGGATCGCCGACGCGACCCCCGGCCCATCCGCACGGGAGAACGAGCGGCGCCCCTACGGCGCCTAGGGCACGCCTAGGGCCTGTCCGGCGGATCAGGTCGCAGGAGAAACTACGGCGCCCGGGGCTCGCACGCCCCGGGCGCCGTGCTTGTGTCAGCAGTACTTGTCGCTCGGATCCCGCGTGGTCCAGGAGCAGGAGTCGACCTTGGTGCCGCTCGCCTTCGTCAGCGTGGCGGTGTCCTTGTCGTTGTTCCAGACGTAGGCGCGGCGGCCCTGGTACTTGTCCGACGATGTGTCCGAGCCCCTGCCGGTGTGCACCTTCAGGTATTTTCCGGCGCCGATCTTGACGTTCGGGAAGACGTACTTGTGGTTCGAGGCGTCCTTCAGGATCCAGCCGTTCAGGGAGATCGCCGAGCCGCTGGTGTTCCGGATCTGTACCCACTCGGCGTTCAGGCTGGTGTTCGAGCCGGTGTCCTTGCCGGGGCTGTCGAACCAGACCCGGTGGATCACCACACCGCCGGCCGCCGCGGCCGGGGTGCTGAGCAGGGTGCCCGTGAGCAGGGCGGCGCCCGCGAGAGCGGGCAGGGCGGTGCGTATCCGCACAGAGCGCATGAACAGATCCCCCCAAGGATGTCGTTCGCGAAGTCGTGCACGGGCCGGAGGTCCACCGGCCGGTCCGCGGCCACCCGCAGTCCTATCACGTGATCTTCACTGATACTCCACAAACGGGGAACCGCATCCTCGGGCGACGAGAGTGCCGACCACCCGCCCGAGGGACGCGCTGTCCTGACGGCACCGGGCAGCGGCCACAATGGGGGAATGACCGACAGTCCCGCCAGCCCCGCCCCGCTCGCCGACCCGCACCTCGTGTACGACCCCCTCGCGGGCGACGGCCCGAAGGACGTGGTGATCCTCGGCTCCACCGGGTCCATCGGCACCCAGGCCATCGACCTCGTGCTGCGCAACCCCGACCGCTTCCGGGTCACCGCCCTGTCCGCGAACGGCACCCGGGTCGCCCTCCTCGCCGAGCAGGCCCGCAGACTACGGGTGTGGACCGTGGCGGTCGCCCGCGAGGACGCCGTGGAGGCCCTGCGTGAGGCCCTCGCCGCCGAGTACGGCGCCGGGGAGCCCCTGCCCGAGATCCTCGCCGGACCGGACGCCGCCACCCAGGTCGCCGCCTCCGACTGCCACACGGTGCTCAACGGCATCACCGGCTCCATCGGACTCGCGCCCACCCTCGCCGCCCTGGAGGCGGGCCGCACCCTCGCGCTCGCCAACAAGGAGTCGCTGATCGTCGGCGGCCCCCTGGTCAAGGCGCTGGCCAAGCCCGGCCAGATCATCCCGGTCGACTCCGAGCACGCCGCCCTCTTCCAGTCCCTCGCCGCCGGCACCCGCGCCGACGTCCGCAAGCTGGTCGTCACCGCCTCTGGCGGCCCCTTCCGCGGCCGCACCAAGGCGGACCTCGCGGACGTGAGCGTGCAGGACGCCCTCGCCCACCCCACCTGGGCGATGGGCCCGGTGATCACGGTCAACTCCGCGACCCTGGTCAACAAGGGCCTGGAGGTCATCGAGGCGCACCTGCTCTACGACATCCCCTTCGACCGCATCGAGGTCGTCGTCCACCCGCAGTCCTACGTCCACTCGATGGTCGAGTTCACCGACGGGTCCACCATCGCCCAGGCGACGCCCCCCGACATGTGCGGGCCCATCGCCATCGGTCTGGGCTGGCCCGAGCGCGTCCCGGACGCCGCCCCGGCCTTCGACTGGAGCAAGGCCTCCACATGGGAGTTCTTCCCGCTGGACGACGAGGCGTTCCCCTCGGTGAACCTCGCCCGGCACGTGGGGCGGCTCGCGGGTACCGCTCCGGCGGTGTTCAATGCGGCCAACGAGGAGTGCGTCGAAGCCTTCCTGGCGGGCGCACTGCCCTTCAACGGGATCATGGAGACCGTCATCCGGGTGGTCGAGGAGCACGGAACCCCGGAAGCGGGAACTTCACTCACGGTGTCGGACGTCCTCGAAGCGGAGACCTGGGCGAGGACCCGGGCCCGTGAACTGACAGCCACGACGGCGACCGCGGAGGCGCGTGCATGACGACCTTGATGTTCATCCTCGGCATAGTGGTCTTCGCGGTCGGCCTGCTCGTCTCCATCGCCTGGCACGAACTGGGCCACCTGTCCACGGCCAAGCTCTTCGGCATCCGCGTCCCCCAGTACATGGTCGGCTTCGGCCCGACGGTCTGGTCGCGGAAGAAGGGCGACACCGAGTACGGCATCAAGGCGATCCCGCTCGGCGGCTACATCCGCATGATCGGTATGTTCCCGCCCGACGACGAGGGCCGGGTCTCCGCCCGCTCCACCTCACCGTGGCGCGGCATGATCGAGGACGCCCGCTCGGCGGCCTTCGAGGAACTGCAGCCCGGCGACGAGACGCGCATGTTCTACACGCGCAAGCCGTGGAAGCGCGTCATCGTCATGTTCGCGGGCCCGTTCATGAACCTGGTGCTGGCGATCGCCCTGTTCTTCACCCTGCTCATGGGCTTCGGCATCCAGCAGCAGACCACCACCGTCGCCTCGGTCTCCCCGTGCTCCATCGACCAGAGCGCGCACCGCGACACCTGCAAGAAGTCCGACCCGGTGTCCCCGGCCCACCAGGCGGGCCTCAAGGCGGGCGACCGGATCGTCTCCTTCGACGGCGTCCCGACCAAGAACTGGAACACCCTCTCGGACCTGATCCGCACGAACCCCGGCAAGCAGGTCACCATCGTCGTCGACCGCAAGGGCGAGCAGCTGACCCTGCACCCGACGATCACCTCGAACCGGGTCGCCAAGAAGGACTCCAACGGCAACTACGTCAACGGCTACGTCAAGGCTGGCTTCCTCGGCTTCAGCGCCGCCACCGGCGTCGAGAGGCTGGACTTCAGCGAATCCGTGACCTGGATGAGCGACCGGGTCGGCGACGCCGTCAGCTCGCTGGCCGCCCTGCCCGGCAAGATCCCGGCCCTGTGGGACGCCGCCTTCGGCGACGGCCCCCGCGAACCGGACTCCCCGGTGGGCATCGTCGGCGCGGCCCGTATCACCGGCGACATCGCCACCCTCGACATCCCCGCCTCCCAGCAGGTGGCGATGTTCGTGATGGTGCTCGGCGGCTTCAACCTCTCCCTCTTCCTGTTCAACATGCTCCCGCTGCTCCCGCTCGACGGCGGGCACATCGCGGGCGCCCTGTGGGAGTCGTTGCGCCGGAACCTGGCCCGCGTCCTGCGCCGCCCGGACCCCGGTCCGTTCGACGTGGCGAAGCTGATGCCGGTGGCGTACGTGGTGGCGGGGATCTTCGTCTGCTTCACCGTCCTCGTCCTGATCGCCGACGTCGTCAACCCCGTCAAAATCTCCTAGCCATACCGCGTTCAAGGCGGCCCGGATCCCTGTGATCCGGGCCGCCTTCCATCGAGTGGGTTTGCCGGGTGGGATGTGCTGTCGCCCGGACGGGTGCCGTAATCTCGAAGCCTGGAGCCCGCCGTTCACGGGACCGGATCCTGATCCACGACTTGGGGTTGCACAGCAGATGACTGCGATTTCTCTCGGCATGCCGTCCGTTCCGACCAAGCTCGCCGAGCGCCGCAAGAGCCGGCAGATCCAGGTCGGGTCCGTGGCCGTCGGCGGAGACGCTCCCGTCTCGGTCCAGTCGATGACCACGACCCGTACGTCCGACATCGGCGCCACCCTCCAGCAGATCGCCGAGCTGACGGCCTCCGGCTGCCAGATCGTCCGCGTCGCCTGCCCCACCCAGGACGACGCCGACGCCCTCGCCACCATCGCCAGGAAGTCCCAGATCCCGGTCATCGCCGACATCCACTTCCAGCCCAAGTACGTCTTCGCGGCGATCGAGGCCGGCTGCGCGGCGGTCCGCGTCAACCCGGGCAACATCAAGCAGTTCGACGACAAGGTCAAGGAGATCGCCCAGGCCGCCAAGGACCACGGCACCCCGATCCGCATCGGTGTCAACGCCGGCTCCCTCGACAGGCGCCTCCTCCAGAAGTACGGCAAGGCGACCCCCGAGGCCCTGGTCGAGTCGGCCCTGTGGGAGGCGTCCCTCTTCGAGGAGCACGGCTTCCGGGACATCAAGATCTCCGTCAAGCACAACGACCCGGTCGTGATGATCGAGGCCTACCGCCAGCTCGCCGGCCAGTGCGACTACCCGCTGCACCTCGGCGTGACGGAGGCCGGCCCCGCCTTCCAGGGCACCATCAAGTCGGCCGTCGCCTTCGGCGCCCTCCTCTCCCAGGGCATCGGCGACACCATCCGCGTCTCCCTGTCGGCGCCGCCCGCCGAGGAGGTCAAGGTCGGCCTCCAGATCCTGGAGTCCCTCAACCTCAAGCAGCGCGGCCTGGAGATCGTCTCCTGCCCGTCCTGCGGCCGCGCCCAGGTCGACGTCTACAAGCTCGCCGAAGAGGTCACCGCCGGCCTCACCGGCATGGAGGTCCCGCTCCGCGTCGCCGTCATGGGCTGCGTCGTCAACGGCCCCGGCGAAGCCCGCGAGGCCGACCTCGGCGTCGCCTCCGGCAACGGCAAGGGCCAGATCTTCGTCAAGGGCGAGGTCATCAAGACCGTCCCCGAGTCCAAGATCGTCGAGACCCTCATCGAAGAGGCCATGAAGCTGGCCGAGCAGATGGAAGCAGCCGGAGTGGAATCCGGCGAGCCGTCGGTGTCGGTGGAGGGCTGATCTCCGCATCGGACGCGGGTGGCTCTCAGCGCCGGTTGCCCCGTACCCCCAAGGGGCGCGAGGCGGTATCGATGTGCGGCTCCGCCGCGTGGGCGCGACCAGCCACAACGCACCCGCACCCGCCCAAAGACCCCAGCACCCCCAGCTCACAGGCGCGGCCAAAGCGGCGCAGCTATAGTGCGGAGATCAGCAGAACCCTCAGGTGAGGCCCCGCACGTGTTGACCCAGACCACCTCAAGGGTGCTCGGTCCGAGCGACCTTGGCGCCGCGCTCGCCGTCCTCGACAGCGAGCCGGTCGCCAATGCCTTCGTGGCGGCCCGCGTCCGGGTCGCCGGCCTCGACCCGTGGCGCCTGGGCGGCGAGATGTGGGGCTGGTACGAGGACGGCATGCTCACGTCCCTGTGCTACGCGGGCGCCAACCTCGTCCCGCTCTGCGCCACCCCGCGCGCCGTCCGCGCCTTCGCCGACCGCGCCCGCCGGGCCGGCCGCCGCTGCTCCTCCATCGTCGGCCCCGCGGAAGCCACCGCCCAGCTGTGGCGGCTGCTCGAACCCCACTGGGGCCCGGCCCGCGAGGTCCGTACCCGGCAGCCCCTGATGGTCACCGACCGCATGCCCGCCGACATCGCCCCGGATCCGTACGTCCGCCGCATCCGCAAGGACGAGATGGAGACGATCATGCCGGCGTGCGTGGCGATGTTCACGGAGGAGGTCGGCGTCTCCCCGCTGGCCGGTGACGGCGGCCTCCTGTACCAGGCCCGGGTCGCCGAACTGGTCGGCTCCGGCCGCTCCTTCGCGCGCCTGGACGACAGCGGCAGGGTCGTCTTCAAGGCGGAGATCGGCGCGGCGACGGCCCACGCCTGCCAGATCCAGGGCGTCTGGGTCGCCCCCGAGTACCGGGGCAGGGGCCTGGCGGCCCCGGGCATGGCGGCCGTCCTGCGGTACGCGCTCGCCGACATCGCCCCGGTCGTCAGTCTCTACGTGAACGACTTCAACACGGCGGCGCGAAGGACGTACACGCGCGCGGGCTTCCGCGAGGTGGGCGCCTTCATGAGCGTGCTGTTCTGAACCCACCCGACGCGTCCACCCCGCCCGATCGCCCCTGTACGCTCCCGCCATGGACCTCCGCATCGGCCCCCTGGACCTGTCCGCCCACGTGGACGAGGCCCTGGCCGTCCAAGCCGTGGCCTTCGGGCTCGGCCCGGAGGAGGTCGCCGTACGCCGCCAGATCGTGAAGCGCCACATGGAGTACCCCGGCGCGCGAGCCCTCGGCGCCACCAGTCGGGGGCGCCTGGTCGGCTTCGTCTACGGCATGCCCAACAGCCGCACCCACTGGTGGTCCACCGTCGTGGAGCCCTACCTCCGCGCCCAGGACAACACCTACTGGCTCGACGACTCCTTCGTCATCACCGAACTGCACGTCCACCCCGGTCACCAGAACCGCGGGATCGGCCGCCGCCTGATCACCACCATCACGGACGCCGCGGCCGAACCTCGCTCGATCCTCTCCGCGATCGACACCGACAGCCCCGCACGCGGCCTCTACCACTCCCTCGGCTACGTCGACCTGGCCCGCCAGGTCCACTTCCCGAGCGCCCCGAGGCCCTACGCGGTCATGGGCGCCCCCCTGCCGCTGCTCCGCGTCTAGGGTGTCGGCCATAACCGATTTCCGCCGGAACAGCCAGCCCGGCTAACCTCCATGCCATCACCTTCCCCCGCTCTCGGCCGCGCTCGAGAGGGGTCCCCATCGGCAGGAGTACGAGAACCATGGCGAACGCACCGGTCCAGCGCATGTCCCAGTTGTTGGCGAAGACGTTGCGTGACGACCCGGCCGACGCCGAGGTCCTCAGCCACAAGCTCCTCGTCCGCGCCGGCTACGTCCGCCGCACGGCGGCCGGCATCTGGTCCTGGCTGCCGCTGGGCAAGAAGGTCCTCGCCAACGTCGAGCGCATCGTCCGCGAGGAGATGGACGCCATCGGCGCCCAGGAGGTCTCGCTGCCCGCGCTGCTGCCGCGCGAGCCCTACGAGGCGACCGGCCGCTGGGACGAGTACGGCCAGGAGCTGTTCCGGCTCCAGGACCGCAAGGGCGGTGACTACCTCCTCGGCCCGACCCACGAGGAGATCTTCACCCTGCTGGTGAAGGACCAGGCGTCCTCCTACAAGGACCTGCCGGTGATCCTCTACCAGATCCAGAGCAAGTTCCGTGACGAGGCCCGCCCCCGGGCCGGCATCCTGCGCGGCCGGGAGTTCCTGATGAAGGACTCGTACTCCTTCGACCTGGAGGACGAGGGCCTCGCCAAGTCCTACGCCCTGCACCGCGAGGCGTACCGGCGCGTCTTCGAGCGCCTCGGCCTCGACTACCGCATCGTCTCGGCCACCGCCGGCGCCATGGGCGGCTCCAAGTCCGAGGAGTTCCTCGCCCCGGCCGAGGCCGGCGAGGACACCTTCGCGGACTGCCCGAACTGCGACTTCGCCGCCAACACCGAGGCGATCGCCTACGAGCTCAAGCCGGTGGACGGCTCGGCCGTGCCCGCGCTCGAGGAGATCCCCACCCCCGACACCCCGACCATCGAGACCCTGGCCGCCTCCCTGGGCGTCCCCGCCTCCGCCACGCTGAAGAACCTGCTGGTGAAGGTGGACGGCGAGATCGTCGCCGTCGGCGTGCCCGGCGACCGCGAGGTCGACCTCGGCAAGGTCGAGGCGCACTTCGCGCCGGCGGCCGTCGAGATGGTCACCGAGGCGGACTTCGCGGCCCGCCCCGACCTGGTCCGCGGCTACGTCGGCCCGCAGGGCCTGGGCGAGAAGGTGACGTACATCGCCGACCCGCGCGTGGCCCCCGGCACGGACTGGATCACGGGTGCCAACAAGGACGGCATGCACGCGAAGAACGTCGTCGCGGGCCGTGACTTCGAGGTCGACGAGTACGTGGACGTCGTCGTGGTGCAGGAGGGCGACCCCTGCCCGAAGTGCGGCACCGGCCTGAAGCTGGACCGTGCCATCGAGATCGGCCACATCTTCCAGCTGGGCCGCAAGTACGCCGACGCCCTCAAGCTCGACGTCCTCGGCCAGAACGGCAAGCCCGTCCGCGTCACCATGGGCTCCTACGGCATCGGCGTCTCCCGCGCCGTCGCCGCGCTCGCCGAGCAGACCGCCGACGAGCAGGGCCTGTGCTGGCCCAAGGAGGTCGCCCCGGCCGACGTGCATGTCGTCGCCGCCGGCAAGGCGCTGCAGACCGAGGTGGCCCTCGACGTCGCCGACAAGCTGGCCGCCGCCGGTGTCCGCGTCCTGGTCGACGACCGCGCCGGTGTCTCCCCGGGCGTGAAGTTCACCGACGCCGAGCTGATCGGCGTGCCCCAGATCCTGGTGGCCGGCCGCCGCGCCGGCGAGGGCGTCCTGGAACTGAAGGACCGCAGGACCGGCGAGCGCGAGGAACTCTCCATCGAGGACGCGATCACCCGCCTCAGCGCCTGACGCTTCAGCGCGACGAGCTCCCACCGATCGCGCGCGAACGCCGGCCGACCACACGTCCGGTCGGCCGGCGTTCTCCGTGCGGGTGCCTCACGACCAGGGGGGGCGCAGAGCAGAGCCGGTGCCCGGCCCCTCGCCGTGGGAGCCCGCACCTGACGTCACCGCCCCTGGCGTCACCTCGCGACGCGCTCCCACCGATCGCGCGCGAACGCCGGCCGACCACACATCCGGTCGGCCGGCGTTTTCGTATGCCGGGAAACGTTTCCGTGTGCCGGGAAAGGTGTCCTGGAGGCGCCAGCGAAGGTTTCCTGGAGCTGCCGTGAAAGGCGTCCTAGTGTTCTGAGTCGGGAATTCTGTTCAGATGTATAGGCTTGCTCTATGGCACGGACGGGGCGGCCGAAGGCCGAGTTGACACTGTCGGACGAG
>NZ_JBICZA010000039.1:0-69255 GCF_043201585.1 Streptomyces sp. NPDC048297
CCCGTGCCCGCACAGCGCGGTGAAGCAGGAAGCCCCCGGAAGGGTCAGCCGACCCAGGCCGGAATCCCTGGACTTTAGGCCAGGGAGCACGTCAACGCTACTACCGTGCCAGCCAGGTGGACCAGGCCCGTCTGGTGGCCCTGCTGCGGCAGCTGGACATGCCGCTGGCCCGGATCGCCGAGATCGTCGGCGCCGAGGGCACGGAGGCCGCCGACCTGCTCGCCGCCTACTGGGCGGACGTGGAGACCCGGCTGGCCGGGCAGCGCACCCTCGCCGCATACCTCCGTGGCCGTCTGTCGGGGAGGAGTTCCGAGATGTACGAGAAGTTCACGGTCGAGACGGTGGACGTGCCGGCGCAGGTGGTGATCACCGAGTCACGGCACACGCTGGCGGACGAGCTGCCGACCTGGATCGGTGCCTCGCTGGGCCGGCTGGAGGCGGCGGCGCGCAAGTGCGGGGGCGCGACGGGTGCGCCGTTCGTCGTCTACCACTCCGAGGTGTCGATGGAGAGTGACGGCCCCGCAGAGTCGTGTGTGCCGGTGGCGGACGAGGCGGCGGCACGGGCGTGGGTGGAGAAGCACGGCGGGCCGTGGGCGACGCGGGTGCGGGTGCGGGTGCGGGTGGAGCCGGCGGCCCGGCTGGCCGTCACCCGGATCACCAAGGCGCAGGTGGCGCATCCGCAGATCCTGGCCGCGTTCGAGGCGGTGGAGCACTGGGTGCGGCAGGAGGGGCTGGAGGTCGCCGGCCCGTGCGGGGAGGTGTACTTCGCGGACTGGAACGCGGCGGGCGCCGAGGACCCGGTGTGCGACGTGGCGTTCCCGGTGTCGTGATGCGGTGATGTGGTGACCGGTGATCCCGATGTCGTGATGCGGTGGGAAATGCCGAGCCCCCTCGGCAAGGACGGCGACTGGACGAGAGGGCTCCGCGGTCCTGCTTGTGCAGTTGTTGCCGCCGAGACGGCTAGACGTGAGGGTCAGAGAGAGCCCCCTACGCCTTGACCGAGGACACGAAGGCGTTCCACGCCTCGGCGGGGAAGGCCAGGGTCGGGCCCTCGACGACCTTGGAGTCGCGTACGGCCAGCTCCGTGGCGGCGGGCGACTTGACCTCGACGCAGGCGCCGTTGCCCGCGGAATAGGAGGACTTCATCCACGTCTCCGAAGCGCCCTGAATCAGTGCCATGTCTACTCCTGTTGCGAGTTGCGGTAGTACGGTTCACGCCAACCTTGTCGTCCGATTGGCGTGATCGACGCTACCGGGCAACTGCCGCCGCTGGAGTAGTCGTTCACTCAAGCGGATGGCATATTCGAGGTGAGCCTTCCGCTTGAGTGGAGTGACGGTGTATGATTCCGCGCCCCCTGCGGGGCAGGACTCAATCCGCGTACCGTTTGGCCACGTTGTCGATGTATTGCCGGGACTGTTCCACATTGAGGGACTGTGCCCGCAAGTGCTCGTACATCACGGCGTACTTCTGCACGTCCTGCGCCTTCTCCAGGTACAGGTCGCTGGTGACGCCCTCCAGGTAGACCACGCTGGAGTCGGCCGCGTCGGCGAACTCCAGGATCGCGTACTGGCCGTTGAGCCCCGGATGCGCGCCCACCTCGAACGGCAGCACCTGCACGGTGACGTGCGGCAGCTGGGACATCTCGATCAGGTGCTCCAGCTGCTCGCGCATCACCAGCCGGCTGCCCACGACGCGCTTGAGCGCCGCCTCGTCCAGCACCACCCACAGCCGCAGGGGGGTGCCCTCGGCGGTGATACGTTCCTGTCGCCGCATGCGCACTTGCACACGCTTCTCGATCTCGGTGGTCGAGGTCTCCGGCAACGCGCCCTGCACCAGGGCCTCCGCGTAGGCGCGGGTCTGCAACAGACCGGTCACCAGCTGGGGTTCGTACACCCGCAGCGACTCGGCGTCCGTCTCCAGGCCGATGTAGACGCTGTACGGGATGTCGCCGAAGGTGTGCCACCAGCCCTGCTGGCGCGAGTCGCGGGCCATCTCCATCAGCGAATCCACGATCCGCTGGTCCTCGACCTCGTACACCCCGCACAGGTCGCGCACATCGCGCTGACTGATGCTCCTGCGGCCGTTCTCCAGGCGGCTGATCTTCGACTGCGACACGAGCAGACGCTCGGCCACCTCCTCCGCCGTCATGCCCTTGAGCTCACGGAGCCTGCGCAGCTCCTGGCCCAGCCGGCGTCGCCTGACGGTGGGATTGACATTGGACGCCACGGGACGTGCACCTCCGGCTGCTGCCTGTTCCTGACACTTTGCGTATCTGCTGTTGAGCAGATTGCCACCAAGGTGCTTTCCACCGCTGGCAAATGGTGGATATGCGGAGCGTACGCGTCAGTCCGGGCACGGAGACGGACCGCACGAGCGGGCCGCGGAACGCGCGTGCCGGAAGCGGTCGAGCGGGGTGGCGGGATCACGAGTCCCACCACCCCGCTCGAACCAGCGGCTCCCGAAAGGGTCCTGGCGCCGACGGTGCGGTCGATCTGTGCGGTCGATCTGTGCGGTCGATCTGTGCGGTTGATCTGCGACCGATCCGATCGGTCGATCCGATCGGTCGATCAACGCAACTGCTTCTTGTGCTTCTTGCGGTCGGTCAGTGCACCACCGCGCGTGCCATGGATCCGTGACGCGGCTGCATCGGAACCGCGCGTGCGGGCTCCGCCGCAGGCCTGCCTCCGGGCCCGGCCTGCCGTGCGGCCGTGGCCGGACCGCGGCGCGGCTGCGTGGCCGCACCGTTCTGCACGTCCATCACCGCGTGGGCGACGAGGCCGCCCATCGGGTCGTGCCGGATCAGATCCCGCAGCCGGGAGCGCGAGGACCTGCCCTCGTTCCCCGGATACAGGTGCTTGCCGAGGCCGACCGCATGGGCCAGCGCGGCGAGCGCCGCGGTCCGCGGGTCCGGCGGTACGCCGGTGCGGATCGCTGAATCCAGCCGGGATCGGATCTCCCGGCTGATCTCGGTGTCCGTCGCCTGGTACCGCGTCGTCGGCAACACCCCGCACATCTGACCCGGCACGGCGGCCACCATGCCGCACCGCTCCAGATGCGAGAGATAGGTCTGACGCAGCCCCAGCCGGGGTCCGCCGATCCAGTGCACAGCCCGTACGGGAGCGCCGCGCCTTCGCAGCAACTCCAACGCACAGTCCAAAGTCGGATCTCCAGTCGGCCGTGGCACCACCACGGCGATACGATCCCCGTCTGGGGCTATCCGTCCGGCCAGCGCCAGCTCCACTAGCTGTGCTCCGGCCAGACCGAGGTCGAGCGACTGCGGCTGTGCAGTGGTACCCGTGGTCGGGTCCAGTGCCAGCAGCAGAAGCTCCTCCGGAATTGTTCTGCGGCTCCTGCCCATCCATGCCTCCCCGCGTGGATGAATGACAGGGTGACCCCTCTCACATTGGTCTGTCGAGGGTGCGTGACCGGTTCGTAAGGGAACCGGTAGGTATGTCGTTCTCGTCTACCACGGGGGCCAAGCCCTCACACAGGACACTGGTACATGGTTCGGACAGAGCGCGCGAGTGGGCGTGCGGCGCATGGAGGAGGCATCGGTGGCGGGCGAGTCCCCCGACAGGTCGAAGCAGCGCGAGTCGTCGGTGGAACCGACGCCGGGGGCCAGGGACTCGGTTCCCGAAGCCCGCGACCCGCGCCTCGCGGTCTCCCGCGAAAAGGATTCCTCAGCGGCGCCGGTGGACACCGCCACGAAGGTCCTGTCCGTCCGTGACGTGAAATCCGACAGGGCCGACGACGACACCGACCTCAAGAACGCCGTCTCCGCCTGGATCCGCACAGCCCCGAAGCCCGAGGCGACCGACGCGGCCGACGCGGCGCCTGACACGGAGTCGGACTCGGACTCGGACGACAACTCCACCGAGGACAGGGCCGAAGCCGCCGCCAAGCCCGAAGAGAAAGCCCAGACCGCCGCCGCAAAGCCGCCGACGCCGGCCAAGGACACTCCGGCCGCCAACGACGCCCCGGAGCCCACCAAAGACACCCCTGAGCCGACCAACGAGGCCCCAGAGGCCCCGGAGTCCGCCGCAGACACCGCCGAGCCCGCCGACGAGGCCCCGGAGTCCACCGAAGACACCCCTGAGCCCACCGACGAGGCCCCGGAGTCCACCGAAGACACCGCCGAGCCCGCCGACGAGGCCCCGGAGGCCACCGAAGACACCGCTGAGCCCGCCGACGTGCGCCCGCAGGCCGCCGCAGACGACCCGCAGCCCACCGACGAGCGCCCGCAGGCCGCCGAAGATGCGCCGCAGGCCGCCGACGGCGAGGACGCCCCGCAGGGGCCACCCGCAGCCGACGACGAAAGCCGCACGGGTGGTGCGGGTGGGAACACCGACGCCGAAGGCGAAGCCAAGGCGCCGAACACCGACGCCGAAGGCGACGAAGCCGAAGGCGACATCGACGGCGACGGCGACGGCGACGGCGACGGCGACGGCGAAGCCACGCCCCCGCCAGCCGGCCGCGCCAAGACACCCCCCGTCGACCAGCCCACCACCGCCTTCAAGACCCTCCGCCCCAAGAAGCCGGACGTCGACCAGCCGACGACCATGCTCAAGCTGGGCGGCAGCAAGTTCGTCCCCCTGAAGGACCCCGACGCCCCGACGCCAACACCAACACCAACACCACCCCCTACCCCCACACCCGGCGGAGCCGCCACCACCGCCCACCCCCACCTCGGCCGCCTCAACCCCGAACGCACCACCCAGCAACCGCTCCCCCCGAAGCCCCCGCTGGACCTCCTCGCCGAGCTGACGAACACCCCTCCGCCCCCGCAGACCCCCTTCCGCACCCTGATCCGCCGGGTCAAGATCTGGACCCCCCTGGTCCTCCTCCTGGCGATCATCTTTGCGGTCGTACAGACTCTGCGCCCCCTCCCCCAGCCCACGCTGGACCTCACCGCGGAGGAGACGTACACCTTCGGCGGCGCCAAGCCGGACATCCCCTGGCCGGCCACCGGCCAGGCGGCCCTCGACGTCCAGGGCATCGGCACGTTCGGCTCCTCCGGCACCCAGAAGCCCGTGCCGATCGCGAGTGTCGCGAAGGTCATGACGGCCTACCTGATCCTGCGCGACCACCCCCTCAAGAGCGGCGAGGACGGGCCGAAGATCGAGATCGACAAGCCGGCCGAGGAGCAGTCGGACGCCGGTCAGGAGTCCACCGTCCCGGTGACCGCCGGCGACCACATCTCGGAGCGCGAGGCGCTGGAGGCGATCCTCCTGCCGTCCGCGAACAACGTGGCCCGTCTGCTCGCCCGCTGGGACTCGGGTTCGGAGGAGGCGTTCGTGACGAAGATGAACGCCGCCGCCAAGAAGCTGGGCATGCCCAACACCCACTACACCGACCCCTCGGGCCTGACCGACTCGACGGTCAGCACGGCCGTCGACCAGGTCAAGCTGGCCAAGGCCGCGATGGAGCAGCCCGCCTTCCGCGAGGTCGCGGCGATGATGTCGTACGACGACTACAAGGGCGTGAACCACTCCAACTACAACCGCCTGGTGGGCCACAACGACGTCGTCGGCATCAAGACCGGCACCACCACCTCCGCCCTCGGCAACCTGGTCTTCGCCGCGAAGCAGAAGGTCGGCGGCGAGACCCGCACGGTCATCGGTGCCGTGCTGCGCCAGCCGGCCGGCGGTTTCGACAACACGATCATCAGCGGTGTCCTGGAGGCGGGCGACAAGCTGATCCGGGCCGGTCAGGGCGCGCTGAAGTCGGCGACGATCCTGAAGAAGGGCGATGTCGTCGGGTACGTGGACGACGGTCTCGGCGGCCGTACTCCGGTCGTGGCCACGCAGGACGTCACCGCGGCCGGCTGGTCCGGCCTGAAGGTGAGGCTGTCCTTCACGTCCGCGCCCGTGCCGCACACCGCGAAGGCCGGCATGCAGGTCGGCACGCTCACCGTGGGTGACGGTTCGGCCGGTGCGGTGAAGGTTCCGGTGGCTCTGCAGAAGGACCTGGCCAAGCCCGCCTTCGGCGCCAAGCTGACCCGCCTGGGCTGAGCGCACCACCCGCATGCCCGCACGCCCGCCCGCGCACCCCGTCCAGGGAGCCCCCACCCGGGAGCCCTGTGGCGGGGTGCGTGCTAGCGTCACGAATCGGGGCAGCTCGCCGGTCGGGGGACAAGGCCGCGAACTGGACGGGAAGAGGCCGGGAACACCGAGGAACGCGGCCGAGAACAGAAGACGGGACACGGGGAGTGCCTTCAGGTGGCCACAGCCGAGCCGACACGCGCCGACGACGCCGATCCGGACCCGGGATCGGGCCCGCGAATACGCGGGTCCGCGACTGACACGAAGCGCGCGGGGACCGCGGAGCGTCATCAGGACGTCACCCGCGACGACGTCACCGACAGTGACGACGACGCTCGCCCAGAGCGAGCCGACCGCTCCCCTGCCGACCGCTCCCCTGCCGACCAGTCCTCCGCCGACCACCCCCCTGCCACCGGCACCCCCCACCCCCGTACCGCCCGCCTCCTCGCCGCCGTCGAGCCGCTGCGGCAGCGGCTCCTGCGGCACCCGGTCCTCTCCGTCACCGCCCTCGCGGGCGCGCTGCACATCATCTGGTTCTTCGTCTTCGCGAACAGCGGCGGCGACCTCGCGGCCCAGGACGCCTGGGCGGAGTTCGTCGGCCGGCACCCCGACTCGGCGTACAACCTCGCCTGGTACGGGGGCATGCACCCGGTGTCGTACAGCGTGGTGTCGCCGTACCTGATGTCCGTGCTCGGTGTCCGTACGACGATGATGATCGCCGGTACGGTCTCGGCGGGCCTGCTCACCCTGATCCTGATCCGCAGCCGGGTGGTGCGGAACCCCCTGTGGGTCTCGCTCGCCGGGGTCTTCGCGCTCCTGTGCAACGCGGTGTCCGGGCGGGTGACCTTCGGGCTGGGCACGATGTTCGGGCTCGGCGCGGTCGCGGCCGTCTTCTGCTGGCCCCACCGGTGGCGGTTCAAACGCTGGGCGAAGGCCCTGGTCGCGGCCCCGCTGGCCGCGCTCGCCACGATGTCCTCGCCGGTCGCGGGCCTGTTCGTGGGCCTGGTCGCGGCAGCGCTGTTCCTGCAGAAGCGGCGGCCGGGCGCGTGGGCGCTGGGTCTCGCGCCGACCGCGGTGGTGGCCGTCTCGGCGTGGCTGTTCCCGTTCTCCGGCACCCAGCCGATGAAGTTCGCCTCGGTGATCCTGCCGCTGCTGTACGGCCTGCTGTGCGTGTTCCTCGTCCCCAAGCAGTGGCGGACGGTCCGCCTGACGGCCGGTGTCTACAGCCTCGGTGTCGTCCTGGTGTGGCTGATCAACTCGCAGATCGGCTCGAACATGTCGCGGCTGCCGATGCTGTTCGCGGGGGCGGTGCTGATCGCCGCGCTGCCGTTCACGGTGCCGCGCTCGCGCACGTGGTACGCCACGGTCCTGGCCTTCCTCGGCTTCGTCGGCTGGATCGGTTTCAAGTCGGTCGACGACATGGTGCACACCACCCCGGCCGCGTCCTGGGCCCGTGAGCTGGCCCCGCTGGTGAACGAGCTGCAGCGGGTCGGCGCGGAGAAGGGCAGGGTCGAGGTGGTCCCGGCGCGCTCGCACCGCGAGGCCTCCGCGCTCGCGCCGTACGTGAACCTGGCCCGCGGCTGGAACCGGCAGGCCGACATCGAGCGCAACCCGGTCTTCTACGACGACACGCTCAACTCGGCGAACTACCACGAGTGGCTGCGGCGGTGGGCCGTGCACTTCGTGGTGCTGCCGAAGGACAACCCGGACGGGGACAGCGGCGCCGACCGCGAGCGGCAGCTGCTGCGGCGCGGGATGCCGTACCTGACGCAGATCTGGGGCGACGCGAACTGGCAGCTGTTCAAGGTCACCGACCCGGTGCCGCTCGCCGAGCCGAACGCGGTGGTGGACCGGGCCGAGCAGGGCGAGTGGACGCTGCGGGTGGGCAGGGCCGGGCGGATCCTGATCAGGCTTCCGTACTCGCCCTGGCTGAGCATCGTGGACGAGCACGGCAAGAGCCTGAAGCCGCCGCAGGAGACTCCGGAGTCCAAGCACCGGGCCGAGGGGACGCCGAAGACGTACGACAACGTCAACGGGTGCCTGATGGAGTCCGCGGAGGACTGGGACGGGGACAAGTGGACGGTGCTGGTCGCGCCGAAGCCGGGCACGTACCGGCTGGCGTCGCCGTACCAGCTGCCCCGGGGCACGCCGTGCCCCGAGGAACTGAAGTGACGCCCGGCAGGAGCTGAAGTGACGCCCGGCCCCACCTCCGGCTGGGGCGCGGTCGCGGTGGCGGTCGCGGTCAGTCGCGCAGTTCCGCCACGTAGCGGTCCGTGCCCGGCACCGTGGGGATGAAGGGCGCCACCAGCTCCACCCGGCCCAGCCCGGACCCCGCCACCTGCTCGTCCAGGCCGCGGAAGTGGTCGTCCCAGCACTCCCGCGGGTCCTGCTCCAGGAACCACAGCAGGGTCAGCCGGGTGCCGACGCCCTCGACCTGCTTGACGTAGGTCATGCGGTCGCCGGGCAGCGGGGTCGGGCGGAAGACGGTCACCATGGCCGCCGGGGAGCCCGCCAGGCGCCGGGGGAGGTGGCGGGCGGTGAGCCACTCCAGCAGCTCGGCGCGCTGCTCGGCCGACTCGGCGTCGACGACCTCCAGGACCAGGCCGGCGTACGGGTGGTCGAGGGCGTGGAGGTCCCGGGGGCCGGCCGCGCCGTCGCGGTAGACCGTCGTCGTGTGGTCCTGGAAGGCCGTGAAGACGTGGGTGCGGGCGTGGTGGACGCGGGCGTCGCGGTTGAGGCGTCTGTTGATGGCGACGGTCCACTTCATGTGGTCGTCGTAGCGGCCGTCGGTGATCCAGTAGGTGGAGAGGTAGCAGCCGGCGGTCACCGGCTGCGCGACGGCCGACTTCTCGGAGTAGCGCAGGAGTTGCAGGTCGCGGGTGGCGACCCAGCGGCGGCCGGCGTGCATCCAGGGCATGGCCATGGCGCCGGCGTAGTAGTGGTCGTCCTCGTACCAGCGGTTGTAGGCGTACTCGTGGCCGGGGTGGGGCTCGACCATGGTGATCAGGGCGTGGCCGGGGTGGACGCCGTAGGGGCCCACGGCGGCCAGTTCGGCGTACAGCTCGCTGCGGGTGTCCTCGCTCATGCGGGTGTCCTCGCTCATGCGGTTCCCCTTTCCTGCGGTCGCCCATACTCTGACGCTCCGTCAGTTGAAGCGCCAGGGTTCGGGAGGCCCCCATGTCGCTGCTCGTGGGAAAGACCGTCGTCGTCTCCGGGGTCGGTGCCGGGCTCGGTCATCAGGTCGCCGCGGCCGTCGTGCGTGACGGCGGGAACGCGGTGCTGGGTGCGCGTACGGAGGCGAACCTCGCCAGGAGCGCGGCCGAGATCGATCCGAAGGGCGCGCACACGGCGTACCGGGCGACCGACATCACCGACGAGGGGCAGTGCGAGGCGCTGGCCGCTCTGGCGCGCGAGCGGTTCGGGGCGGTCGACGCGGTGGTGCACGTGGCCGCCTGGGACTCGCACTTCGGCGGGGTCGAGGACGCGGACTTCGCGACGTGGCAGTCGGTCATCGACGTGAACCTGCTGGGCACGCTGCGGATGACGCGGGCGTGTCTGCCGGCGCTGAAGGCGGGCGGGGGCGGGTCGGTGGTGTTCATCGGGACACAGTCGGCCGTCGCCGCGCCCTCGCAGGTCGCGCAGGCCGCGTACGCCGCCTCGAAGGGGGCGCTGACCAGCGCGATGTACTCGCTGGCGCGGGAGGTCGGGCCGTACCGGATCCGGGTCAACACGGTGCCGCCGGGCTGGATGTGGGGGCCGCCGGTGCGGGCGTACGTCCAGTTCACCGCGCAGACGGAGGGGGTGCCGGAGGCGGAGGTGCTGGGGCGGCTGACCGGGCGGATGGCACTGCCGGAGCTGGCGACGGACGGGGACGTGGCGGACGCGGCGGTGTTCCTGGCGTCGGACCGGGCACGGGCCGTCACGGGGCAGTCGTTGCTGGTCAACGCGGGTGAGCTGATGCGCTGACCCCGCCGACACACCCCCCGACTCGGTTCATACTTGTGAACGCAGGTCATCAACTCGCACAATTTTACCGGGGCTTGACCTTACGGTTGCTTGTCGTGTTCATGTGACGGGTCTCACGATCGAGCACATGAACAGTCTCGACTGGGCCGTGCTCATCGGCTACTTCGGCGTGATGGTCGCGATCGGTGTCTGGTCGCACAAGCGCGTGGGTGACGTCAGTGACTTCTTCACCGCCGGCGGCAAGATGCCCTGGTGGCTTTCCGGCATCTCGCACCACATGTCGGGCTACAGCGCGGTCATGTTCACCGGGTACGCGGGAATCGCCTACACCTACGGCGTCACCTCCTTCGTCACCTGGTCCTTCCCGATCGCGCTCGGCATCGCCATCGGCTCCAAGCTGTTCGCCCCGCGCATCAACCGGCTGCGGTCCCGGCTCCATGTGGCCTCGCCGCTGGAGTACCTGAAGAACCGGTACAACCTCTCCACGCAGCAGGCGCTCGCCTGGTCGGGCATGCTGCTGAAGATCGTGGACGTGGCCGCCAAGTGGGCGGCGATCTCCACCCTGTTGTCGGTGTTCACCGGGATCTCCCTGAACCAGGGCATCTTCATCACCGGTGCGATCACCGCCGTCTACTGCACCATCGGTGGTCTGTGGGCGGACGCGCTGACCGAACTCGGCCAGTTCGTCATCCAGTTGCTGGCCGGCATCTCGATGTTCGTCGCCGTCGTCCTGAAGCTGGGCGACAAGAACATCGGGTTCCTCGACGCCTGGGACCAGCCGGCGCTGCACGGCCACGGCAAGCCGCTGGTGGGGCCGTACGGGGCGGTGTTCCTGCTCGCGTTCCTGTTCATCAAGCTGTTCGAGTACAACGGCGGCATGCTGAACCAGGCGCAGCGGTACATGGCGACGGCCACCCCGCGGGAGGCCGAGCGGTCGGCGCGGCTGTCGGCGGCGCTGTGGCTGGTGTGGCCGGTGGTGCTGTTCTTCCCCATGTGGATGTCGCCGCTGCTGGTGCACGCGCAGAAGCCGGACGGCTCCGACTCGTACGCCCTGATGACCGAACAGCTGCTGCCGCACGGGCTGTTGGGGCTGGTGATCGTCGGGTTCTTCTCCCACACGATGGCGATGTGCTCCTCCGACGCGAACGCGATCGCCGCGGTGTTCACGCGGGACGTGGCGCCGGTGCTGTCCGCTCGGGCGCGGTCGTGGAGCGACCGCTCGGGCCTGGTCGCGGCCCGGGTGACGACGGTGGTCTTCCTCGGTCTGTCCATGGCGGTGGCGACGCAGGTCAACTCGCCGGCCTTCAAGGACATCATCACGGTCGTCATCAAGTGGGTGGCCGGACTGATGGGCCCGATCGCGATCCCGATGATGCTGGGTCTGCTCCGGCCCTTCCGCCGCTCCGGTCCCACGGCGGCGCTCGTCAGCTGGGGCGCGGGGCTGCTGGCCTTCTGGCTGGTCAACTACCCCGTCAACTGGAACGTGGACGGGGGTGTGCCGTTGCAGTACCAGGTCTCGGTGCCCCTCGCGGTGTCCCTGGTGCTGTACATCCTCATCGGCTTCCTGAAGCCCGAGGACACTCCGGAGCGGCTGGCGATCATCGAGACGGTCAACACGGACGGCGACGCGGCGGCGGCGGTGCCGGCGCCGGCGGCCCCGGGGGACGGGATCGTGGGATCACCGGTGCGGGAGTGAGGGTCGCGGACAGCAAAACGCCGGCCTCCTGTGACCTCGTCGGGTCTCGGGAGGCCGGCGTTCTGCCGTGGGCCGGGGGCTACTTGATGTAGACCAGACCGTCCGTGGTGACCGTGGGACGGCCGCTGGTGGCGACCACGACGATCTTCACCGTGTGCTTGGCGCTGCTGGACCAGTTCTTGGTCCAGATCGCCTGGCGGTACAGGGTGTTGGCGGACTTCAGGTCGACCGTGCTGACCTTGACGCCGTCGACGTAGACGTACGCCTGGCCCGAGGTGGAGGCGCGCGAGACCACCCAGGCCGCGGAACGGCCGGTGAAGGTCCACGTCAGGCTCGCGCTCTTCGAGCCGCTGGAGTACGACTTGCCGCCGAGGTAGCTGGTCGACGAACGGGCCGTCCAGGTACCGGTCTTGGTGGCCGAGGTCTCCTGGAGGATCATCGGGGTGAAGGCCGGGGAGGACGTGCGGTAGTTGCCCGCGTAGTCGTAGGCCCGCATGGACCAGGTGGCGGCGGTGCCGGACGCGGCGGTGCGGCTGGAACTGGTCGTCGTCGGGCCGAAGGTGGCCGTCGTCGGGGACAGCAGCTTCACCGAGCTGAGCGCCGTGTTGTCCGCGGCCTTCCAGCCGAGGGTGACCGGGACGGCGGTGGTGTTGACGGTGCCGGTGCGCAGGGAGAGATTCGGGCCGGTGGTGAAGGTCGGCGCGGTCGTCTCCGCCACGAAGTTCAGCGCGGCCGTGGTCGCGGTCTTGCCGGACTGGTGCACGGCCCGCACGGCGACGGTGTGGTTGCCCAGGGCCAGGGTGGTGCCGACCGAGGTGGCGGTGCCGGAGGCGGAGGCCACGGCCTTGCCGTCCACCAGCAGCTCGAACCTGGAGATCAGCGAGCCCGGCGTGGTGGTCGTCCAGTTCGCGGTGATGGCGCCCTTGGTGTAGTACGTCGAGCCCGAGAGGGCCGCGCCGGTGACCGAGGAGACATTCAGGCCCTGCACCGGGCCGGACGCCCAGGCGCGGATGGTCGGCAGCTGGCCGTAGAGCGAGGTGCCGGGGCACGCGGTGTTGTAGCCGTCGCGGTGACCGGAGATCCGGTTGAAGGTGTACGTGCTGCCCGCGGTGAAGTTGAGGCCGGTGCCGCTCGGCTGGGTCGCGCCCGCCGTGAGGCTCACGGTCGAGGAGGGGACGGCGCCGTACTGGCCGAGCTTCCAGGACGCGATCCGGGCGACCGAGGCCAGCGCGGCGTTGGAGGCGCCGGCGGAGGTGTACTCACCGAGCACCGCGATGCCGGCGGACTCCCGGTTCCAGCCGTAGGTGTGCGCGCCGAGCACGGGGAGGGCGACGCCGCCCTTGCGGCCCTCGAAGATCGTGCCGCACTTGTCGACCAGGAAGTTGTAGCCGATGTCGTTCCAGCCGTTGGTCTGCGTGTGGTACGCGTAGATGCCGCGCACGATCGACGCCGAGTCGGCGCACGAGTACGTGTTGGACCCGTCCGTGTGGTGGACGAAGACGGCCTTCACGTCGGCGTTGTACTCCGACGGGTCGGGGCTGAGCGACTCGTCGGCGCCCCAGCCGGAGCGCGAGACGATCGGCGGCTGCGGGACGTTGGACGGCGGTGCGGTGGGGATGGTGGGCGAGGGGCTCGCGGACGTGCTCGGGGACGCGCTCGCCGAGGCAGGGGCAGAGGCCGACGCGCTGTCGCTCGGGGAGACGGAGGGCGAGACGGAGTCGGTGGGGGACGCGCTCGCGTCGGCGAGGGTCCCGGCCACGTACCCGGCCGGCTCGGCGCTCGTCCCGGCCTTCGTCTCGGCCGCGGTCACCACTCCGGGGTCGACCAGGTTGACCTGGAGCCCCTTGGGCAGGGTGGAGGCGACGGAGCCGTTCTTGCGGACGACCTGCACCTGGACGCCGTCGGAGGGTCCGACCCACAGCGGCTCGGACGCACCGCGGGCGGCGGCCCGTTCCTTCGGGTCCTCCAGCGGGTCGATGTTCACTTCGAGGTCCTGCCAGGCCGACCACTCGCCGGTCGTCAGGCTGTGGGTGCGCACCTGAGCCGTGCCGTGCAGCCGCTTGGCGGCGCCCGTCCAGGAGACGCCGAGCATCGAGAACTGCTTGGTGTCGGTGCGCGGCAGGTCCCGCTTGTCGTTGCCGGTGCCCTTCAGCGCCAGGTCGTAGACCTTCACCGGCCTCTTGGCCCGGCCCCCCGCGCCGGTGTCGCCGCCGGACGGGCTGGCGACCGCGTAGGTCACCGCACCCCCGGCGGCGAGGACCACGGCCCCCAGCGTCAGCCAGGCTCGTCGCTTCGGGCTCAGCGGTCTGTACGCATGCGACGTACGACGGCTCACGGCGTATCCACCCCCATCGAAGGCCGGCAGAAAGGCCGGCGGGAAAGTCATACGGGGCACACCTGTCACAGAGGTTGCCTCTTGTATCAGCGCCTCCCGGTGGGCGGACGTCACGGGAGGACGGGCAGATGTGGCGTAGACCACTTCGATCCTGGTGTAAACGCCGATATCCCGGGCAGCGGTGAGCGGTTCAGGCGCGCGGGTACCGGGCCAGCCAGCCGGGGGCGGAGCCGGCGGGGCCGTGCAGGGCCGGGCCCTGGGTCATCTCCACGGCGAAGTCGTCGGCCAGTTCCAGGATGGTCGGGCGGCCCTCCAGTTCGGTGAGCCAGGCCGGCGGGAGGGCCGTTTCGCCGTGGAGGGCGCCGAGGAGGCCGCCGGTGAGGGCGCCGGCCGCGGCGGAGGGGCCGCTCTGGTTGACGGCGAGGCAGAGCCCGTGGCGTACGTCCTCGCAGACGAGGGCGCAGTAGACGGAGGCGGCGAGGAGGCCGTCGGCGGTGCCGTCACCGGCCAGTTCCTCCACTCTCGCCGGGCTCGGCAGCCCCTGCCGTACGGCGCCCAGCGCATGCTGCAGCGCGTCGGCGACGGGCTGGTGGCCGGGGCGGGCGGAGAGCAGGGCGAGGGTGCGCTGCACGGCGGCGTCGAGGCTCTCCCCGCGGGCGAGGGCGTGCACGATGACGGCGTAGGCGCCGGCGGAGAGGCAGGCCAGGGGGTGGCCGTGGGTCTGGGCCGCGCACTCCACCGCGAGCTGCAGGACGAGTTGGGGCTCCCAGCCGACGAGGAGGCCGAAGGGGGCGGAGCGGGCGACGGCCTCGGGGCCGAGTTCGCCGGGGTTCTTGGGGGACTCCAGCGTGCCCATGGTGTCGTCGCCGAAGCCGATGAGGAGGGACCGGGCCGGGTCGCGGCGGGCGTACAGCCACTCCTCGCGGGCGAGCCAGCCGTCGTCCTTGCGGCGCTCGTCGGGGCCCCAGTCGCGCTGGGTGGCCGCCCAGCGCAGATACGCCCGGTGCAGGTCGGTCGGCGGATGCCAGGCGCCGGTGTCGCGTCGCACCTGCGCACGGATCAGCCCGTCCACCGTGAAGAGGGTGAGCTGGGTGTGGTGCGTGACCGTGCCGCGCTTTCCGTGTCCGGGGGCGAGGTCGCGCAGGCCCTCCGCGCCGTACGCCGAGCGGATCTCCTCCAGGTCCAGCGCGTCGGCCGGCCCGCCCAGCGCGTCCCCGAGGGCGGAGCCGAGCAGGGTGCCGCGTACGCGGCTCCGGAAGTCCTGTTGCTCGGAGCGGCCCCATACCGCACCGGTTGTCGCACTCACCCAGACCTCCTACGGCACCGTCCGCACGTACGACGGCATGAACTGTAATCGACCGAGGTCGATCAATTCACGGGGGCAAATCATCCCGGCCGGGTCATTCCAGTACAGCTACGAGCGGATCGGCGCCGCCGGACCGAAGGCACTTCGGCGCTGCCCTTGGGGGACCGGACGGGGCATCCGCACCACGTGACGTTGCAGACGCGTGCGCGCGGCACAGCCGCCACCACTGCGGGTGGCAGCCCTCCCATGACGTACGCGGCACTCGGGTTGTCGTCCCGAGCCCACTGCGTCACAGTCCGGCCTCCGCCTCGGCCGCCTCTCGGATGGCACGGATCTCCGCCAGGGCAGGTGTCGGGTCCTGCTCTCCCGCATCCGCGATCAGTTCCAGTTCCCTCAACCGGGCGGCACGTTCCGGGTGTCGTTCGATGGCGACGAACACGGCCCAGGAGTGCACGAAGACCCGAAGCGGCGCAAGGCTCTGGGTCTGCTGAGCGTTTGTCGCAGCTTCGAAAAGGTGCTGCGTGAGGGCGGGAATCCGACGTGGGGCGATGCGCGCCACCGCCGCCCGCAGCGCCTCCGGGGTCGGCTCGGGCATCGGGATCAGCGGTGCGCCGGGGAGGTGGTGGTCATGCCACGGCCACGGACGATGCGCTGCATTCGCGGCAACGGCCCGGATGGGGGGAGCGGAAGGCCCGGTCGCAGCCCTCGCAGTTCTGGAGAGGGGCCGGGTGGAGCGACGGGGCGCTCGGGGGCGGCGGGGGAAGGTGCGGGGGAAGCTGGGCGGTGAGGCGGTGGGACAGGAGCGCCGCCGGGTGCTTGATCGGGTCCTGGGGCAGGCCGGTCGTGAGGGTGCGGACGACCGCCGTGGGCGGAACACCCCGGTCCAGCCATTCGGTGACGGCCGGGGCCAGCCGGTGCACGTCCCGTTCGGTGAGGAGCAGGCGGGAGTCGTGAGCGCGCAGACCGGCCAGCAGGTCGGCCGCCTTCGTACGGCACTGCGGCCGCTCGGCCTCGGGCGGTACGGGCGCCGCCGCCTCGACCACCGCGCCGCGAGGCCTGTTGTACGACGTCGTCCGGGTCGTCACTCGCCCCGATTGAAGACGCTCCTTGGTGCGTGAGAGGTACCCGTGCTCCTCCAGCTCACGCAGCGCCGCCGCGATGCGGATCTCCCCCTCGGGGAACCTCGCCGCCAGCGCCTTGATACCGATCGGAGCCCCCTCGGGCAGCGACTGGACGTGCAGGGCGAGGCCGATCGCGACCAGCGACAACTCCGCGTGCTGGGCGAGGTGGTTGCCGACCACGGTGAAGTTGTCGTGGTGGGGTTCGTTCACGTGGGTGACGCCGGACGAAGGCCGGGTCTTCGGGTGCGGGGACGCGTTACGCTGCTTGCTAGTCATCGGGAAGCGTCTTCTTCCTCGGTGATCAGGCCCTCGCACTGGGATGCCAGTCCCTGCGAGGGCCGATGCATGTGTGGACGTGTTGTCATCGCTGACGCTGCACCACAACTGCCCCGCCACGCCAGTTGCGTTGGGCATATTCACTCCGGCGAGTGATCGACGGGGGCGGTGGGGGTGGGGTTGGTTCTTTCCCCGGTTCTTTGGTCTTTTGGCGTCGCGCACGACCGGGTCGTGGAACACCGAGACCCCGCGCGGGCTCGCCGCCCAACGCCCCCGGCGCCCACCGACTTCACCGGATCGCGAGCCCCCGGAACCCGGTGCCCCACCAGATTTCCCGTTCCGGTCACCCGGTGTGTCCAGGCCTCCCTACGCTGACAAGTGACGATCCGGATACGAACGGTGGAGGAGAGAGATGACGCCCACCCCGCTGACGCCCACCCCGCTGACATGGTTCAAGAGCACCTACAGCAGCGCCGACGGCCCCGACTGCGTCGAAGTGGCCATATCCCCCGCCACCGTCCACATCCGCGACTCCAAGAACAAGGACGCCGCCCAACTCGCCGTCAAGGACTCCGCCTGGGCCGAGTTCGTGACGTTCGCGCGGTCCTGAGTCCGCAACGACGCCGGCGAGCGTGACACGGGGCGCGTTACCGGATTTCCCGTTCCGGTCACCCCGCGTGTCCAGACCTCCTTACTCTGACGAGTGACGATCTAGATACGGAGGGTGAGGGTGGAGGACGAAGAGGCTGAGGCCGTGCTCAGGACGGTCGGGCGGCAGATCAAGGTCTGGCGGGAGGCCGCCGGGCTCACGCAGGGCGAGTTGGGCGCGCGGATCGGGTACGGCGCGGATCTGGTCTCTGCGGTGGAACGCGGAGTACGGGTCCCCCAGCCGGAGTTCCTGGACGCGGCGGATGAAGCGGTGGGTGCGGGCGGGAAGTTGTCCGCGATGAAGGCGGACGTGCAGAGGGCCAGGTACCCGAAGAAGGTGCGGGATCTGGCCAAGTTGGAGGACGAGGCGGTCGAACTCGGGGCCTACGCCAACCATTACGTGCACGGCCTGTTGCAGACCCCCGAGTACGCGAGAGCCCTGTACACGATGCGCCGCCCGGCGTACACCGAGGACGAGATCGATCGCCATGTCGGCGCACGCCTCGCACGGCAGGACATCTTCGAGCGGGTGCCGCGCGCCACGCTCACGTTCGTCCAGGAGGAGGTGACTCTACGGCGGCCCATCGGAGGCCGGCCGACGCTGCGCAAGCAGCTCGAACACCTCCTGGAAGTCGGCAGGTTGCGGCATGTCGAGATCCAGGTGATGCCGACCGACCGCGACGATCACGCGGGAATGGGTGGGGCCCATCCGCCTGCTGAAGCTCCGGGACGGGAAGTCGGTGGCTCACGAAGAGGGGCAGACCGTCAACCGTGTGGCCACTGATCCACGGGAGGTACAACTCCTTGAATCGCGCTATGGGATCATCCGGGCGCAGGCTCTCACGCCCCGGGAGTCGCTGGCCTTCATCGAGCAGTTGATCGGAGAAGAGAGATGACCTCCACCCCGCTGATGTGGTTCAAGAGCAGTTACAGCAGCAATGAGGGCCCTGACTGCGTCGAAGTGGCCATATCCCCCGCCACCGTCCACATCCGTGACTCCAAGAACAAGGAAGCCGCCCAACTCGCTGTCAAGGATTCGGCCTGGGCCGAGTTCGTGGCGTTTGCGGGGCGCTGAGGTTCAGGGCGTCGCGGGTGAGGGAGAGTTCGGCGAGGGCGTCGTGGACGCGGGATCGGGCGGTTGGTGGGATGTCGGGCAGTGCTTGGAGGGTCGCGGTCATCGCGTCCGGGTCGTCGGGCTGTGCCCACGTCTCGTCGTCGAGCAGTTGCCGGATCTCGGCGCGGACGCGGAGCAGCCGCGTCCGCGGGTAGCCGGGGTCGAGTTCCGTCGCCCGCCGGGCGTCGGCCGACGCCCGCTCGTGCGCGCCGAGTGCGTGGTGCACCTTCGCCCGCTGCCAGAGCGCCCACACGTACTCCGGGCCGAGTTCGAGCGCCCGGTCCAGATCGGCGAGTGCCCGCGCCGGCTCGCCCGCCCTGGCCCGGCAGACTCCGCGGCTCGCGTATGCCGAGGCGTACGCGCCGTCGAAGGTGAGGGAGCGGTCGTAGTCGGCGAGGGCGGAGGCGTAGCGGCCGACGGTGACGAGCGCGTCGCCCCTCTCGCAGAGCACCCACGGTTCGTCGGGGGCGAGCGCGACGGCGCGGTCCAGGTCGCTCAGGCGCCGCTCCTGTTCGTCACGCGTCCGCCAGACGCGTGCCCTGCGTACAAGGGCCCAGACGAAGTCGGGATGCAGCTCCAGCGCCCGGTCCAGATCCGAGAGCGCCGCGTCGAGGAGGCCGAGTTGGTGCCGGGTGGCTCCCCGGGCGGCCCACGCGTTCTTCCTCGTCGGATCGAGCCGGATCGCCCGGTCCAGATCTCTCACCGCCGCTTCGAGGTCCCCGGTGATCCGGTGGTAGTCGCCGCGCACGCTGAGGATCCCGGCCTGGCCCGGGGCCAGCTCGTCGGCCCGGTCCAGATCGGCGATGGCTCCGGTGTAATCGCCTTGGTGCGCCCGCGCGTTGGCCCTTCCCTCGTACGCCGGTGCCGATTCCGGATCGAGTTCCATGGCCCGGTCGAACTGGACCAGCGCCGCGGCGTGATCACCGGCCTTGCCGTACTCGACCCCCCGCCACCGGTGCGCCTCGGCCCGCCCCCTCGCGTCGAGGTGCCCCTTCGCCAGCAGCACCCCCAGGGCTTCGAGTACCCCGCCCCTGTCCAGCGCCGCGTGCATCTCGCTCCCCCAGGCTCCGGCCCGCTCCGCGTCCGCGTCGTCCCCCGCCTGCACCAGCGCCTGCGCCCACCGCCGCGCCGCCATCTCGCTCTCACCGCAGGCGTCCACGAGGTCTCGTGACACCACCGGGAGAGCGGTCCGCGGGCTCGCGCACAGGAGGTGGTAGGACTCGGCGAGGCGAAGCCTGCGCCATTCCTCGTCCCTCCACAGCTCGTCCGCGCGCCGGTCCCCCTCCGCTTCCGCGCGCCACCGGCCGAACGCCTCGGCGAGCCGTGTGTGCCGCTCGGTCCAGCCGCGGGGCGAGCGCAGCCGCTGCATACGGAGCATCGGCGCGCGTACGACGCCGTGATACTGCACCTGTTCTCCGTGCTCGCTGACGAAGGGCATGCCTCTCAGCCAGGCGAAGAGCGGGCCGGCCTCGTCCTCGTGGCCGTCCGACGCCGTCCGGAACACGTCCTCGTCGAGCCATCGGGGCAGTGCCCCCGCCAGCGCGGCCGCTCTGCGCACGGGATCCTGCTCCCACTTCAGGAACCGCTCGACGGCCGTGACGCTCGGGTCCCCCACCCCCTCCGGGTCGGTGGGCCGCGCCTCGGCGAGGGTCGAGACCAGCACCGGAAGCCCGCCCGTGAGCCGCAGCACCTCGGCGACCACCGGCTCGTCCCGCACCCCCTTGCCCGCGAGGAGCCCCCGCGCCTCCGCCTCGGTGAACGGCCCGAGCGGGACGTCCATGACGAAGTCCGCGAAGCCGCCCCAGCGGCCGGTGTCCAGGGGGAGCTGCCCGGCGGTCACCACGACGACGGTCGCCGGCAGCGCGCCGTACCGGTCCGTCGTCATGATCTCGTGCAGCCAGCCGTCGAGGAACGGGCCGGTGCGCTCGTACGTGTCGAAGAACAGGACGATCCACGGTGCGGCGGACGCCGTGTCCGCGAGCTCGCTCAGCAGCACCGGCGTCAGTACGCGCTCCGGTGCGAGCACGAGCTGCACGTCCTCCTGGCTCCGGAAGCGCGCGCTGAGGCCCGACCGCAGCCGGTCCGCGCCCCGGGCGAGCTGCGTCGCGTCCAGGGCCCCGGCGAAGGCGCCGACCCCCGGCAGCATCCCGAGGCCGACCAGACCTGCCCGCGCCGCCGCGACGCTGCCCGCCGACGGCCCCTCCGGTTCCGGTTCCAGCGCGACGACGGCCGCCTCCGCCTCGTGCCTGCGCTCCCGGTGCGCGGCCAGCAGGCGTTCGAGTTCCTTGAACCGGCAGCCCTGACCGGCGAACTGCCGGGCGATCAGCGCCATCGTCTCGGACACGCTGCCGACGCTCTCGTCCACATAGGCGGCGAGCGCGCCCCTCTCCCGCGCGATCTGCTCCAACTCCCGCACGAGGAACGTCTTTCCGACACCCGCGTTGCCGTGCACGTGGAACAGGAAGCGGTGGCGCTCGTCCTCCGGCGCAAGGTCCAGGTTCTCCCGGAACGCGGCCCGTTCGCCGCCCCGGCCGACGAAACCGGCCCGCCTGCGCCGTCCGATCAGCTCCTGCATCGACGGCCGCGCCTGTGCCATTCGTACGCCCTTCCCCCGAACCTCCTCCGACGTCCCGCCCCTTCATTCTGGCGCAATGCCCACGCGATAAGTCGCCTGCGGGAAGGGAGAATTCAGCCATGACCAGCACCCCCGCCCGTCACACCGGCCTCGCCCTGGCCGCCGGTGTGCTCACCGGCGTCCTCGCCCTCTACATCACCCTCGTCGCCGTCGGGAACATCACCGACTTCGGGACGAACCAGCAGTTCGTCCGGCATGTGCTCGCGATGGACACGACGTTCAGGGACAAGGACCTGATGGGGCGGGCGATCACCGGGACCGGGCTCCAGGACGCCGCGTACGTCGCGATCATCGTGTGGGAGTCGGTGGCGGCGCTCGTCCTGATCTGGGGGACCTGGCTGTGGGCGCGGGGCCGAGGCGACCGGGCCCGGCGGACGTCCACCTACGGGCTGCTGATGCTGCTGACGCTCTTCGGCGCCGGGTTCATCGCCATCGGCGGGGAGTGGTTCGCCATGTGGCAGTCGAAGACCTGGAACGGGCTGGACGCGGCGACCCGGGTCTTCCTGCTGAGCGGGGTGGCCTTGATCGTCAACCAGCTGCCGGACCCCCGGCAGCGGGACGCCGGGTGACCTCGGTCACCCCTTGATTCACTCGACGACCGTCACCGCCGTCTTCGCGTCGCCGAAGGCCCACAGCGCGGTTCCGTCCTCCTTGTGGAGGCGGATGCCGCCGGTCTGCTTGCCGTTCGCGGGTGGCGGCGAGGAGCCGTCGATGGCGTTGGAGAACCCTATGTCCACGCCCGACGCCCGGGTGAAGTACAGAATGTGCTCGACGGCCACCCCGTCGTTACCGGTGGTGGCCGGCGTGCGGCTGGTGACCGAGTAGCTGCCGGGCTGCGGGCTCACCGTGCCCGGCCACACCGTGAAGGTGCGGGTGGCCGTACCGGTCGCGTCGACCAGCCACACCCGCTTCTCGGCGAGGGAGTACACGATCCGGCGGCCGGTGCCCGACTGCTCGGGCAGCGCGGGCGGCGCCGACTGCTGCGGCGCGGCGGAGGCGTGCGCGCCCGCCGTGGCCGACGGGTGCGGCTTGACCGCCGCGGCGGTGGGCTGCGGCCCGTGTTCCGCCTGGACGGCGAGGGCGATGACGACGGCGATCCCGCCCACCGTCAGTCCGGAGACCCAGGCCCACGAGGGCAGTCGGGCAGCCACGGGTACGCATCTCCTCCGCTACGGGTCCCCCGTCACAGATCTGGGGTCAGATCATCGTACTCAGTCCGGACCCGGCCGAGGACCGGCAGCAGGTCCCGGCCGAGACCGGCAGCCGGTCCCAGCCGAGACCGGCAGCAGGTCCCAGCCGAGACCGGCAGCAGGTCCCAGCCGAGACCGGCAGCACGTCTCAGCCGAGGACCCGCCGCAGGTCCCAGCCGGCAGCCGAGGACCCGCCGCAGGTCCCAGCCGGCAGTCCAGGACCCGCCGCAGGTCCCAGCCGGCAGTCCAGGACCCGCCGCAGGTCTCAGTCCAGGACCGGCAGCAGGTCGGGCAGGTGGCCGAGGACCCGCCGCAGGTCCCAGCCGGCAGTCCAGGACCCGCCGCAGGTCTCAGTCCAGGACCGGCAGCAGGTCGGGCAGGTGGCCGTCCGAGGCGTGCGCCGCCCGCCGCCGTTCCTCGGACACCTCGCCGTAGAGCGTGGTGCGGGGCCTGGCGGGCCGTCCGGCGGCCTCCGCCACCGCCTCCAGGTCCCGGACCGACTTGTACGAGCCGTACGACGAGCCCGCCATCCGCGAGATCGTCTCCTCCATGAGCGTGCCGCCCAGGTCGTTCGCCCCGGAGCGGAGCATCTCCGCCGCCCCTTCCGTGCCCAGTTTGACCCAGCTCGTCTGGATGTTGGGGATGTGCGGGTGCAGGAGGAGGCGGGCCATGGCCGTGACCGCGCGGTTGTCCCGCATGGAGGGGCCGGGGCGTGCGATGCCGGCCAGGTACACCGGCGCGTTCGTGTGGATGAAGGGGAGGGTGACGAACTCCGTGAAGCCTCCCGTGCGCCGCTGGATGCCGGCCAGCGTGCGCAGGTGGCCCAGCCAGTGGCGGGGCTGGTCCACGTGGCCGTACATCATCGTCGAGGAGGACCGGATGCCCAGCTCGTGGGCGGTGGTGATCACCTCGATCCAGGTGGCCGTGGGCAGCTTGCCCTTGGTCAGCACCCAGCGGACCTCGTCGTCCAGGATCTCCGCCGCCGTACCCGGCACGGAGTCCAGGCCCGCGTCCTTCGCCGCGGACAGCCACTCCCGGATCGACATGCCGGTGCGGGTCGCGCCGTTCACGACCTCCATCGGCGAGAAGGCGTGCACGTGCATGCCCGGGACGCGCTCCTTCACCGCCTTCGCGATGTCGAAGTACGCCGTGCCCGGCAGGTCCGGGTGGATCCCGCCCTGCATGCACACCTCGACCGCGCCCACGTCCCACGCCTGCTGGGCCCGGTCGGCGACCTGCTCAAGGGAGAGCGTGTACGCGTCCGCGTCCGTGCGGCGCTGCGCGAAGGCGCAGAAGCGGCAGCCGGTGTAGCAGACGTTCGTGAAGTTGATGTTCCGCGTGACGATGTACGTCACGTCGTCGCCGACCACCGACCTGCGCACGTCGTCCGCGATCCGGCACAGCGCGTCCAGCGCCGGCCCGTCCGCGTGGAACAGGGCCAGCGCCTCGGCGTCCGTGAGCTTCTCCGGGTCGTCGGCCGCCGTGCGCAGCGCCTGCCGTACGTCCGTGTCGATCCGCTCCGGTGCCATGCCGGGGACGGCCGCCTCGCGCAGCGCCTCCCAGTCGCCGTACACCTCGTCGAAGTCGTCGCGCCGGTCGGCGGTGCGGCCCTCGGTGTCGATCGTGCGGTGGAGGTCCGTGCGCCCGGTAGGTACGAAGGCCTCTTCCGGTTCCTGCCAGGGCAGGCCCTCGGGGAGCGCGCCGGGGCGGGCGAGGCCCGTCTCCGGGTCGGCGAGGGCGTCGACGTGCGGGCGCAGCCGGGGGTCCAGCCAGGGTTCGCCGCGCCGGACGAACTCCGGGTACACGCACAGGCGTTCACGCAGCTCGAAGCCGGCGGCCCGGGAGCGTTCGGTGAGTTCCTCGATCTGCGGCCAGGGGCGCTCGGGGTTGACGTGGTCGATGGTGAGCGGCGACACCCCGCCCCAGTCGTCGATACCGGCGCCGATCAGCCGCTCGTACTCGCTGTCGACCAGGTTCGGCGGGGCCTGGAGGCAGGCGCTCGGGCCCATGATGTGCCGGGCGACGGCGATCGTGGCGACCAGGTCGTCCAGTTCGGCGTCCGGCATGCCGCGCATCGCCGTGTCGGGCTTGGCGCGGAAGTTCTGGATGATCAGTTCCTGGATGCCGTGGTAGGCACGGGAGACCTTGCGCAGCGCGAAGAGGGACTCGGCCCGCTCCTCGAAGGTCTCGCCGATCCCGATCAGAAGACCGGAGGTGAAGGGCACGGAGGAACGGCCCGCGTCCTCCAACACCCGCAGCCGTACGGCGGGTTCCTTGTCCGGGGAGCCGAAGTGGGGGCCGCCGGGCTCGGACCACAGGCGGGTGGCGGTCGTCTCCAGCATCATGCCCATGCTCGGCGCGACCGGCTTGAGCCGCTGGAAGTCCGTCCAGGTCATGACGCCCGGGTTGAGGTGGGGCAGCAGGCCGGTCTCCTCCAGGATGCGGATGGAGACGGCGCGGACGTAGGCGATGGTGTCGTCGTAGCCGTGCGCGTCCAGCCACTCGCGCGCCTCGGGCCAGCGGTCCTCGGGCTTGTCGCCGAGGGTGATGAGGGCTTCCTTGCAGCCGAGCGCGGCGCCCTTGCGGGCGATGTCCAGCACCTCGTCCGGGGACATGAACATCCCGTGCCCCGCCCGGCGCAGCTTGCCGGGGACGGTGACGAAGGTGCAGTAGTGGCACTTGTCCCGGCACAGCCGGGTGAGGGGGATGAACACGCTCTTCGAGTACGTGATGACGCCGGGCCTGCCCGCCGCGTCCAGACCCGCGTCCCGCACCCGGGCGGCGGACGCGGCGAGGGCGGTCAGGTCCTCACCGCGGGCCTGCAGCAGCACCGCCGCCTCGGCGACGTCGAGGGCGACGCCGTCCCGGGCACGTTTGAGGGCGCGACGCATGGAGTTCTCGGTCGGGCCGGTTCCGGAGGTCGCGGAAGTCGTCATCCTCCGAGCATATGGCTCCGCCGGTTCGGCAGTTCGGGCTCGGGGGGTGCCGCGCGTTTCCGGGCGCGGGCGCGTTGTGGCTGGTCGCGCCCCCTTGCCTCCATGTAGTCGCGCCCCATTGCTTACATGGAGTCGCGCCCCATTGCTTACATGTACTCGGCGTACGCGTCCAGCACGCGCAGCACCTCCGGCTCCCCCGCCGGCGGCAGTTGGAGGACGACCTCGTCGATGCCCAGTTCGGCGTAGTGCGCGAGTTTGCCCGGGGCCGGCAGGACCGCGTACGGGACGATCTGGAGGGCCGCCGGATCCCGGCCCGCGTCGGCCCAGACCGCGCGCAGCACCGGCAGGGACTCGCCGAGGCCCCGGCCGCCGATGGGCAGCCAGCCGTCGGCGTACTCGGCGATCTGCGCGAACAGCTTCGGCCCGGCCGCCCCGCCGACGAGCGTGCGCGGACCGGTGACCGGGCCGCGCGGCTTCTGCGCCGGCTTGGGGTGGGCGAAGCTCGCCCGTACGCTGCCGAACTCGCCGTCGTAGGACGTCGGTTCCGGCGTCCACAGCGCCTGCATCAGCCGCATCCGGTCCCGGACCAGGTCCCGGCGCGTCCGCCAGTCCACACCGTGGTCGGCGGCCTCCTCCACGTTCCAGCCGAAGCCGAGGCCGAGCGTGAGACGGCCCTCGGAGAGGTGGTCGAGGGTGGCGATCTGCTTGGCGAGGGCGATGGGGTCGTGCTGGGCGACCAGCGTGATGCCGGTGCCGAGCCCGAGACGCTCGGTGACGGCGGCGGCCTGGGCGAGGGCGACGAAGGGGTCGAGGGTACGGCCGTACTCGCGGGGCAGGTCGCCTCCGGCGGGGTACGGGGTGGTGCGCTCGACGGGGATGTGGGTGTGCTCGGGAAGGTAGAGGCCGGCGAAGCCGCGCTGCTCGAGTTCGCGGGCGAGGGGGACGGGGGCGATGGTCTCGTCGGTCAGGAAGATCGTGACGGAGATGCGCATGGGGTATCTGTAGCCGGTGTCGGCCCCACTGTCGATACCGACTGGTCGGAATTGGAGAGCCGATTGTGGGGCGTCGTTGTGGCTTGTCGCGCCCGCGCGGCGGAGCCGCACATGGATACTGCCCCGCGCCCCCACGGGGTTCTAACGTGGACGTGTGACGACGTTGCGCGGCACCCTGGCTCCCGGATCGCCGGACTACGTGTATCTCCCCGTCGAAATGCCGCCCGGCACCGGCGAGTTGCGCGTCTCCTACACCTACGACCGGCGCAGCGGCAACGCGCTCGACATCGGGCTCTTCGACGAGCGGGGGTTCCGGGGGTGGTCAGGGGGCGCCCGTACGGAGTTCTCCGTACGGGCGGACGAGGCGACCCCCGGGTATCTCCCCGGCCCGCTGAACGCCGGGACCTGGCACATCGTGCTGGGCCCTTACACGGTGGCGCCGGAGGGGCTGGCGTACGAGGTGACGGTGACGCTCGTACCCGGGGAGAGCGGGGATACACCGGCGCCGGTGTATCCGCCGTCCGGGGTCGGCGGGCGGGGGCGGGGCTGGTACCGAGGGGACTGCCATCTGCACTCCTGGCACTCCGACGGGCGCCGTACGCCGGGTGAGATCGCGGCGCTGGCGCGGGCGGCGGGGCTGGACTTCGTCAACAGTTCGGAGCACAACACGAACGCGTCCCACGCCCACTGGGCGGACGCGGCGGGCGAGGACCTGCTCGTGCTGCTGGGCGAGGAGGTCACGACCAGGAACGGGCACGTGCTGGCCGTCGGCACCGACCCCGGCACGTTCGTCGACTGGCGCTACCGGGCCCGGGACAACCGCTGGGGGCACTTCGCCCGGGAGATCCGGCGGGCCGGGGGGCTGGTCGTACCGGCTCACCCGTACGGCTCCTGCGTCGGCTGTTCCTGGAAGTTCGGGTTCGCGCAGGCGGACGCGGTCGAGGTGTGGAACGGGCCCTGGACCCCCGACGACGAGACGAGCCTGGCGACCTGGGACGCGCGGCTCGTCGTGTCCGCACGGCAGGACGGGTCCTGGCTCCCGGCCATGGGCAACAGCGACGCCCACCGGGCCCCCGACGTCGTCGGCCTGCCCCAGACGGTCGTCCTCGCCGACAGCCTCTCCCGGGACGCGGTCCTGGCCGGTCTGCGCGCGGGCCGCTCGTACGTGGCCGAGTCCCGGCACGTGAACCTCGCCTTCACCGCGACCGCCGACGACGGCCGGCGGGCCGGGATCGGCGAGCGGCTCGCGGTCCCCGAGGACACCCCGGTGACCGTGCGTCTTGAGGTCTCCGGCGCCCACCGGTGCACGGCCCGCCTCGTGACGGACCAGGGCGTCCTGCTCACGAGCGGTCCGCTGCCGGTGTCGGGCGCGGGCGTGGTCGAGTGGCGTACGACACCGGCGCGCGCGGCCTACGTACGGGCGGAACTGCGCCACGAAGCGGCGCTGGGTCCGGTGCCGGGCACGATGGCCGCGTTCACGAACCCGGTGTTCCTGGGACGGGCCGCGGGAGCGTGAGCTGCCAGCGGGTCTCGCCGTCCCGCTCGTCGTCGGTGGGGGTGAGTCCCGCGCGGGTGGCGATGGCGGCGGAGGCGTGATGGTCGGGGTGGACATGGGCGACGACCGTGTGCACCGCCTGGGTGCGCAGCCATCCGACCAGCGCCCGTGCCGCCTCGGAGGCGATGCCCCGCCCCTGCCAGGGCAGCCCGGTCACCCAGGCGATCTCGGCCGTGCCGCCCTTCAGCGTGGCCTGGACGGTGCCCGTCAGGCGGTCCTCGTCCCGCAGCCGGATCACCCAGTTCAGCCAGGTGACGGCCGGGTCGGGCGAGCCCGAGGTGACGCGGGCGTAGCGGGCGCGCAGGGCCTCCACCGGCTCCGGGGAGCCGCCGATGAAGGTGTGCAGGGCGGGGTCGGCCAGCACGCCGGCCATCTCCTCCGCGTGCTCGACCCGTAGCGGCAGCAATGTCAGCCGCTCGGTGTCCATCGTTTCCGCGGACGTGACTCGCACGGGCGTACCGTCTCCCCATCGCACTGTTCGATCCCTCGAACCACCCAGCATGCAGGAGGCCGCGCCCCCATGTCGTCCCGCTCCGGCGAGTTCAAGCACCGCGTCGTCACCCGCTTCCAGCGGCACGTCGCCAACCCGCTCAACCGGCGCCTGCCGTTCCAGGTGCTGCTGGAGACGACCGGCCGCACGTCCGGGCTGCCGCGGCAGACGCCGGTGGGCGGGCGGCGGGTCGGTGACTCCTTCTGGCTGGTGTCCGAGTTCGGCTACAAGTCGCAGTACGTGCGCAACATCCAGGCCGACCCGAAGGTGCGCGTCCGTATCGCCGGCCGCTGGCACCACGGCACCGCGCACCTGCTCCCGGAGGACGACGCCGTGGCCCGTCTGCGCACCCTGCCCCGGTTCAACAGCGCGGCGGTACGGGCGTTCGGGATCGATCTGCTGACCGTGCGGGTGGATCTGGAGGGCTGAGGCCGCCGTCGCCGAGGAGGCAGGCCCTCGGGCCGGCCCGCGATCGCCCGCACCTCGCTGTACGCGTACAGGGCGCACGAGGGGTGGCCTGGGCGCCGCGGCTGGCCAGGCTGCCCCTTCTGGATGATGGCCACAGCGCGGGGTGCGGCAGCGCAGGGCGCGCTTATCGAGGGGGGTTGGAGGACGCATGGCAGATCGCCAGACAGTCCAGTTGGTCGACCACATGCGCCGGGGCATGCCGTTCGAGTTCACGACCACGATGTCGCTGATGAAGCGGCTCGCGACGCTGGTGTCCACCGCGGAGCTGTTCGGCTACCAGTACGCCGGGGCCCGGCAGGAGGTCTTCTCCATCAAGCTGCGCTTCATCCCCGACCTCAGCCCGCAGGCACAGGCACGCGCCGCGCAGTACTGGCCGTACGCACCGCAGGTGCCCGGGATCCCGCCGCAGACGCTGGAACTCGACAAGAAGCGCGTCCTGTTCGACCTGACCGGCAAGGCCGCGCTGCTGAGACGGCTGCCGATCCTGGCGGTGGTCCTCGTCCTGGCGTCGCTCCGCTCGCTCAGCTTCCTGGGCGAGTCTCCGGTTCTCGCCCTCGGCTATCTGTACGTCCTGGTCGTCCTGGTCGGCGTCGGCATCTGGGTCAACCTCCTTCGCCACAGGAAGGCCGGCACCCATCTCCAGGCAGCGGGCTTCGTACGCCACGAGCCGTCCCCCGGCCAGGTCGTCTACCTCCCGCCGGGCTCCCAGCAGCAGTACTGGCCGCCGCAGCCTCCGCAGTACGGGGGGCCGCCGCAGCCTCCGCAGTACGGCCAGCAGGCGCCCTACGGCGGTCCGCCGCCGCAGTAAAGGGGAGAGGCAGGCGCCGGTCACCCCGGCCAGACGATCGCCTGGAGTTCGCTGTACGCGTGGAGCGCGTACGAGCCGACGTCGCGGCCGACTCCGCTGCGCTTGAAGCCGCCGAAGGGGGCCTCCATGTAGCGGCCGACCGTGTTGACGCCGACACCGCCGGCGCGCAGGCGGCGGGCGACGCGGAAGGCGCGGGCCACGTCGCCCGACCAGACGTAGTCGATCAGGCCGTACTCGGAGTCGTTGGCGAGGGCCACGCCCTCGTCCTCCAGGAAGTGGTGCTCGGAGGCCGAGGCGTACTTGAAGCCGGACTTGTCCGCCTGGATGACGTACTCGGTCTCCTCCATCAGCGCCTTGTGCTCGGCCAGCGGGTCGGTCTCGGCGCGCTTGCCCACGTATCCCTGTACGAAGAGCCCGAATTCCACGGCGGTTCACCGTCCTCACGTCATCTGACACATCGTCAGGTCCTGTCTGCGCCGACTGTCGCACCGGCCGCATCGAGCGTCAATAGCTGATGGGCAGTCAGATAGCTGCGGCCGGGGGCGGCTCAGGCGATGCCGACCCCCGCCAGCCACCCCCCGTCGATCACGAACGGCTGCCCGGTGATGGCGCCGATCGTGCAGGGCTCGGCGATGCCCGCTTCCTCGCGGACGCGCCGCAGCTTCTCGATCCGGGCGGGCAGCCGGTCCCGGGGATCGCCCTGCGGCAGCCAGCCGTCGCCCTTGAGCGCGGCGCGGCGCACGGCGGCGGGGGAGGAGCCGCCCACCCAGAGGGGGACGTGGTCCTGTGCGGGGCGGGGGCGCTGGCCGAGTCCCTCGAAGTCGAAGAGCTTGCCGTGGTGTTCGGGGAACTCCTCGGGTCCGAGGGCGGCCCGCAGCGCGTCGATCGTCTCGTCGAGGACGGCCCCGCGCCGCTCGAAGTCCACGCCCAGCGCCTCGAACTCCTCCCGCACGTGCCCGGCCCCCACGCCCAGGATCAGCCGTCCGCCGGACAGCCGGTCGAGGGTGGCGTACTGCTTGGCGGTGAGCAGGGGGTGGCGCAGTCCGACGACGGCCACGTGGCTGAGCAGCCGTACGCGTTCGGTCACGGCGGCGAGGTGGGCGAGGGTGGCGACCGGGTCGTACCAGACCGTGCTCATCGCCGCGGCCAGCCGGTGCGGGACACCGACGTGGTCGCAGGAGGCGAGGTAGTCGAACCCGGCCCGGTCCACGGCCCGCGCGATCTCGACCAGGTCGGCGGGCCCGGCGGAGGTCTCCCAGTCCTCGGTGTAGAGGGTGCTCTGGGACTGGACGGGCAGCTGGATGCCGTACGCGAGGCTCTGGGCGGCGGGGCTCATCGGGAGCCCTGCCACAGTCCCTCCGGGGTCAGCCCCAGCAGCTCGATCGCGTTCCCGCGCACGATCCGCTCGACCACGTCCGGCGCCAGATGCCCCATCTGGGACTCGCCGACCTCCCTGGACTTCGGCCAGGTGGAGTCGGAGTGGGGGTAGTCGGTCTCGTACAGGACGTTGCCGACGCCGATGGAGTCGAGATTCCTCAGGCCGAAGGCGTCGTCGAAGAAGCAGCCGTAGACGTGGCCGGCGAACAGTTCGGACGGCGGCCGGTGGACCTTGTCGGCGACGCCGCCCCAGCCCCGGTTCTCCTCCCAGACCACGTCCGCGCGTTCCAGGATGTACGGGATCCAGCCGATCTGCCCCTCGGCGTACATGATCCGCAGGTTCGAAAAGCGCTCGAACTTGCCGCTCATCAGCCAGTCGACCATCGAGAAGCAGCAGTTGGCGAAGGTGATGGTGGAGCCGACGGCGGGCGGGGCGTCGGCGGAGGTGGAGGGCATCCGGCTGCTGGAGCCGATGTGCATGGCGACGACCGTGCCGGTCTCGTCGCAGGCCGCGAGGAACGGGTCCCAGTCGTCGCCGTGGACGGACGGCAGGCCCAGGTGCGGGGGTATCTCGGAGAACGCGACGGCCCGCACGCCGCGTCCGGCGTTGCGCCGCACCTCCGCCGCCGCCAGCTCGGCGTCCCACAGCGGGACGATGGTGAGGGGGATCAGCCGGCCCCGCGCCGCCGGGCCGCACCACTCCTCGACCATCCAGTCGTTGTAGGCGCGCACGCACAGCAGGCCCAGCTCCCTGTCCCGGGCCTCGGTGAAGGTCTGGCCGCAGAAGCGGGGGAAGGTGGGGAAGCACAGGGCGGACTGGACATGGTTGACGTCCATGTCGGCGAGGCGCTGCGGGACGTCGTACGAGCCCGGTCGCATCTGCTCGTACGTGATGACCTCCAGCTTGATGTCGTCCCTGCCGTAGCCGACGGCGGTGTCGAGGCGGGTGAGGGGGCGGCGCAGGTCCTCGTAGACCCACCAGTCGCCGAGCGGGCCGTCGTCGCCCGGCTCGCCCATGACGGGCTTGAACCGCCCGCCCAGGAAGGTCATTTCCTTCAGCGGCGCGCGGACGATGCGCGGACCGGTGTCCAGGTACCGCCGGGGAAGCCGGTCCTGCCACACACCGGGGGCTCAACGGTGTGGTCGTCGACCGAGATGATCAGGGGAAAGGACGCTGTCGTCGAGGTCTCCATGGGCCTCACGGTAGCGCCGATCTGACGGTCCGTCAGCTATTGTTTCGGGGGTTCCGCGTGCGGAGAGGGTGTGTGGGCCTTGTGCACTCCCGTACGCCGCCGTGTGATCGGCGTCTCCGACGGCTGACGCAACCGGCGTGAACAAGGCAAACTGACGGAGTTGTTCGGAATGCCTAGGGGGCGAACGGATGGACGGTGGGCCGCGTGTACCTCGGCAGCGGCGCGCGGGCACCGAGGCTGTCGCGGAACCGGCCGCGTCCGGTTTCAGCGTGCTCGGCCCGGTGCGGGCCTGGCGCGACGGGGAGCCGCTCAACACCGGCTCCCCGCAGCAGCGCGCCCTGCTGGCCGCCCTGCTGCTGCGCGAGGGCCGTACGGCGACGGCGCCGGAGCTGATCGACGCCCTGTGGGGCCCCGAGCCGCCGTCGCAGGCGCTGGCGGCGCTGCGGACGTACGCGTCCCGGCTGCGCAAGATCCTGGACCCCGGGGTCCTGGTCAGCGAGTCCGGCGGATACGCGGTGCGCGGCCTGGACGAGGGCGCGCTCGACCTCGCGGTGGCGCAGGACCTGGCGGGCGAGGCGGAGAAGGCGCGCGGGTCGGGTGATCTGTGCCGGGCCCGTTCGGTGCTCGGCCAGGCCCTGGACCTGTGGGACGGCGAGCCCCTCGCCGGTGTCCCCGGCCCCTACGCCGAGGCGCAGCGCGTCCGCCTGGAGGAGTGGCGGCTCCAACTGCTGGAGTCCCGCCTCGACATGGACCTCGAACAGGGCTGCCACGCGGAGTCGGTCTCGGAGCTGACGGCCCTGACGGCCGCGCACCCCCTGCGGGAGCGGCTGCGCGAGCTGCTGATGCTGGCCCTGTACCGCAGCGGACGCCAGGCGGAGGCGCTGGCGGTCTACGCCGACACCCGCCGGCTGCTCGACGTGGAACTCGGCGTGGACCCGCGTGCCGGCCTGCGCGAGCTGCAACAGCGCATCCTTCGGGCGGACCCTGCCCTCGCGGAGCCCTCCGCGCCGGCGGCGGAACCGCCCGTGGTCCAGGTGCGCCCCGCCCAGCTCCCCGCCTCGGTGCCCGACTTCACGGGCCGCGCCTCCTTCGTGTCCGAGCTGAGCGACGTCCTGGCCTCGGCGTCGGAGGCGGAGGGCAGCGTCATGGCCGTGTCCGCGCTGGCCGGCATCGGCGGCGTCGGCAAGACGACCCTGGCGGTCCACGTCGCCCACCGGGCCCGCACCGCCTTCCCGGACGGCCAGCTCTACGTCGACCTCCAGGGCGCCGGCCCCCGCCCCGCCGAACCGGAGACGGTCCTCGGCTCGTTCCTGCGCGCCCTGGGCACGGCCGACTCCGCGATCCCCGACTCGATGGAGGAACGGGCGGCCCTGTACCGCTCGGTGCTGGACGGCCGGCGGGTCCTGGTCCTGCTGGACAACGCGAAGGACGCCGCCCAGGTACGACCGCTGCTCCCCGGCACCGAGGGCTGCGCGGCGCTGGTCACCTCCCGCGTCCGGATGGTCGACCTGGCCGGGGCCCACCTCGTGGACCTGGACGTCATGTCCCCGGACGAGGCCCTGGCGCTGTTCACGAAGATCGTGGGCCGGGAGCGGGTGACCGCCGAACGCGAGGCCGCCCTCGACGTCGTCGCCGCCTGCGGCTTCCTGCCCCTGGCCATCCGCATCGCCGCCTCCCGCCTGGCGTCCCGCCGCACCTGGACGGTCGCGGTCCTGGCCGCCAAACTGGCCGACGAACGGCGCAGGCTGGACGAGCTGCAGGCCGGCGACCTCGCCGTGAAGGCCACCTTCGAACTGGGCTACGGCCAGCTCGAACCGGCCCAGGCCCGCGCGTTCCGCCTGCTGGGCCTGGCCGACGGCCCCGACATCTCCCTGGCCGCCGCCGCGGCGATCCTCGACCTCCCCCAGGAGGACACGGAGGACCTCCTGGAGTCCCTGGTCGACACCTCCCTGCTGGAATCCGCCGCCCCCGGCCGCTACCGCTTCCACGACCTCGTACGCCTCTACGCGCGTGCGTGCGCCGAGCGCGACGAACACCCGCAGAGCGAGCGGGGGTCGGCGCTGTCGCGGCTGCTGGACTTCTATCTGGCGACCGCGGCGGGCGGCTACCTGATCGAGCGTCCGGGCGACCGGCTGGTCGATCACCTGGAGCCGACGCAGTACCCCGGGCTGTCCTTCGAGGAACGGCACCGGGCCCAGGACTGGCTGTACGCGGAGGCCGTCTGCCTGCTCGCGTGCGTACGCCAGTCGACCGGGCCCGATCAGCTCAGGCGCGCGGTGGACCTGCTGTGGGCCGCGATCGACCTGGCCGAGTCGGGGGCCAACTCCCGGGAGTACGAGGCGACCGGAAGCGCCGTCCGCGCGGCGGCCGAGGCCCTGGGCGACCGGCAGGCGCAGGCCCGCGCCCTGGTGACGCTGGCCAACGGCCACCACCTGTCCGGCCGTTTCGAGCTGGCGGACGAAGAGGCGGTCGAGGCCATACGGCTGGCCGAGCTGGCGGGGGACCCCCTGCCCCAGTGCTGGGCGTCCAACATGGTCGGGATCATCTCGCTCTACCAGGGCCGGCACGAGGCCGGTGAGCGGCATCTGACCCGGGCCATCGAGAGCTTCCGCTCCGCCGGGGACCGGCCCGGCGAGGCCAGCGCCCTGTGCAACCTCTCGCGGATCCACCTGGCGATGGGCCGTACCGCCAGCGCGGTGTCCCTGGCCCAGCAGGGCACGGACATGTACGACGACATGGGCCACGCGTTCAAGGGCGCCAACGGGCGCTACGCGCTCGGCCTCGCGCTCACCCAGAGCGGGCAGCTCGACCAGGCCGCCGAACGCCTCCAGGAGGCCCACGAGGTGTTCCGGGACAGCCGGCAGCGCCTGTGGGAGGGCATGACGCTCTTCCGCCTCGCCGAGGTCGACCTCGCCGCCCTGCGCCTCGCCCAGGCGGCGACGTACGCGGAGTCGGCGCTGACCCTCCTGCGGGGGATCGGCGGCGAATGGCGGCGCGGCCAGGTGCTCACGGCACTCGGGCGGGCCCTGGGCGGCATCGGGCAGAGCGGTCGCGCGCAGGTCTGTCTTCAAGAGGCCCTGGGCATCTTCGAGGCGCTGGGCACGCCGGAGGCGGACGAGGTGCGGGCGCTGCTCGAACCGCACGCGGTCGCCTGAGGGCGGGCCGCCGCGCGTTCATCGTTCGTTTATCGCCACACGGCACCATCAGTGGTGTCGATCCGTCGCGCTGGGGGGCAGAACGGACGTCAAGTGGCCGCACTTTATGGTGTACCGGCCCAGAAATGCCCGCCCGGCAGCCCTCGGGGGAGCTGCCGGGTGGGCCTTTCCGACCCAACGCACAGAAACATCAGGGGAGCAGTCATGAGCGACGCCAAGAAGACCGACCACGCGGAGATCTCGGCCGACGAGGTGACCACGCTGAACAGCCACGCCACCAGCGAGCCCATCAAGCCCGTCACCACCCTGAACAGCCACGCCACCAGCGAGCCGATCAAGCCCGTCACCACCCTGGGCGCCGGCAAGACCGGCGGCATCGCCACACCGGACAACAGCCACGCCACGGACGAGAAGGCCTGACCGGCCTTTCCGCCCGACGGGGGAACCGGCCTTCCCGGCCGACGGGGGGAACGGAACTTTCCGGCCGACGGGGGACTGGAACTTTCCGGCCGACGGGGGACTGGAACTTTCCGGCCGACGGGGGACTGGAACTTTCCGGCCGACGGGGGAACCGGCCGCGGCGGCGCCGAGGGGGAGCCGCCGCGGCCGCGGCGTGCCCGGCCGGCGCGACCGGCCCCGGCCTGCTATCGGCCCCGGCCCGCCGCCGGCATCGGCCCGCCGCCGGCATCGGCCCGGCGCCGGCATCGAACCACCGCCGCTCACCGCCCCCGCAGCTCCCCCTTCATCACCTTCCCGCTCGCGTTCCGTGGCAGTTCGCCCATGAACTCCACTGTCCTCGGCACCTTGTAGTTGGCCATCTCGCGGCGGGACCAGGCGATCAGGTCGTCTCCGGTGAGGACCGAGCCGGGCCTGCGCACCACGAACGCTCTGCCGACCTCGCCGAGCCGCGCGTCCGGGACGCCGATCACGGCCACGTCCGCCACGTCCGGGTGCACGCCGAGGAGTTGCTCTATCTCGGCCGGGTACGCGTTGAAGCCGCCGACGATGAACATGTCCTTCAGGCGGTCGGTGATACGGAGGTTGCCGGCCTCGTCCAGCACGCCGATGTCGCCGGTGCCGAGCCAGCCGTCCTCGGAGATCGTCTCCGCGGTGGCCGCCGGGTCCTCGAAGTAGCCGCGCATGACGTTGAAGCCCCGGACGCGGACCTCACCGGGGGTGCCGGGCGGTGCCGGGGTGCCGTCGGCGGCGATCACCTCCACCTCCGTACCCGGGATCGCCCGGCCGGAGGTGGTGGCGATGACGGACGGGTCGTCGCCGCGGCGGCACATCGTGACGAAGCCGCTCGCCTCGGAGAGGCCGTAGGCGGTGAGGACGGTGTCGATGCCGAGTTCGCCGTGCAGGCGCTCCACCAGCCGCAACGGCACGACCGCCGCGCCGGTCACCACCAGGCGCAGGGCGGAGAGGTCGTGTGCGGCGCGGGCGGGGTGGTCCAGGAGGGACTGGTGGAGGGTCGGCGGGCCGGGGAGGACCGAGACCCGCTCGGCCGCGATGTTCGCCAGCGCCGTGTCCACGTTGAACACCGGCTGCGGGATCATCGTCGCCCCGCGCATCAGGCAGGCGATCACACCGGCCTTGTAGCCGAAGGTGTGGAAGAAGGGGTTGACGATGAGGTAGCGGTCCGTGCTGCGCAGGCCCGCCAGGTCGGCCCAGATCGCGTAGTCGGTCAGGGTCTGGGCGTGGGTGATCATCGCGCCCTTGGGGCAACCGGTCGTCCCCGAGGTGAAGATGATGTCGGATAGGTCGGTGCCCTCCAACTCGTCCGCTCGGGCACGGACTTCCGGCCCGGACACCCCCTCCCCCGTCGCCAGGAAGTCCTTCCACGTGAGGAAGTCCGCCGGGGCGTCGTCCGAGAGGACCACGACCTGCTCCAGGGCCGGCAGTCCGGGCAGCGGGGCCGGGCCGGACAGGACGCCGTCCTCGGACAGAACGCCGTCCCCGGCCGCTCGCCGGAGCGAGGCGACGTACGACGTGCCGAGGAACGTGCCCGTCACGAACAGCAACCGGGCCCCGCTCCTGCGCAGCACGTCCGCCGCCTCGGCGCCCTTGAAGCGGGTGTTGAGCGGCACCAGGACCGCGCCCGCCGTCACCGCGCCCAGTGCCGCGACCATCCAGTCAAGGGAGTTGGGGGCCCAGACGGCCACCCGGTCGCCGGGCCGGACGCCGTTCGCCAGGCAGGCGGCGGCAGCACGCTCGATGCGGGCGCCGAGTCCGGCGTACGTGATCCGCGTGCGGCCGTCCACCACCGCCTCGGCGTCGGCGTACCGCTCGGCAGCCCATCGGACCAGGCGAGGAACGGTGCCCCAGTCGTTCACAGCAGGCCTCCCCCATGCACGCGTAGCTGACTGACCGTCAGATTAGCGGTAACCTGACGATCTGTCAGCACAGGAGGGGTGGGTGGATGCGGCATGGCCGGACCCGGTTTGAAGGACGCGACCGCCATCGTCGGGATCGGGCAGACTCCCTTCGCCAAGCGGCTCCCGGAGGACGAGAAGACGCTCGCGTGCCGTGCCGTGCTCGCCGCGCTGGACGACGCCGGGATCGCGCCCGGTGAGGTCGACGCCGTCGCCTCCTACACGATGGAGGAGACGGACGAGGTCGAGCTGGCCAAGGCGGTCGGGTTCGGGGACCTGACCTTCTTCAGCAAGGTGGGGTTCGGGGGCGGCGGGTCCTGCGCGACCGTCGCCCACCTCGCCGCGGCCATCGCCTCCGGACAGGCGTCCGTCGGGGTGGCCTGGCGGTCGCGGAAGCGGGGCAGCGGGGCCCGGCCGTGGACGAACACGGCCGTCCATCTGCCCACTCCGGCCCAGTGGACCCGGCCCTTCGGACTGCTCCGGCCCGCCGACGAGATCGCGATGCTGGCGCGCCGGTACATGCACGAGTACGGCGCCACCCGCGACCACCTGTTCAACGTCGCCCTCGCCTGCCGCAACCGGGCCAACCAGAACCCCGCCGCCGTGATGTACGAACGCCCGCTCACCCGCGAGATGTACATGACCTCCCGGTGGATCAGCGAGCCTCTCTGCCTCTTCGACAACTGCCTGGAGACCGACGGGGCGTTGGCGTGTGTGATCGTCGGCCGGGAGCGGGCCCGGGACTGCCGGCAGGCGCCCGTCTACGTCCACTCCACCGCCCAGGCGCTGCCCGCCCAGCACCACGGCATGGTCAACTACTGGAACGACGACCCCCTGACCGGCCCGGCCTGGAGCGCCGCCCGGCATCTGTGGAAGCACGCCGACCTCACGCCCGAGGACGTGGACGTGGCGCAGATCTACGACGCGTTCACGGCGCTGATCCCCCTGTCGCTGGAGGGGTACGGCTTCTGCGGGCGCGGCGAGGGCGGGTCCTTCACCGAGCAGGGCGCCCTGGAGATCGGGGGGCGGCTGCCGGTCAACACCGGGGGCGGCGGGCTCTCCGAGGCGTATGTGCACGGCTTCAACCTGATCAACGAGGGGGTGCGGCAGCTGCGCGGCACCAGTACCGCGCAGGTCCCGGGCGCCGCCACCTGTCTGGTCACCGCCGGCGAGGGTGTCCCCACCTCCGCCCTTGTGCTGAGGAGTTGAGCCCGTCGTGCTGACCCCCGTCACCGACGCGGACGGCGCCCCCTTCTGGGAGTACGCCGCCGCCGGCGAACTGCGCGTCCAGGCCTGTGCCGACTGCGGTGAGTTCCGTTTCCCGCCCCGCCCCTGCTGCCCGCACTGCCAGTCCTTCGGGTGCGAGTGGCGGCCGGTGTCGGGGCGTGGGCGCGTGTGGTCGTACGTGGTGCCGCATCCGCCGCTGCTGCCCGGCTACGCGGAGCAGGCGCCGTACAACGTGGTCGTCGTGGAGCTGGAGGACGCGCCCCGGATCCGGCTGGTGGGCAATCTGGTGCCCCGGGCCGGGGCACCGCTCGGCTCCTTCGATCCCGGGCGCGTCAGGATCGGCGCCCGGGTGCGGGTGGTCTTCTGCGACGGGCTGCCGCAGTGGGTGCCGGCGTGAGCGCGCTCCTCGTGTCCGCCGACGAGGACAGCGGCGTCGCCGTCGTCACCCTGAACCGGCCCGAGCGGCTCAACGCGATCGACGCGGAGATGATCCGGGAACTCGGCGAGGTGTGGGGGCGGTTGAGGTTCGACGACTCCGTACGGGCCGTCGTGCTCACCGCGAGCGGGGAGCGGGCCTTCTGCACGGGCATCGACCGGGACCACGTCGTACCGCAGCCGTCGTCGCCGTACATGCAGGACGATCCGCTGCTCGCCGTCGGGCCGAAGGCGTGCGGCCTGTGGAAGCCTGTGGTGGCCGCCGTGCGCGGCATGGCCTGCGGCGGGGCCTTCTATCTGCTGGGCGAGAGCGACTTCGTCGTCGCCGACGCCACGGCGACGTTCTTCGACCCGCACACCACGTACGGCATGGTCAGCGCCTACGAGTCGATGCTCATGGCCGGCCGCATGCCGTACGGCAAGGTCGCGCGGATGATGCTCATGGGCAGCGCGGAACGGCTCTCCGCGCGGCGCGCCCACGCCATCGGGCTCGTGTCCGAACTGGCCGGTCCTGGCGGGGCGTTGGAGGCGGCGACGCGCTGTGCCGCCGTCATCGCCGGGTATCCGGCGGAGGGCGTGCAGGGGACCGTGCGCGCGCTGTGGGCGGCCCGGGAGGCGGGCCTCGCGCAGGCGTACGCACAGGCTCCGCATCTCATCGCACTCGGGAACCTGCCGGCCGACCGCCAGGCGGAGCTGTTCGGCGGACGGCGGCAGGAGTTCCGGCTGCGCTAGGAGTCGTGGTTGCGCCAGGAGTTCCGGCGGCGCCGGGAGTTGCGGTTGCGCCGGGAGCAGGCCCTACGGCGTGACGTCGGCCTTCGGGTCGGCCTGGCAGTGGTCGATGGAGGCAAGGAGGCTGCGGTCGTCGATGGACACCTGGGCGGTCTTCGTGCCGTGCGCGGACACCGGCAGGTCCTCGGCGGAGGTCACGAGGAGTGCGCTGCCCTGGGCGTCGTAGAAGGTGACCCAGACCTGGAAGTAGGCGTCGCGGCTGTTGGGGTTGGTGATCTCGACGGTCGCGTACGGCTTCTTGCTGGTCGCGCAGCTGATCAGCCGGGCCTTGCCGTCCTTGAGCCCCGTGCCGGTGCCGCCGGCGGAGGGGGTGGAGGTGGTGCGGTGCGTGGGGCGGCGGGTGTAGCCGCCTGTGGTGCTGCTGCCGTAGCCGCTGTCGCTGTCGTCGTCGGATCCGTACGAGGAGCCGCCGGAGGTGTACGAGGAGCCGCCCGACGTGTACGAGCCGCCCGAGCTGTCGTACGAGCCGCCCGAGCTGTACGAGCCCCCGGACGACGAGGACGACGACGAGGTGTCGTGGTCCGAGTGCGAGCTGCCGCAGCCCCCTCCGTCGCTGCCACTGCCGTGCCGGCTGCTGTGTCCGTGCCGTGAGAAGCCGGTCAGGGCCAGCACCACAAGTGCCAGCACCGCCGTGAACCTGATTCTGCGCCCCCGATTTTTCATGTCGTCACACTATCGGGGACGCAAGGGTGTTCGCAGGCGTGCGGCAGCAAACCCGCGCTCACGTCGTGCGCGCGGTACCCGTCCCCTTCTCCGCGTCCAGCGCGTACACGCAGCGGTCCTTGCTGCACGCGTACACCACCCCGTCCTTGACGACCGGGGAGCCGGTGATCTCGCCGCCGGTGGCGAGCTTCCAGCGCAGCCGGCCGTCGTCGGCCTTCAGCGTGTACAGCAGGTGGTCGGTGGAGCCGAAGTGGATGCGGCCCTCGGCGACCGAGGGGGCGCCCACGACGTCGCCGCCGGCCTGGAAGCGCCACTTGGGGGTGCCGGTGACCGCGTCCAGCGTGTACAGGCCCTTGCCGCTGCCGACGTGGACGTGGCCGCCCGCGACCAGCACGGGGTCGGTGGAGGCGCGGGACTCGGTGGCGATGCGCCAGCGGTCGCGGCCGTCGGTGGCGTCGAGGGCGTAGACCGTGCCGAGGTAGTCGGCGAGGTAGATGCCGCCGCCGGCGACCGCGGGGCCCGGGGCGAAGGCGGGCGGGCACAGGAAGACCGCGGGGGCCTCGAAGTGCCAGCGCACCCTGCCGCTCGCCACGTCGACGGCGAGGACGCGGGTCCCGGCGGCGATGTAGACGTAGCCGTCGGGGGCCGGGGTGACGCGGACCGGGACGCCGCCGCAGGAGGCCGCGTCGCCGATGGGGTACGACCAGCGCTCCTCGCCGGTACGGGCCTCCAGGGCGCGCAGCCTGGCGTCCTGCCAGACGTACACGGTGCCGTCGTGGACGGCGGGTCCTGCCTCGGGGGACTCGAAGTCGGTCTGGCAGCCGGAGATCTCCCACAGCTTCTGGCCGCCGGACGCCTCCCAGGCCTGGACGCCGCCGCCGCGGGTGCCGGTGACGACGGTGCCGCGGTCGGCCTTGAGGGAGTAGACCCAGGCGTCCGTGGACAGCCGCCACAGGTCGGTGCCCTCGCGGGCGTCCAGGGCGAAGAGGGTGGGGCCGTCGGAGGCGTGGATACGGCCGTCGGCGACGGCCATGGACCAGGCGACGTCGCGGGTCTTGAAGCGGCGCCGGCCGGTCGCCACGTCGAGGGCGTGCACCTCGAAGGAGGTGACGTAGACGAGGTCGCCGTCGACCGACGGGGTGCCCCAGACGTCGTTGGACATGCGGAAGCGCCAGGGGCGCCAGCCGGCGGGCTCCGGGGGCGCCGCCGGGGCGGGCGGCACGGCGGGACCCACGGCGGGATCCGTGCCGTTGACGCCGGGGCGCGGGCGGGACCAGTTGGCGACCAGGCCGGCCTCGGGCGGGGGCGCCTTCACGGCGGCGGCACGGGCGTCGGCGACGCGCGGTCCCGGGCCGATGGGCACCTGGGCGCCGGCCAGGCGGACCGGGCCGGTGTCGGGCGCGGCACCGACGCCGACGCCGACGGGTGCGGGGTCGTAGGAGGGCGGCGGGGGCATCGCCGGACGGCCGCCGCTGCGCGGGCCGGGGGTGGTGGGGGCGAGCTTCACGGGCGGGCGTCCGCCGCGGCGGCCCTCGATGAGGGCGACGGCCTTCTCGGGCAGCCAGGCGGACGCGGTGCCGCTGTCGTCGGAGCCGGAGCCGAAGAGGTGCGGGGCGAGCTGGGCCTGGAGGTCGGCGGGGCTGGGCCGGCCGGTCGCCTCCATCTGCATGCAGACCTCGATGAGCGGGCGCAGCTCGTCCGGGAGGCCGGTGAGGTCCGGGCCCTCGCGCAGCAGCATGAAGACCGTCTCGACCGGGTTGGCGCCGTGGAAGGGCGGGTGGCCGGTGGCGGCGAAGACCAGCATGGAGCCGAGCGAGAAGACGTCGCTGGCGCCGGTGACGCTGCGGGAGTCCTTGGCCTGCTCGGGGGACATGTAGGCGGGGGTGCCGACGGCGACGTTCGTCATCGTCAAACGGGTGTTCGAAACACCGGAGGCGATCCCGAAGTCGATCACCCGGGGGCCGTCCTCGACCACGAGCACGTTGGACGGCTTGAGGTCGCGGTGGACCAGGCCCGCGCCGTGGATGGACTGGAGGGCCTCCGCCACGCCCGCCGCGAGCCAGCGCACGGCCTGGGCCGGGAGCGGCCCGCAGTCGTTCACTATCTCTTCGAGGGAGGGCGCGGGGACGTACGCGGTGGCGAGCCAGGGCACCGCCGCACGCGGGTCGGCGTCGACCACGGCGGCCGTGTAGAAGCCGGAGACCGCGCGGGCCGCCTCCACCTCGCGGGTGAAGCGGACCCGGAAGAGCTGGTCCTCGGCCAGCTCGGTGCGGACCGTCTTGATCGCCACGCGCCGGCCGGACGCCGACCGGGCGAGATAGACCAGCCCCATGCCGCCGGCCCCCAGCCGGCCGAGCACCTCGAACGGCCCGATCCGCCGCGGATCGTGCTGTGTCAGCTGATCCACCACTTGCCTGCCACCTCCCCGTACGAGCCGCGCCACCACCGAATGGACGCGACCGAAGTGCAGCGTCTCACCACCGCACCGCCATGGCGGCACGCACCCCGATTCTTCCTGGCCGGGCGGCCGGTTGCGAACCCGGCGACGAATCGGGGTGTCTCATGGCGAATACGGTCATTTCACTGCCGTGGTCGCCGCGGCGGCGCATCCGTGACGCCGCCTTCTCGCTGCTGCGGCGCTGTGGTGGCGCTGTGGTGGCGCCCCTCAGCGCCCCTCAGCGCCCCTCAGCGCCGCAGCAGCGCGAAGGACGCCCCCTGATTGTCGGTGACGACGGCCACCCGCCCGTACGACGTCTCGAAGGGTGGCACCTGGATCCGGCCACCGAGCCGCTGGACGGCCCCGAGGGCGTCGTCCAGGTCCGCGACCCGGAAGTGGGTGAGGAAGTGCGGGGGCATCTCCGCCGCGAAGACGTCACCGACGTCGGCGCGGCCGAAGTCGGGCTCGGCGCCCTCGCCGAACAGGGCTTCGTGGAAGAGATCGCCGTAGAAGGTGTTCGCGGCGGCGGTGTCGCGGGTGTAGAGCTCCACCCAGGCGAAGGTGCCCGGCGCGTGCCGGCGCCCGAAGCCCGGGTGGGTGCCGGGCTGCCACAGCCCGAACACCGCCCTTCCGGGGTCGGCGGCGAGGGCGACGGTGCCCAGGTCCTCCACGCCCGTGGGCGCCATCACGACCTGTCCGCCCGCCGCCGTGATCCGCCGGGTGAGCGCCGCGGCGTCCGGGGTGGCGAAGTACACCGTCCAGACGGTGGGCAGCCGCCCGTCCGCCTTCTGGGCCAGCGTCGCGACGGGCTCGCCGTCGAGCCGGGCCAGCACGGAGGTGCCGAAGGCGGTCTCGAAGGTCCACCCGAAAAGTTCACCGTAGAACCGTTTGCCCGCCTCGACGTCGGACAGCTGGGCGTCCACCCAGCACGGGACGCCCTCTCCGTACACCGATGCCCTGTTTTCGGCCATGTCGCCAAAGTAGCGGGGTCGCGCGCAGCGCGCAGACCAGCCACACCATCCTCCGCTCCCCCGTGCACCCCATTTGCAGTCGGCCGAATCGCGCTCCCATCACCCCTCGGTAAGCTGACGGCATGACAGGACAAGTGCGTACCGTCGACGGCCGCGTGGCCGGCCGGCGTGGGCAGGCGACCCGGCAGAAGCTGCTCGACTGCCTCAGCGAGATGCTCAGCTCCTCCCCCTACCGGGACGTCAAGGTCATCGATGTCGCCCGGAAGGCGGGGACTTCGCCCGCGACCTTCTACCAGTACTTCCCGGACGTCGAAGGTGCCGTCCTGGAGATCGCCGAGCAAATGGCCGCCGAGGGCGCCGGGTTGACCGAGCTGCTCGAAGGGCGTGCCTGGGTCGGCAAGGCCGGATGGCAGACCTCGCAGGAACTGGTGGACGGATTCCTGGAGTTCTGGCGGAAGAACGACGCGATCCTGCGCGTGGTCGACCTCGGCGCCGCCGAGGGGGACAAACGGTTCTACAAGATCCGCATGAAGATCCTTAACTCGGTGAACAACTCCCTGTCGGACGCCATCGCCGAGTTGCAGGCCAAGGGCCGGGTCGACAAGGACGTGAACCCGGCGGCCGTCGCGGGTTCACTGGTCGCCATGCTCGCGGCCGTGGCCGCGCACCAGAAGGGTTTCCAGACCTGGGGCGTGAAGCAGGCCGAACTCAAGCCGAACCTGGCGCTGTTGGTGCATCTGGGTGTGACCGGCAAGAAGCCGACGAGATAACGCCCCGGGGCAGCACCCGGGCGCACGTCCTGTCTGGCAGGCGGCGGTTCACCCTTCGTGAACCGCCGCCTGCGCTGCTGTGGGGGGCGGGTACGCAGGTGCGCTTACGGGGGTGCGCTTACGTGTACGCGGGCGGGCGGCGAAGGAGAACCGTACGGCCTCCCGGACGGTCGCGCATACGCGGACGGGCATACGCGGACGGGCGGCTCGGGCGCGCATACGCAGGCGCTCGGCGCGGGTTCACGCCGGCAACGGCCGGTCCTTCACGACGTGCTTCATCACCAGCGTCGAGGTGAGCCGCTGCACCCCCGGCAGGGTCGCGAGCCGGTCGTCGTAGAGCCGCTGGAACGCGGCGAGGTCGGCGGTGGCCACGCGCAGCAGATAGTCGGGCTCGCCGAACAGCCGCTGTGCGTCCAGCACATGGTCCAGCTCGCCGACCGCCCGCTCGAACTCGGCGACCGTCTCCCGGTCCTCCTGCCGCATGGAGACGAAGACCAGCGCCTCGAAGTTCAGCCCGAGGGCGGTCGCGTCCACCACCGCCCGGTACCCCTGGATGGCACCGGAGCGCTCCAGCTCGCGCAGCCGCCGGTGACACGGCGAGACACTGAGCCGCACCCGGGCGGCCAGCTCGGTCACGGTCAGCCGCCCGTCCTGCTGCAGCTCGGCAAGAATTTTCCGGTCCACGTCGTCCATGAAGCAGATCCTTCCCCAGAATCCCCGATCACGGGCAAACTTCGGGAACACCTTCGGCCCATTCGCGCCTAATGTCGCCTTCATGGACTCGGGACTGCTCTTCTCCTTCCTCGCCGTCGACCTGCTGCTGGTGTGCGTGCCGGGCGCCGACTGGGCGTACGTCATCACGACCACCCTGCGCGGCCACTCGATCCCGCGCGCGGTCGCGGGCCTGGTCTCGGGCTACGCCCTGCACACGGCACTGGCGACGGCAGGCCTCGCGATCCTGGTGGCGGGCTCACCGAAACTCCTGACGGCACTGACGGTGGCGGGCGCGGGGTATCTGCTGTGGCTGGGGTGGGGCGTGCTGCGGCGGCCGGGGGTGCCGGGGGTGGGGGCGGGGGCCGATGCCGCGGGTGCGCCGGAGGAGACTCCGGATGGGGCGCTTACGGCCCCGGGTGCGGTGCTTGCGGCCCCCGGTGCGGCACTTGCGGCCCCGGGTGCGGCGAACGAGATCTCGGGGGCGGCGCTCGCGACCCCGGGTGCGGCCCATAAGGCCTCGGACCTGGGGGCGGCCCATGAGGCCTCGGGTGCGGACGCCCGCCTCTTCCTGCGCGGCGCCACGATCAGCGGCCTGAACCCCAAGGGCCTGCTGCTCTACCTCTCCGTGCTGCCCCAGTTCCTCACCCTCCACGGCACCCACCTGCCCGTCCCCGCCCAGACGGCGGCACTCGGCCTGCTCCACATGGCCTGCTGCGCCGCCGTCTACCTCACCGTCGGCACGTTGTCGCGTGCGCTGCTCTCCGCGAGGCCGGCCGCGGCGCGGGCGGTGACGCGGACGTCGGGGGCGGCGATGCTGGGGGTCGGGGCGGTGCTGCTGGTGGAGCGCCTGGCGACGATGTAGCTCCGCGAACCCTGGCCCCTGGCCCCTGGCAGCCGCGCAGCATCCGGCTCACACGGTGACGCCCTCACCAGGCCCCGTACGCTCCACCGCGTGATCGAAACCGTTGTACTCGACGTCGGCGAGACCATCACCCGGGACGACCGGTACTGGGCTTCGTGGGCGGACTGGTTGCGCGTTCCCCGCCATACCCTGCCCGCACTCGTCGGCGCCGTCGTCGCTCAGGGCCGGGACAACGCGGAGGCTCTGAGGCTCGTGCGCCCCGGTATCGACGTCGCGGCCGAATACCGCGCCCGGGAAGAGGCCGGCTGTGGTGAGGACCTGGACGAGGGTGACCTGTACGACGACGTCCGTCCGGCCCTGCGCGCAATGCGTGAGGCGGGGGTGCGGGTAGTCGTCGCGGGCAATCAGACCGCTCGCGCCGGCGACCTGTTGCGCGCGCTCGACCTGCCCGCAGACCTGATCGTCACATCAGGCGAGTGGGGCGTGGCCAAACCACAGCCGGGGTTCTTCCAGCGGGTGCTGGATGTGGCGCAAGCGTCCGCGAACGCGACGGTGTACGTCGGAGACCACCCTGCGAACGACCTCTTCCCGGCCAAGGCGGCGGGGCTGCGCACCGCGCACATTCGTCGCGGTCCCTGGGGGCATCTTTGGGCCGACGCGCCCGAAACGGTTGCTGCCGCAGACTGGCGGATCAACGGACTCATGGACCTGGTAGGGATTGTCCGGTGACAACAGCGAAGCAAACCGGGCATGTTGGCGGAGCCGCTTCGAGCACGCGCGGCCTGTGACGCGAGTACCGTTCGGTGCGGATGTCCGAACGGAGACCGATGCCCGCGAACACCGATGGTGGAGCAGGCCGGCGTATCGCCTACTACCGCAGCGTCGTCCGGCCCAAGATGACCCAGGCCGAACTGGCCACCGCTGCCTGCGTCGCCCTGGGCACGATCCGCAAGATCGAGCGCGGCGAGCGGGGTGTCACCGACGCCACTCTTCAGGCCATCGCCGACGCGCTCGGCGTCGACCCGTCGGCCCAACTCATTCACTCCGACGTGGGCTCATCGCCGAGCGGGTTGAAGCGGTCTCACTCTGCTGCGGAGGCCCCGGCATTCACGCAAGTTCGTTCATCGAGTACAACTGCGCGAACTCGTCAGCGAGTATGCCCATCACGACCAGGTCATGGTGCCGTCCGGCGAGGAACACGTGATCGCGTAGACGCCCCTCCTCGGCGAAGCCGAGACGGCGATGCAATGCAAGCGATGCCTCGTTGTGCCCGAAGATCCGCGCCTCGCACTTGTGGTACCGCCGCTCGGCGAACATGAATCGCAGCAGCATCACCACGGCTTGTGCCGCGTAGCCCTTGCGTCGGTGCTCAGCCCCCATCGTGATGCCGTACTCGAACCGCCCCGCACGCGGATCTGCCTGGTGCGAGCCGACAGCCCCGACGATCTGCCCCGTGTCCAAGGCTTCGATGGCCAAGCTGAAGCAGTCGCCGTCGGACTTCGCGACGGCCTGTTCCTTCGCCCAGGCGCGGAACCCCTCGGCAGACCGAGGCGGACGCAACAGGTCTCCCAACCGCTCCTCGTCGACGGCGAAACCCATGAACGCCGTCCAGTCCTCAGGCTCGATACCGCGCAGACGTACCCGCTTACCAGTCCAGAACGAGGTCATCCCCTATTCGATCACGAGCAGGACGCGCTGAGCAGACCAGCCGGAACCCCGCCCGAACTGCCGTGGCATGCCGGTAAAGCCAGATCAACTTGGCACGCGGTGGAGCCACGAAACCCTGGTGCGCCGGTGCCCAAAGACGTGCGTACAAACACTCGCTCACTCCCACGGTCGCCGACCGCCGAGTGAGCATCGTCCGCCTCCACGTCGACCGCGAGCACGGCCCCGGGCATGGGCAACGCTCGAACCGGCAAGGGAGCGTCGACATGACGAGCCCGACGGCCGCGCCCACGTCCGGCACCTGCCCGGCGGAGCACGCTGGATCCTCACCCGCTGATTGCCGGGACCGGCCCCGCTCGTCCGCCTCTCCTGTGGCAGATGCCCTAGGGGGTTGTCGTTACCGTCAGCCGGAAGACCCTGATCTCTCGTTCCACGCGTGCCTGGTAGCCGGCGTACGGCGGCCAGAACGTCAGCAGTGCTTTCCAGGCCGCCGACCGTTCCTCCCCTGCGAGCAGTCGCGCGGTGACGGGGATGTCCTGGCCCTTCCAGCTGATCGAGGCGTTCGGGTGGGTGAGGAGGTTGTGGGTCCAGGCGGGGTGTTCGGTGCGGCCGAAGTTGGAGCCGACCAGGAGCCAGCCGTGACCGTCCGTCTCCGGCATGCAGGCGAGGGGGGTACGGCGGGGCAGCCCGCTCTTCGCTCCGGTGGCGGTGAGGATCACTCCGGGCAGCAGTTGGGTGCTGAGCAGGTACCGGCCCCGGGTGAGCCGGTGGACGGCCCGGTCGAGGGCCGGAATCACATGCGGGGCGACCTTGGCGAAGCCGCGCGTGGAGGACAGCCGCTGCACGAACCGCACGCCGGCGTCGCTTCTCACACCGCCACCTCCCCGCGCGCGAACAGCCCGGACCGCTCGGCCGCCCGGTCCCGCAGCCGGTGCACGGGCCCGAACAGCAGCTCGTCCCTGGCCGCCCGCTTGAAATACAGGTGAGCCTCGTGCTCCCAGGTGAACCCGATCCCCCCGTGCAACTGGATCGCCTCCCCCGCCGCGAGCCGCAACGTCTCCAACGCCTGCGCAAGCGCGAGCCCACCACTCCGCTCCGCGTGCGCCTCCCCCTGCCTGATCCCGTCGGCCCCTTCCCCCCGCCTCCGTTCGAGCGGCGTCGGGGCCGGGGACGGCGCCGGGCCGGGAGACGCCGACGGCGGGGTCGCATCGCGGGGGCCACCCGCACCTGGCGATGAGCGCCGCGTGGGTGGTGCGGGTGGGAGCACCCCCGAGGGTGACGGCGAGGCCGAGGCACCGCGGCAAGACGCCTCCCACGCGGCGTAGTACGCGGCCGAACGAGCCGCCTGCACCGCCACATACACGTCCGCGAGCCGATGCTTCACGGCCTGGAACGACCCGATGGGCCGCCCGAACTGCTCCCGCTGTCCGACGTACTCGACGGTCCGCTCCAGCACCCGTTCCGCCGCCCCCACGGCCTCCGCCGCGAGCACGGCCGCGACGGTGTCGCCGAGCGCGGCGAGCGCGGCGAGCGCGGACAGCGAGTCCGTCCTGCCTGAGCCAGCGCCTGCGCCTGCGCCTGCGCCCAACACCTCCGCACCCACCTCCCGCAACTGCACACACCCCTGCCCCCGCGTACTGTCAAGTGCGGTGCGCCGCCTCCGTACGACTCCGGGCGCGTCCCCCGCCACCAGGAACAGCAGGATCCGGGACCGCGCGAACCCTCCCGTGTGCGCGGCGACGACGAGCAGTCCGGCGCTGTGCCCGTCGAGCACCTGGTCGACCTGCCCGTACAGCCGCCACCCGTCCTCCGTCTGCCGGGCCTGTACGCCGCCCGCCCGGCCGCCGCCGGCCCACTCGCCGTCGTTGTCGCCGGTGAGGGCCAGCGTGGTGGTGAGCGCGGGCCCGGGGACGGCGAGGGTGGCGGTGAGGGTGCCGGCGGCGATGCGGGGCAGCAGGTCGGCGCGCTGGGCGTCGGTGCCGAGGGCGAGGAGCAGCGGGGCGGCGAGGACGGAGGTGGCGGTCAGCGGGGTGGGGGCGAGCGCTCGCCCCATCTCCTCGCAGGCGAGGGCGAGTTCGGTGACCGAGCAGCCGGCCCCGCCGTACTCCTCGGGGAGTGCGAGGCCCGGCAGTCCGAGGCGCCCGGCGAGGGCGGACCACAGGGCGGGGTCGTGACCGCCGGGGCTCTCGACGGCGGCCCGCACCTCCTCGGCGCCGCAGCGTCTGCTCAGCAGCTCGCGCAGGGTGCGGCGGATCCCCTCCTGCTCGGCGGTCAGGCGCGTGTCCATGGCCATTCCCTTCGACGCTCGTCCCTCCGAACGGATCTGACGGACCGTCATATTAAGACGAGAGCGCGGTGAGGCACAGGGGTGCGACGCCTGCCGCACCCCACCTGATCTGATGTACCGTCAGATTCATGACCTCAGGGAGCCGGAAAGTCACCGTGGTGGGGGTGGCCCTCTCGGACTGCGGCCGGGTGGACGACGCGACGCCGTACACCCTGCACGCCCAGGCCGCGCGCCGCGCCCTCGCGGACGCGGGCCTGGACCGGTCCGTCGTGGACGGCTTCGCCTCGGCGGGTCTCGGCACGCTGGCCCCGGTGGAGGTGGCCGAGTACCTGGGTCTGCGCCCCACCTGGGTGGACTCCACCTCCGTCGGCGGCTCCACCTGGGAGGTGATGGCGGCCCACGCGGCGGACGCGATCGCCGCGGGCCACGCGAACGCCGTCCTGCTGGTCTACGGCTCGACGGCCCGCGCGGACATCAAGGCGGGCCGCAGAACCGGGAACCTCTCCTTCGGCGCGCGCGGCCCCCTCCAGTTCGAGGTCCCCTACGGCCACACCCTGATCGCCAAGTACGCGATGGCGGCCCGCCGGCACATGGTCGAACACGGCACGACCGTCGAGCAGTTGGCCGAGGTCGCCGTGCAGGCCAGAGCCAACGCGGCACTGAACCCGGACGCGATGTTCCGCGACCCGGTCACGGTCGACGACGTCCTGTCCGGACCGATGATCGCCGACCCCTTCACCAAACTGCACTGCTGCATCCGCTCGGACGGCGGCGCGGCGGTGCTGCTGGCGGCCGAGGAGTACGTGCGGGACTGCCGTACCGCCCCGGTCTGGGTCCTCGGCACCGGTGAGCACGTCTCGCACGCGGCGATGTCGGAGTGGGAGGACTTCACGGTCCCCGGCGGCGGTCAGCGGCCGGCTCGCCTTCGAACGGGCCGGGGTGCGCCCGGCCGAGATCGACTTCGCCGAGATCTACGACGCCTTCACCTACATGACCCTGGTGACCCTGGAGGACCTGGGCTTCTGCGCCAAGGGCGAGGGCGGGGCGTTCGTGGAGAAGGGCCGGCTGCTGGTGCGCGGCGGGGAACTGCCGGTGAACACCGACGGGGGCGGCCTGTCGGCCCAGCATCCCGGGATGCGCGGGCTGTTCCTGCTGGTGGAGGCGGTACGACAACTGCGCGGCGAGGGCGGCCAGCGGCAGGTACGGACGGCGGACGGGGCGCTTCCGCGGCTCGGCGTCGCCTCCGGGACCGGCGGGTGGTTCTGCTCGTCGGGGACAGTGGTGCTGGGCCGGTGACCGGATCGATCACCGGCCCGGCGGAGCGCTCAGCCGTCATCGCGCAGCCGTCATCGCGCAGTCGTCCTCGCTCAGCCGTCATCGCGCAGCCGTCATCGCTCAGTCGTCCTCGCGCAGCCTGCGCCAGATCCGGGTGCGGTGCAGCAGGTAGAGGGAGCCGACCACGGCCACCGCCTGCAACCCGACGGCGAGCAGCCAGAATTCGTCCCTGCTCTCCAGCTTGTCCGTCAGGAACGTGAAGTTCATGCCGAAGAACCCGGTCAGGAACGACAGCGGGAGAAAGATCACCGACACGATGGCCAGCCGGTTGATCACACTGTTCTGCTCGCCCGCGATCAGGGACGAATAGCTGGCGAAGGCCCGGCGGGCGGCCTCCTGGAGGGACTCCACGGTCGCGAGGACCAGCCGCGACGCGTGCTGGAACTCCCTGGCGAGCCGTTGCCGCTCCTCCGGGAAGTCGTGGCTCATCATCCGCTGGGTGACGACCTCGTCCACCGCTTGCAGGTAGGGCAGCAGCGAGTGGTGCAGCACGGCGGAGAAACGGCGCAGCCGGGCCAGCCGGTAGATCTGCTCGGGGCGGCGCTGCTGGAACATGTCGTCCTCCAGCTCCTCCACCTCCACCAGTGCCGCCACCGCGGCCCGGCGATAGGTCGCCAGCGACTCCTGGAGCAGGAAGAAGAGCAGGTCGACGCCGTCGTGCGGCCGGTGTCGCCGCACCCGCGTCATGACGCCCGGCGCGAGGTCCGCCGGGCCGTGGTGCGCGGTGACCAGGAAGCGTTCGGTCGCCACGGCGTGGATATGCGCGACCCGCTCGTCATGGATCAACGGTACGACGACGCCGACGGACTGTCCCAGGAAGTCGGCCCGTGCGGGCTCCTCCGTCCCGCCGAACCAGGTCAGCTCCTCGGTCCCCAGCCCGAGCCGCCGGGCCAGCGGCTCGTCCTGCTCCGGGCCCTCGGCCGGCAGCTCGACGTCGACGAGCAGGAAGCGGTCGGTGGCGAGGCGCCGACGCGCCTCCGCCACGTCCACCCGCGTGCTGGTCCCCTCCGGCATCGACACCGCCGTTACGATCATCCGCCCTCACCGTTGGTTCCCGTCACCCACGGTCTCAGCGTGGTCGCGGCCGGACGCCCCCGCACTCCGGTGCGCTCATGCGCGCCGCCGGGCGACGCGAACGGGTGAGCCGGGAACGGGCGTCCCGCCGACCGGGATACTCGGTCCATGGCACACACCGATCTCCACGACCTGCTCCGGACCCTGCGTGTCTGGGCTCCTGAGGTGACACGGCTGCCACCCTTCGTCCCGCAGACGGCTCCTCCGACACCGCTGCCCCTGTTCACCAGCTGGTTCGCTGAGGCGGTGGAGGCGGGCCAGCCGGAACCGCACACGATGTCGCTCGCGACGACCGACGCCGAGGGGAACCCGGACGTACGGATCGTGATGCTGCACGGCGCCGACGCCGACGGCTGGTCCTTCGCCACCCACGCCACCAGCCGCAAGGGCCGGGCCCTGGCCGCCCACCCGTACGCGGCCCTCGCCTTCTACTGGCCGGTGCTGGGCCGCCAGGTGCGGGTGCGCGGCCCGGTGACCTCCGCGCCGGCGAAGGAGAGCCAGGCCGACCTGCGCGCCCGCTCGACCGGCGCCCTCGCGGCGGCCCTGACCGGCAGGCAGAGCGAGGACCTGCCCTCGCTGGACGATCTGCGCGAGGCCTCGGCCACCGCCTGGGAACGGGCCCGGCAGAACCCCACGGAACCCTCCCCGACCTGGACCCTCTACCGCCTGCGCCCCGAGACGGTGGAGTTCTTCCAGGGCGACCCCGAGCGCCGGCACGTACGACTGGAGTACCGGCGCACGGAGTTCGGCTGGACCCGGACCCTGCTGTGGCCGTGAGGACGGCCATGCCAGGACGCATCCCTCATGTTCCGGGTCCGTCGGCCGGCCGGAACACCGGTTTTCCGTCGTGGAAGGTGACGAGGAGGGGCATGTCGGCGGACGCGTCCGGGCCCGCGCAGTCGACCAGTTCGGTCATCATGCGCGGTCCCTCCGCGAGGTCGACCACGGCGGCGACGTAGGGGGTGCGGTCGCCGAAGGGCGGGAGGTCGTTGCGGTGGACCGTGGACCAGGTGTAGAGGGTGGCCCGGCCGCTCGCCTCCTCCCAGGTGACGTCCTCGCTCCAGCAGTGGGGGCAGAACTCGCGGGGGTAGTGGTGGGCCCGGCCGCAGCTCCCGCAGCGGCGGATCAGCAGACGGCCGGCGGCAGCCGCGTCCCAGTAGGGCCGGGTGAACGCGTCGATCTCCGGTACGTCGAAACGTGCCGCGCCCATCAGAACCACCCCAGCGCCGCGTCCACCGACCACGTCTGCCAGGCCATCCCGAAGAACCCGACCACCGAGATCAGCGCCATCATCGAGTTCTGGCCCCGTTCCGCCCAGTCGTGGATCATGAGGACGAAGTAGACCGCGTTCAGGAGCAGGCCGGCCACCAGAGCGACCGGGGTCAGGAAGCCCAGGATCAGGCCGAGTCCGAGGGCCAGTTCGGCGTAGGCGACGACGTACGCCATCAGCTTCGGCCGGGGCTTCACCACCACCTCGAAGCCCGCCCGTACCGGCGCCCACCGGTGCTTCTCGGCCACGCCCGCCGCCCAGGCGATGCCCTCCCCGCGCCCGAACCAGGCCTTCTTGTCCTTGTGCCGCCAGCTCTCCAGCCACCACAGGCCGAGGCCTGTACGCAGCACCGCGAGCCACTCCGCACCGTCGAGCCAGATCGTCCGCATGGAACTGACGGTACGTCAGATCGCTTGGATTGCCGAGGGGTTCGGACCGTTCAGGCCGTTCGGACCGTTCAGGCCACTTGGGCCGTTCAGGCCGTTCGGACCGTTCGGGCCGCTTGGGCCGTTCAGTCCCGTGGACACCGCTCGCGCGCACCGCCTCCGAGTCCGCCACATCCGTGATCACCGGGGCACCTGTCACCCCCACTCCCCTCACCGGCGTGATCAATCCGCAACCAATTCCGGTCTTGACCGAGACCCAACAACCAGGTGCGTGATTACGCTCGCGCTCATGGCACCCTCCCGCCCCTCCTCCGCACCCCTGACGCGGACCACCGACGACCGTCCCGTCTACGTCATCGGCGCCGGTCCCGGCGGCCTCGCCGCCGCGTACGCGCTGCGGGCGCGCGGTGTGCGGGCGGTGGTGCTGGAGAAGTCCGACCGGGTCGGCGCGTCCTGGCGGCGCCACTACGACCGGCTGCGTCTGCACACCACCCGGCGGCTGTCCGCGCTGCCGGGCCTCGCGATGCCCCGCAGGTTCGGGCGCTGGGTGTCCCGGGACGACGTGGTGCGCTACCTGGAGAAGTACGCCGAGCACCACGAGCTGGAGATCGTCACCGGCGTCGAGGTGTTCCGGATCGACCGGGCGGCGGACGGGGAGGGCTGGCTGCTGCACGCCTCGGGCGGGCGCGAGCTGACGGGCGGCGCGGTGGTCGTCGCGACCGGCTTCAACCACACCCCGCACATGCCCGACTGGCCGGGCCGCGAGGAGTACGACGGCACGCTCCTGCACGCGGGCGACTACCGCGACGCCGCGCCGTACGCCGGCCGGGACGTGCTGGTCGTCGGGGCCGGCAACACCGGCGCCGAGATCGCCGCGGACCTGGCCGAGGGCGGCGCCGCCCGGGTCCGGCTGGCCGTGCGGACCGTCCCGCACCTCGTGCGCCGCTCGACCGCCGGGTGGGCCGCCCAGTACACGGGCGTGCTGGTACGACGGCTGCCGGTGCGGCTGGTCGACCGGCTCGCGCGACCACTGGCGAAGGCCAGTACGCCGGACCTGTCGGCACAGGGGCTGCCGCGTCCGGACACCGGGCTGTACAGCAGGGTCAGGGAAGGGGCGATCCCCGTGCAGGACGTCGGTCTGATCGACGCCGTGCGGAAGGGGAAGGTGGAGGTCGTGGCCGCCGTCGAGGGGTTCGAGGACGGGAAGGTGGCCCTCGCCGACGGCAGCCGGATCGCGCCGGACGCGGTGATCGCGGCGACCGGTTACGCGCGGGGGCTGGAGGGGCTGGTCGGGCATCTCGGGGTGCTGGACGGGCAGGGCAGACCCGTGGTGCGGGGCGCCGCCACCCCGGCCGACGCGCCGGGCCTCTACTTCCAGGGCTACACCAACCCCATCAGCGGCATGCTCCGCGAACTGGCCATCGACGCCGAGAAGATCGCGAAGGCGGTCGCCAGGAGAACGAGGACCGCGTAGCGGGCGTCGCGCGAGGGCACCGCTCGTAGTGGGCGTCGCGCGAGGGCACCGCTCGTAGTGGGCGTCGCGCGAGGGCACCGCTCGTAGTGGGCGTCGCGCGCGGCACCTGCACGTAACGGGCGTCGCACGTAACGGGTGTCGCACGTAACGGGTGTCGCACGTAACGGGTGTCGCACGTAACGGGCGTCACGCGCGGTGCGCGAGGCGTCGTAACTTTGCCGTCCGCCCATTCCTGACGCTGTGTCAGTTCCAGTAATCTGACACAGCGTCAGTTGAATGTGCTGCCCCACGGCGCCCACCGGCGCCCGTCACACAGGAGCGGGCGGAACGATGCTTGGATCAACCCACGGCACCCTCACCACCGACTCCCGCCGGGCCCGGGTCATCGCCTGCGGCGAGCAGCGGCCCGGCCCCGCCGTGCACGGCCGGGCCGACTCCATGGAAGGCGGGGACGGCGGGGCCGACCTCGACGTCAGCGGGCGACCGCTGTACGCGGACGTACCCGATCTGGCGCGGTTCTTCCGGCCCGAGTCGGTCGCCGTCCTCGGCGCCTCGGACGCCGAGGGCCGCCCCAACACCGGGATCACCCGGCAACTGCTGGCCTGGGCCGAGCGGGTGGGGGCGCGGGTGCATCCGGTGCACCCGTCCCGCCCGCAGGTGTTCGGCCTGCCCTGCCGGCCCTCGGTCGCCGACCTGCCCGAACAGGTCGACCTGGCCGTGCTGCTGGTGGCCGACCCGCTGCCGGTGATCGAGGAACTGGCCGAGGCGAAGGTGAAGTTCGCCGTCGCGTTCGCCTCCGGGTTCGCCGAGACCGGCGAGGAGGGCGCGGCGGCGCAGGAGCGGCTGGCCGAGGCGGTACGGCGCTCGGGGCTGCGCCTGCTCGGGCCGAACACCAACCTGAACGCCTTCGAGCGGTTCCGGGACGACCTCGACGGGCCGGCCATCGCATCCCAAGGGGCTGGCAGGGGAAGCCGAGGGCGCCCCGAAGCGCAGGACGGTACTGCGCGACTTCCACTCACTCGCCGAGGACAGCTACGTGCTGCTCTCGGCCGCCGCCGGGAGGTCGCCACCCCTTGACCAGCACCATCAACTTCGGCCCCGGCCGCCCGTGGGGCGGGGTCTCTCAGCGCGAGTACCAGCGCATGGCCCAAGACCCCCGACACCAGCTCGCCTACCGCATCCACTTCGCGGCCCTCGGTTGGGCCGACCGGCACGGACACGCAAGCTTCGGCCCCGGCAAGCTCGCCGCACTGCTTGGCAAGGAGGGCAAGCCCCTGTCCGACCAGAGCACGAACAACGCCCTGGCCCGCGCCAGGGAGCTGGAGCTTGTCTCGTCCCGATCGGGGGCCGCTTGCCTTGTCCTCCCCTCTCACGTCTTCCAGAAGAGGAAGGGCGCACCCGTGCCGTGCCGCCTGCACCTCGATCGCTGACTACGTCTCTCGCGTGTAGCCAGCACACGCCTGACGTGTACCGAGACGGCATCTCACCTGCGGAAACGTTCGCGTCTTCTCTTGTCTTTTTGACCTCACAGCTTTTGGCCTCACAGCGCGGCCCCGTAGGGGGCCGACAGAAGGAAGCCAGGTACGTACTTACACGTCAGCGGCAAGGAGAAGTGGGGCGCGGTAGCGCCCCCAGTCGCGAGGGCACCGGCGAAGAGAACCAAGCGGCAGGCGCGGCCTCCGGCCGCACAACCGGAAGACACTTCGCACGAGCGGCCCCGAAGGGGCCGACATCAGGAAGACCAGGGAGCTGACCAAGTGGGGGCGCTACCGCGCCCCGCTACCCCAAGGCGAGGCGCTCGGGCAAGGGGCCGCTACGCGGCCACAACGGGAAGCAACAAACGGCAAGCCTCGAAGAGACCTCACTCTTGTGCAGTCTCTGAGTGCCGGCCACACCGGGCACAGCCCTCCTGCCTGCACCTTCTTCGCCGTTGGCTCACTTCTCCACCGCCTGACGGGGTCTGAAACCGTGGCAGGATCTGAGCCGCCAAGACATGGCGGTCGCACAAGGCCCCTTCAGGGGGTCATACCCCCACCCCTTCGCCGTCGCCGTTGGTCACGGGCGTGACGACCATGGTGCTGTCAGCGTTGCCCCTGTCATGACTGCGAACGAGTGGCTGGAGTACTGGTTGGCGCGAGCGCCCATGCTCAGCAAGGAGCAGGTGGACGAGATCCTCGACCTCATGGGGTTGGAGCAGAAACCAGCTGACAGGGGGTGCGACCAGAGCGTCTCGTAAACCTTCGTTTTCGGGACGGACGGGCCACGCTCGGAGCGTGTCCGTTTCACCCCTGCTCGACCGTCTCACAAACGTGTCCCGAAACATCGCTTCACGTCTGGCTTTCGGGACACGTTTGTGAGACGGTCTCGTCATGACCACGAACACCCCGGCCGCACAGGTCGAACGCCACGCCTGCCCGAAGTGCGAAGCCCCCGCCGGTAGCCCCTGCCGTACGACCACGGGCAAGGTGGCAGCGAACTACCACACGGGCCGCTTCGCCCTGGTGCCCGCGCTCAAGTCGGAACTGACCGTGAAGACTCCGGCCGACCGCAACCCCGGTAAGGCGTGGACACAGGGCGCTCTCGTCATACAGGTGCCCGACGCGATACCGGGCGCAGCGATCCGACTGGGCTACGCCCGTTGCTCAACCGTTGGACAGGAACTCCAGTCCCAGTTGGACATGCTTGCCCGTGCCGACTGCACCCGCATCTTCTCGGAGAAGATCAGCACCCGTGTGAAGGAGCGGCCGGAGCTGGAGAAGGCGCTCACGCTGGCCCGGGAGTTCAAGGCAGCCGTGCCGAATCAGCCGGTCATCCTGACCGTGGTCGAGATGAAGCGTCTTGCCCGCAGTGCGGCAGAGCTGATGACGCTGTCTTCGACCCTTCAGGCGGACGGCATCCAACTGGAACTCCTGTCCGGTCCCCTTCAGGGTGTGTACGACCCGAACGGGGCAGGTGCCATCGTCTTTGCCGTGCTCGCCGTCAGTGCAGAGGTGGAGCGGGAAGGCATCCGAGAGAAGACGTTGGAGGGGCTGGAGACTGCGGCCCGTAAGGGCAACGTCGGTGGGCGTCCGTCCGTCGTGGATGACGACACGCTCGCCGTGGCCCGTGCCCGGCACGCCAAGGGAGACAGCGTCACAGCCATCGCCAAGGCCCTGGGAATCGGTCGTGCCACGTTGTACCGCCACCTGGGAGAGAGCGCCTGAGACAGGCGTACACGGACACACAGACAGGCCCCCGGCATCACGTCGGGGGCCGCTGTCATGCACGGGCCGGTACTGGCGCCGGAGTCTCAGGCAGTGACCTCGGAGTGCGCAGGGACGGGTGGCCGAACTCCTGTGAGTGCCTCCGCCTGAGCGAGTAGGCGCGGTGCCAGGTCCAGGTACCAGCCACGGGCTACGGCTTGCAGCATCTCCGCCAGGGCAGCAAGCTCCCCGACTCGGCCGGCTGGGGTGTCCAGGACCGGAGCGAACTCCAGCCGGACACGGTCCGCCACGTCGGGAACGAGCAGGCTGTTGGAGTGGAGAAGCCCCGCGTCGTAGCCGTAGGGCACCAGTCCCCACCGCTCCCAGTCCAGCAGGGCCAGGGGCATGGCGGTGAGGTTGCCCCAGTGCAAGTCACCGTGACCGGTCACTCGCTCCACCTTGGACGGGGCGGGGATGCCGAGGAACTGGGGGAAGGCGCGTTCGATCCACCCATCCCGGACAGTGACCTTCGTTCCCTCCGCCTCAGCGAGCACGGCCAGGGCTCGGCGTAGGTCGGCCCACCACTCGTCAGGCAAGCCGGGGTCGCGGTCCAGGTCGGCCCTTTCTGGGGATACGACGGGTTGCGTCACGAAGTCGAGGACTTCGGACTCGAAGGCCCACTCACCGTCAGTCCAGTCGTGCACCTCGTACAGGCGCGGACGCGGGACCGCGTCAGGCAACAGCAGGGACGCCCCCACGATGCCCTGCCCCTGCTGCCTACCCGCGTTCCTCTTGGCGGACCGGCTCAGCCGTAGCCACCGGTCCCCCGCCTGCCGACCGAGGGTGACACCTTGGAACCCCCACGCCAACGGACCCGTACACGTGAGACCCAGAGCCTTGGCCGCACGGTCGTGCGCGGCCTCCATCCGGGTCTGTACGTCCTCACTCGGCGGTGAGTTCATCGGTCACCCTCCTCAGTTCCTCGGCCGTCAGTGGCGCAGCCAGAGCCTTCGCCGCATCGTCCCAGTGTTCGCGGGTGCTCGCGGAAGTCAGGACGACATCGAGGCTGGGGCACGATCCAGCAGCCAGCAGGGCAGCGGCTGCGGCCGACAGGCCGGGGCGGATGAAGTTCACCAGTTCGGGTGTCATGGCACCCAGCAGTTCGCCGCCGTGTAACGGAGCGGAGCCGAACGTGATCAGCCCCGCGTCCTTCGCCAGCACCAGCGGTCCGCCGTCGTCGAGTGCCTGCCTGATCAGGTCATCCATGATCAGACTGACCGGCATCTGCAAGCCCGTGAAGTGATGCTCGGCGGAACCCGCCGCCTGCCGGGCAAGCGCAAGCAACTCGGGAACGGTGAACGCTTCCGAGGTCAAGCCGGACCACGTGGCGACGCCGTACCCCTCGATCCGGCCCTCATGGGCGAACTCTTCCAGTGCCGTGAAAGCTTCCCGCACACGCCAGTGGAGAGCGGCACGGTCAAGGCTGTGCCCGTGGTGCTCTGGGTTGTGCACGAAGATCAGGTCAGCGCGGCCGAGCACGGCCAACGAACGCTCCGTCTGCCAGCGGATGAAGCCCCGTTCCAGGCTGTGCCTACCGGCCGCCTCTTCCCGCGTGAGCGCGCCTTCAGCCAGCGCGGTACGCCCCTGCTCCTCCGTGAAGAACCCTGTCTTCGTGGCTACCCGAACGGTGGGGTACTCCCCGAGAACCGGGCGCAGCTCCTCATGCGCCCGACCGTGGGCGTAGTTGGGTGCCGTGTCCACCCAGGGGCTACCGGCAGCCAGGGCGGTGCGTGCCGCCTGACCGACGGCACGCACGCGGTATGTCCCCAAGGAGAGAGCGGCGGTCACAGGCCCGTCCCTACGACCGCAGCCGCCTGGCCCTCGATGAGGACCCAGACCAGTTCGGCCACGTCCTTCACGTCCAGCCCAGCGGAGTCAGCCAGGGCGCCCAGGGTGACCGGCTGACCGATCAGCAGCGCGCCCAGGACAAGCGCGGCCGACTCGGTGAAGTCCCAGGCCGTACCGGCCGCCGAGAACGTGACCGTGCTGTGTGCAGGGTTCGCCGCCAGACGGGCCCTTGGAGCCGTGAGCTTCACCGTGATCTCCGGCCGTGCGGGCAACCCGTCCACGTACGGCAGTGAGGGGATCGCGTGGCCCAGATCGGTCGTGTCGATGGACTCCGCCCACCGCTCCACCAACCGGGGATCGGCCGCCATGTTCAGCACTTCACGGCGTACGGCCTCGATGAAGTCGGACTGTTCCGGCAGGAAGGCAAACCGCGGGATGTCCTTGCGAAGTGCGAGCGACGACCGGAGCTGATCCACGACCCAGAGCATGAGGTCCGCGCCCGTGTGCGGGACCATGCCGAACGTGAGGTGAAGCGACTCCGTCCCCTGGTCAGCCGTGACCGCGTGCCACCAGCCGCGAGGCAGGTAGAGCACATCGCCGGGAGCGAGCACGATGTCCGCCACCGGGTCGCCCTCGGGAGTCTCCGGCGACTCCACGTCCCGGAAGGTGGGAGCCTCACGGGTGGAGCCGTACAAGCGCCATCGCTTCGAGCCGTGAACCTGCACGACCACGACATCGTGGTCGTCCCAGTGCAGGCCGAAGCCCTCACGATCGGTCCAGGACGCGTACGCGTTGGCTTGCACAGACGTGCCGAGGAACCGTTCCAGACCCTCGGCAGCCGCACCCACCGCCGGGTGGATCTTCTCCACCGCATCGAGGACCAGCGATGCGCCGTCCTTGAGCTGGGCGTGGAAGTCCGCCGGCTGGATGCGGGACCAAGTGACCGCGCGGCGGTTCGTGGTCGGGATCGCGTAGCGATGAAGAGGGACCATCTCGCCATCGGCCGACAGGCGCAGCCGGGGCGGCTCCAGTCGCTGCGCGGCGATGATCCGGTTGAAGTCGTCCCAGGAGAAGAGGCCCGCCGTGTCGGCGGTTCCGGGGAAGTGCGCGTAGGAGCGGTGGTACGTCTGGGCGAGGAACGTGTCCCCGCCCAGACGCCCCGCCCACGAGGCTGCATCAAGCATCGTGGGCAGCCGCGTCAGTCGTTGCCGTCGGAACGCCCGCTACTGACGTCCGACTCCTGCTCGGCACGCGTCCGCGCGGCCACGATCTTGCGCTTCGCGACGAGCAGGCCACCCCCCTCGGGGGCCACCGAACCGGTGTTCTCTTCCACCATCGGACTTACCTCTCTACTCGGAAACACCCGCCGGGACTCCGGCGGGAGGAACGGGAGGGCAGCAGCCTGCGAGGCAGCTACCGCGCCGCAAGGGCTCCGGTGAGGAACACGGCCGAGCCGCCGAGGATCATGGCCAGGTAGAGCGGACCTGCGTACCGGCCGAAGCGGCGCAGCACCCAGTTCCGTAAGCCAGACCTCACGCCGTCCTCGGCTCGATGTCAGCCGGGCGGAGCGACGTGGCGGACAGCGAGTCGTGCCCCGTGCAGCGGGCACACCCGCAGGGCGGGTATCGGCCCGGGTCGGACAGGATGACGAACGGGTCACCCTCCCGAACCCTGGTGCTCTGCTGCCAGGTGCGACCCGAGTCACGGGATACCCGAAGGCTCATGAGAACGCGGCGATCAGTGCCGAGGTCCACGGCCCGAGTGGAGCCGAAGCCATCGTTCGCCATGCCGTTCTGCGTTCCCATGTCCGCACCCTTCCGCAGGTTCTCGCCCGTGCCGTTTGCGACAACCCCAAGGAAACCGCCAGGAGTCCGGACCTTCCACGGCATCAATGCGGCAGTCTTGACGCAGATCCGTGCACGGCAGCGACGTAGGTTCAGGTCATGGGAAGGGGCCGTCATGGGGCTGGCGGAACGGCGCAAGACCCTGGGCTACAGTCAGGAGAACTTGGCTCAGTTACTCGGGGTGGACCGAACAACGGTCGGACGCTGGGAGAGCGGCAGGATCGAACCCCAGCCACCCCAGCGAAGGGGCTTGGCCAGTGCCCTCGAAGTCACTCTCATCGAGCTTGACGCCCTCCTGCCGCAGCCACGAGCCGCCAGCCAGGAGGCCACAGGGCAGCAGTCCAGTGACCATCCAGGCGCGGGAGACCCCGACGAAATGATCCGCCGCGAATTCCTCCGCATCCTCACAGTCAGCGGAGCACTCACCGCCCTGCCTCTGGACGAGGCCGCAGCCCTCACGGACGGGGTGCGCAGGGGCGCACCATCCGACTTCGCGCGGATGAACAGCCACCTGTGGCAGGTCTACCAACTGGCCCGCTCCAAGGGCTCTGTCTACCCCATCGTTCGCGACCAGCTCGCCACGCTGAACGAAGCCCTGGCAACGGACACCCGAGGCAACTCCCGTCCACTCCTGAACGCGGCAGCCGATCTCTTCCAACTCGCCGGAGAAGTTGCCTTCGATGCCAACCGATACACCGACGCGGCAGCGTCCTACGCCCTTGCAGCTTCCGTCAGCAAGGACGCCGGAGCCTTCGACCTATGGGCCTGTGCCCTTGTGCGGCACGCCTACGTGGACATGTCGGAGCAGCGATACCGGCAGGCTGCGCAGCTCCTGACACTGGCCGAGAGGCTGGCGGGGAGGGGAGACCGCACCCTCGCCACGCGGCACTGGGTCGCCTCAGTCCAGGCCGAGGCGTACGCCGGCCTCGGAGACCTGGCCGGGTGTGAGCAGGCGCTCGACCAGGCCGAGCGGGTCAGGGACCTGCCCACGGACAGCACCAACGGTGGATGGCTGCGCTTCGATGGCACCCGGTTGGCGGAGGAACGGGGCGCGCGCTACGTGCAGCTCGGTCGCCTTGACCTGGCGGAGGAGACCTTGACCGAAGCGCTGCAACAGACCGCGCTTGCGTCTGGGCAGTCCTACCGGCGCAGGGGTGCCGTGCTGGTCGTGCGAGGGATGCCGAGGGCCGGCTGCTGTACGAGGTGGTGACCTGCTCGGTGCGCCCGCCCGGCCTGGTCGAGACGGACGCCGACTTCGCCCTGTACGTCCCGAACGGACCGGAGGCTCTGGCCACGGCCGACACGGTGGTCGTCCCGTCGTCGTACGAACTCGGCCCGGTCTACGAGGAGGGCAGGCTCACCGACGAGCTGGCCGCCGCCCTGGCCCTCGTCCGCCCCGGCACCCGCTTCGCCTCCATCTGCACCGGCCTGTACGTCCTCGCCGCCGCCGGCCTCGTCGACGGCCGCCCGGCGACCACGCACTGGTGGCACGCCGAGCACCTCCAGCGGCTGTTCCCGAAGGTCAGGGTGGACGCGGACGTGCTGTTCATCGACGACGGCGACGTGCTGACCTCGGCGGGGGTGGCCGCCGGGCTCGACCTGTGCCTCCACATGGTGCGCCGCGACCACGGCGCGGCCGTCGCCAACGAGGTGGCCCGCCGTACGGTCGTACCGCCCCACCGCGACGGCGGCCAGGCGCAGTACGTCCAGCGCCCGGTCCCCGACCCGCAGGTGGCCACGACCACCGCCGCCCGCGCCTGGGCGCTCGGCCGGCTGCACGAGCCGATCCAGCTGCGGGACATGGCCGAGCAGGAGGCCATGTCGGTGCGCACCTTCACCCGCCGCTTCCGCGAGGAGGTCGGCGTCAGCCCCGGCCAGTGGCTCACCCAGCAGCGCGTCGAACGCGCCCGCCACCTCCTGGAGACCACCGGCCTCTCGGTCGACCAGGTCGCCCGCGACGCGGGCTTCGGCACACCGCAGTCCATGCGCCAGCACCTGCAACAGGCCCTCGGGGTGACCCCGAGGGCGTACCGGCGGACGTTCCGCACGGGGGTGGGCGGGGAGGTCGTCTAGAACCGCGGCGACGGCTCCCCGCCCAGCCCACCCGGGCCTCCTGGGCCGCCCAGACCTTCCGGATCTTCCAGACCGCGGACGAAGTCGGTGACGGCGCGGGTGTACTCCTCGGGGTGGTCGAGGTTGGGGAAGTGCGCGGCGTCGTCGATGACGGCCGTCCGGCCCCGCGGTGCCGCGCGCGCGACGGACACGGCGGCGGCCCGGAGTTCGGGGGCGTCCTGCGCGCCGTCGAGGGCGAGCACGGGGACGGCGATCCGGCCGGCGCGGGCGGCGAGGTCCCTGACCGGGACGTGGTGGCTGGGCTCGTCGAGCGTGTGCTTGGCGATGGTGCGCCGGCGCATCGCGCGCAGGCGGGCGTAGACCTCTGGGCGGACGGCGTCCCGTGGGCGCTCCGGGCCGTGCACCCAGGCGTCGCTCGCGTCCTGCCAGCCCTCGATGTCCCCGGCGGCGAGCGCGTGGAACTGGGTCGCCTGGGCCTGCTTGGACCAGGGCTCGGTGAACTCGGGCTCGTCCGTACCGCCGCCGGAGAGGACCAACGCCCGTACCAGATCGGGGTGTTCCAGCGCGGTGCCGACGGCGATCACCGCGCCCATGGAGACGCCGACGAGGACGGCGGGGCCGGTGTCCAGGTGGCGCAACAGCGCGGCGAGGTCGTCGGCCTGCCGGAACGGGCGACCGGCGTTGGCGGACCACCCGTGACCGCGGGCGTCCGGCGCGATGACGCGGAACTCCCGCGCGAGGGAGGGGATCTGCTCGTCCCACATGGTGTGGTCGACGAAACCGGCGTGCAGCAGCACGACGGGGGCGCCCGCGCCACCGGTGTCACGGTAGGCGAGGTCGCCGTCACAGGACACGAAGAACCGGAGACCGAAAGCTTCACTCATGACAACCAAGTTGTCACACCCCTCCATGTTTGACAACCCAGTTGTCATTTACCATCAGTGTGTGAGCGATGGAACCAGTCCCCTGCCGCCCGACGAGGCGGGCCCGCGCCTGATGGAGGTCTTCGCCCTGGTCGGCCCGCTCTACCGGCGGGTCCAGCGCAAGATCGAACAGGACGCGTCCCGGCAGGGCCTGTCCGTGGGCGTCCGCGCGGTGCTCGACCTGCTGCGCGCACACGGCCCGATGACCGTCCCCCAGATGGGCCGGGCCCAGTCGATCAGCCGCCAGTTCGTCCAGCGCATGGTCAACGACGCCGTGTCCGCCGGCCTGGTGGAGACCGCCCCGAACCCCGCCCACGCCCGGTCCCCCCTGATCCGCCTGACCGACACCGGGCGCACGGCGATCGAGACCACCGTCACCCGCGAGCACGCACTGCTGCGCGAGGCGGCGCCCGACCTGACCCCGGCCGACGTGGACACCTGCGTCCACGTCCTCAGCCGGATGCTCACCCTCTTCGACGACGTCGACGTCAACGGCTGAGAACTTCTGCCGAAATGAGCAGCGGGGAGCGCTAGGCTCGGCGGCCATGAGCCAGAGCGGTTCGCAAGCGGCGGCATTCTTCCAAGACGTCCGCCAAAGCGGAGTTGTCTGGTTCATCCGAGATGACGACGGAATTCCGACTCATCTCTCTGCGGACGGCATACGAAGCCTTCTCTCTCTGCGGACGGCATACGAAGCCTTCCCTTCTGGTCGACCTCAGCCCGCGCCCAGAGGGCAGCGAAGATCTGGGGGCAGGGACTGCGCGTCGAATCCATGCCCTTGGACACCTGGCGTGATCGCGAACTGCCCGATGTCGCCCGGGACGGACTCCTGATCGGCATCAACTGGAGCGGGCCGCGCCTGGTCGGCTGGAGCCTCACCCCCATGGAAGTTCTCAACCGTCTGGCGGCGGCTCACCAGGGACCGTCCGGCGGATCACGGGCCGAGCCAGAGCCAGCGCCAGGACCGGACCGAGGCGAGAACCGGCCACTGCCCTATTCGTGTTGACCGCCCCCGGCAGGCAGTGCTGGAGTCGGTGTGTGGACAGCATCTCCGCCAACCGGCGGCTCTGGAACCGGATCAGCAGCGGCTACCAGCAAGAGCACGACCCGCAGATCGGCGCCGCGCCCCGGCTGTGGGGCATGTACTCCATTCCCGACGCGCACCTGCACGCCCTGGGCGACGTCACCGGCAAGCGCGTCCTCGAACTCGGCTGCGGCGCCGGTCAGTGGTCCAGGGCGCTCGTCGCCGAGGGCGCCACCGTGGTCGGGCTCGACCTGTCCGAAGCCCAACTCTGCGCAGCGGCAGGCTCGATGGGAGCGGCCCGCTACCCGCTGGTGCAAGGCGCCGCCGAGCAACTCCCCTTCGCCGCCGACAGCTTCGACCTGGTGTTCTGCGACTTCGGGGGGCTCAGCTGGGCGCCCCCGCACCTGGCCGTCCCGCAGGCCGCACGCGTCCTGCGCCGAGGCGGGCGCCTGGTGTTCAACGTCGCCAGCCCCTGGTTCGAAGCCTGCTACGACGAAGCCGCCGGCCGCGTGACCACGACGCTGCGGCAGGACTACTTCGGGCTGAACACCATCGCCGAAGGCGACGGCGCGACCAGCTATCAGCTCACCTACGGCGACTGGGTCAGGGTCCTGCGCGGCGCGGGTCTCGTCATCGACGACCTCATCGAGCCGCGGCCCGAACGCGGAACACCCAACGGCTACAACGAGACCGACCCACCCGACTGGGCACACCGCTGGCCGGCGGAACTGCTCTGGGTGACCCACAAACCGTAAGTTCCGCCGCGCCGGGACGCGAAGGCATCCCCTCGCCGACCTCGTCCGGCAGAACGTGCGACGGCCCCGACCGGGCGACGACCGCTATCACGCTCCCGCACCGAGAGACACCAGGGTTCCCGGCGGAGCCGAGCCTTCGCCGCCGTCCCCACGCTCTCAGAACGTGAGCACCGCCCGTGCCACCCGGCCCGCCTCCGCGTCGGATCTGGCTTTTTCGAAGTCCTCCACCGGGTAGGTCGCGGAGACCAACTCGTCGAGGAGGAGGCGGCCTTGGCGGTAGAGGGCGGCGTACAGGGGGATGTCGTGCTGGGGGCGGGAGGAACCGTAGCGGCAGCCGAGGACGGATTTGTCGAGGAACAGGGAGGAGACGACGAAGGACGCCTCGGCGTCGGCGCGGGGCATCCCGAGCAGGACGGCCTGGCCGTGCCGGTCGAGCAGGTCGATCGCCTCGCGGACCAGGTCCACCCGCCCGACGCACTCGAAGACGTGGTCGGCACCTGTCGGCAGCAGGTCCCGCACCCCCTGGGCCGAGGTGAGGAAGTCGGTCGCGCCGAACCGCCGGGCCACCTCCTCCTTCGCCGGGTTGGCGTCGACGGCCACGATCCGCAGGGCGCCCGCGAGTCGCGCGCCCTGGAGGACGTTCAGGCCGATTCCGCCGGTGCCGATGACGACCACGCTGTCGCCCCGGTCCACCCGGGCCCGGTTGAGGACGGCGCCGACGCCGGTCAGCACCCCGCAGCCGATCAGCGCGGCCGACGACAGCGGGACGTCCTTCGGGATGCGCACCGCCTGCACGGCCTTGACGACCGTGCGTTCCGCGAAGGCGGAGTTGCTCGCGAACTGGTGGATCGCCCGGTCCCCGCGGGTGAAGGGCCTGCCGGGCCTGCCTATGGCCCGCCGGCACATCGTCGGCCTGCCCCGGTCGCAGTCCGCGCACGTCCCGCAGTTGGCGAGCGTGGACAGCGCCACATGGTCGCCGGGCGCCACATGGGTGACCTGGGCGCCGACCGCCTCCACCACCCCGGCCCCCTCGTGCCCCAGCACCACCGGCACCGGAAAGGGGATCGTGCCGTCCACCACGGACAGGTCGCTGTGGCACAGCCCGGCCGCCGAGACCGCCACCAGCACCTCGCCGGGCCCGGGATCCCGTACCGCCAGGTCGTCCACCACCTCGACCCGCTTGCCGTCGAACACCACACCGCGCATCACACGGCTCCCTTCGGCTCTCTCGGCAGACCGAGCACCCGCTCGGCGATGATCGTGCGCTGTACCTGGTCCGAGCCGCCGTAGATGGTGTCGGCCCGGGAGAAGAGGAACATCCGCTGGCCCGCGTCGAGTTCGTACGGCCGCGACGGCGACCAGTCACCGGGCCCCACGGATGCCTCCGCGCCCCGCACCTGAACGGCCACCTCCCCCAAGCGCTGGTGCCAGTTCGCCCACAGCAGTTTGGCCGCACTGGACGCACCCGCGTCGCCTAACTGATCGTTTCAGAATGAGGTTCGTAGGCGGCGGAGGCATATGAGACTGCAGGCCAGTTCGAGCAGGCCCTGGTGGAGATCGGCGCGTCGTTCG
>NZ_JBICZA010000040.1:0-20296 GCF_043201585.1 Streptomyces sp. NPDC048297
GGAACAAGATCAGCACGCACTCCGGACACCCTGCCGACCAAGATCGTCGAGCACAAGACCCGCAGCGCAACTCATTCTGAAACGATCAGTTAGGCCTCAGTCCGGCCCCCGGCCCGGCAATCTTTGGCCCCGGTGTGGCTTCTGGCCCGGCAGTCTTCGGTCCTGGTGTGGTCCATGGCCCGGCCGCTCTCGGCCCCAGTCCGGCAGGCCCCAGCTCCGGTGTGGCCCGTAGCGCAGCCGCACTCCGCACCGAGTCCGGCACCGATACCGTCCCCGAGTCCGTCACCGAAGCCCGTTCCTCGGTGGTTCGCGGCAGGGCCTCCCGCAGCACCGCGTCCCGTACCTCCGCCAGTACCGGGCCCGCCGCCGACCCCCGTACGGCGGCGGACACCCGGGACGCGCAGCTCGCGCAGAACTCCAGATGCTTCTCCAGGGACCACGCGTCCGGTTCCGGCAGGGAGCCGTCGGCGTAGCGGGCGGCGAGGTCGCCGGTGGCGTGCCAGGCCTGTGCGCCGCCGTTCCCGCCGTTGCCGCCGTTCCTCTCGCCGTTCGTCCTGCCGCTCGTCCTGCCGTTCGTCATGCCGGGCCTCCCGCCGGGGTCGGGTTCAACTGGGCGAGAGCGGTGCGCAGTTCGGCGCGGGCGCGCCGGGCTCGGGACTTGACCGTGCCCTCGGGTATGCCGAGCAGCCGGGCCGCCTCCCGTGTGCTCAGCCCGTCGACGACGGTCGCGCGCAGCACCTCGCGCAGCTCGGGGGAGATCCGGTCGAGGGCGGTGCCGACATCGCCGTACTCGAGTCCGGCCAGCACCCGCTCCTCGGCGGAGGGCGCGGCGCCGGTGTCGTACCGGTCGGCCGGCTCCGCCTCCAGCGGCGGGCCGGCCACCCGCGCGGCCCGTTCCTGCGCCCGCCGCGCGTCGACCAGCCGGCGCGCCGCGATGGTCCACAGCCAGCCGCCGGCCTCCTGCCCGCGATGCCCGGCCGCCGACCGCCACACGGTCACGAAAGTGTCCTGCAGCACCTCCCGCACGACCTCCGGGTCCGCGCAGCGCCGTGTCAGCCGCGCGTGCAGCCACCCCGCGTGCCGGTCGTACAGGTCGGCCAGCGCCGCCGGATCCCCCGCCGAGAGGGCCCGCAGCAGCGCCGCGTCCTCGCCGTCCGTCTCCCGGTGGCCCCCCATGGGGCGGAACAGTCTCACACCCCGTCTATCGACCGGCCGCCCGAAGCCGGATCACGTGGATCGCATAGATCACGCGGATCACGCGGATCGCACAGATCGCACAGATCACGTGGATCACACAGGTCACACGGATCACGTGGGTCACCGGATCACGGCGCGTGTGCATCCATGCTCCCCCCGGTCCTGGGAGTGTCGCCGCCTTCCCGGGGTAGGCCTGCGGTAATCCATTCAGAAGCCGTACTCGACAAGGAGGCCCCCGTGGCCGCACCGGCTCACCTGTCCATCCCGGCCCAGTGGAAACCCGCGGCGGTACTGTCCGCCGACACCGACGAGGGCCCCCTGGGCGCGTTCAGTGCGGAGGGCGCCTCCGTGGAGGCGCCGCTGACCAGCGAACCGCCGCTGCCCGACGCCGAACCCCTGACCAGTGAGCCGCCCCTCGCCGACGCCGCCCCGCTGACCAGCGAGTCCGACCCGGTCGCCGGCTTCTTCGCCCCGGGGCCGTAGATGACCGCGGCGCACGACGACGAGGAGTTGTCCCGGCTCGCCGAGCTGCACGGAGTCGCCACCTCCTACAGCCCGTCCCCGGACCGCACGGTCACGGTCCCCGCCTCCGCCGTGGCCGCCGCCCTGACCGCCCTCGGCGTCGACGCGAGCACCCCCGACGCCGTACGCGCCGCACTCGCCGAGCGGGAACGCGAACTGCGCGAGCGACTGCTGCCGCCCACGCTGGTCCGCTGGACCGGCCGGGAGGGCCGAGGCCCGGACTCCGGCCCGGACGATCACGACCCCCGCCCCGACCCCCTCGCCGCCCTGCCCCCCGGCACCCGCCTGAGCGTCGAGACCGAGCAGGGGGACGTACGGGACCGCGCCGACGACCTGCCCGCCGGTGTCCACCGGGTCACCGCCACCGCCCCCGACGGCCGCACCGGGCACGCCCACCTCATCGTCGCGCCGGACCGGCTGCCCGCCCCCGCCACCCGCTCCTACGGCCTCCTCGTCCAGCTGTACTCGCTGCTCTCCCACCGCTCCTGGGGCATGGGCGACCTCGGCGACCTCGGCGAGCTGGCCGGCTGGGCCGGACGCACCGCCGGGGCCGGATTCGTCCAGGTCAACCCGTTGCACGCGGCCGTACCGGGTGCCCCGACCGACCCGTCGCCGTACCGGCCCTCCTCCCGTCGCTTCCCCGACCCGGTGCACCTGCGGATCGAGGACGTCCCCGAGTTCGCGTACGTCGCCGACCAGGACCGCGTCCGCACCCTGCTGGAGCGCGCCGAGCGGCTGCGCGCCGACGTCCTCGACAAGGGCGCCCTCATCGACCGCGACGCCGTGTGGGAGCTGAAGCGGGAGGCCCTGGAACTGGTCGTCCGCGTACCGCTCGGGCCGGGCCGGCAGGCCGCCTACGACGCCTTCCGCGCCGCCGAGGGACAGGCCCTGGAGGACCACGCCACCTGGTACGCCCTCGCCGAGACCTACGGCTCCGACTGGTACGGCTGGCCCGAGGCGCTGCGCGACCCGCGCTCCGCCGGGACCGCCCGCGCCCGCGCCGCGCTGGCCGACCGCGTCGACTTCCACAGCCGCCTCGCCTGGCTCACCGACGGCCAGCTCCGCGCCGCCCAGCGCACCGCCAGGGAGGCCGGGATGCCCGTCGGGATCGTGCACGACCTCGCCGTCGGCGTCCATCCCGGCGGCGCGGACGCCTGGGCGCAGCAGGACCACTTCGCCGCCGGCATGTCCGTCGGCGCCCCGCCCGACGCCTTCAACGCCCGCGGCCAGGACTGGGGGCTGCCGCCCTGGCGCCCCGACCGGCTCGCCGCCTCCGGCCACGCCCCCTACCGCCACCTCCTGCGCGCCCTCTTCCGCTACGCGGGCGCCCTGCGCATCGACCACGTCATGGGCCTGTTCCGGCTCTGGTGGATCCCCCAGGGCAGCCCGCCCACCGAAGGTACCTACGTCCGTTACGACGCCGACGCCATGCTCGCCCTCCTCGCCCTGGAGGCCTCCCGCGCCGGGTCCGTGGTGATCGGCGAGGACCTCGGCACGGTGGAGCCCGGAGTGCGCGAGACACTGCACCGGCACGGGGTGCTCGGCACCTCCGTGCTGTGGTTCGAACGGGACTGGGACGGCGACGGCCACCCGCTGCCCCCCGAACGCTGGCGCCCCGACTGCCTGGCCACCGCCACCACCCACGACCTGCCACCCACCGCGTCCCGCCTCACCGGCGAACACGTCGACCTGCGCGACCGCCTCGGCCTGCTCGCCCGTTCCGCCGCCGTGGAGCGCGCGGAGGCCACCGCGGACACGGCGGAATGGCTCGCCCTGCTGGGCAGCCTGGGCCTGCTCGACGATCCCGCCACCACTTCTTCCACCTCTTCCACCTCTTCCACGCCTTCCACGCCTTCCACGTCTTCCGAGGAGGAGGCGGAGATCCAGGCCGTCCACCGCTTCCTGCTGCGCACCCCGGCCCGCCTGATCGGCGTCTGGCTCCCCGACGGCATCGGCGACCGCCGCCCGCAGAACCTCCCCGGCACCTGGGACCAGTACCCGAACTGGCGGCTGCCCATCGCCGACGCGGACGGCAGACCGGTGAGCCTGGAGGAACTGGCCGCTTCGCCCAGGTTGCGGGCATTGCTGCGCGTTCTCCGGGACGGAGAGGGGGCGTGAGCCGGTTGTGAACCGCCCCAAAGGGCGCCGGGAGCGCGCCGGGAACGCGCCGGGAACGCTGGTACGGGACCCCGGACGCGCGCCCTTCCGGGTGATTCGCTAACTTGAGACCGTGGACAAGAAGAACGCCCTGCGCGCCGGCGCCCTGGCCGCCGGTACGACGCTGATGATGCTGCTCATGTCGTCCCCTGCCCTCGCGCTGACCCGCGACGACGGCGACGACCCCGGCCACGGTCTGAGCATCATCCAGACCGTGGGTCTCTACGTGGTGGCCCCGCTGGTCGTGTTCCTGGTGATCGCCGGCCTGGTCATGGTCCTGGACAAGTCCAAGGTCCGGGTCACGAAGGGCTCTTCGTCCAAGGCCGCCGCGAAGGCCTGACGCGAAGGCCTGACCGGCTATTGGCCACAGGCCACGAGCCGCCGGTCACAGGCCACAGGGCTCCAGCCACCGGAACCGATCGCCGAGAGGGCGCCGGTCCTCCCGTTCGTACGCGCGCGACGACGCCGCCGTACGCCGGGTGAGGACGGCGCCCTCGGTGTTTTCCCGTCGCCGCTTTCCCGGTCGCCGCGTCTCCTCAGGGGCTCGGCGCTGTCAGATACCGCTGGACGGTCGGGCCCACCCATGCCACCACCTCCTCGTGGTGCAGCGCCACCACCGGCGGCAGCCGCAGCACGTAACGGGTGAGCGCCACCCCGAGAACCTGCGCGGCGACCAGCCCGGCCCGCGCCGGAACCTGCTCGGCATCCGGGCACACCTGCCGCGCCACCGGCATCAACTGGTCCCGGAAGACACCCTGCAGCCGCTCCGCCGCGGCCTGATCGGTGACGCCGACCCGGAGCATGGCCGTCAGCTCCCCGTTCTCCTCCCACATCCGCAGGAAGTGGGTCACCAGTGTCCGCCCGACCTCGTCCCGCGGCACCCGGGTCAGGTCGGGCAGCCGCAGATCAAGGGTGACCGCCGCGGCGAACAACCCCTCCTTGCTGCCGAAGTAGCGCATCACCATGGACGGATCGATGCGCGCGTCCCTGGCGATGGCCCGGATGGTCGCCCGCGCGTACCCGTCGGCGGCGAAGCGCTCGCGGGCGGCGGCGAGGATCGTGCCACGAGTGGCGTCGGAGCGGCGCCGGGTACTGCCGGAACTGGAATCTGTGGTGGTGCTGCTGTCGCTGGCGCTCATGCCAACGAGCGTAGGCCAACGCGCGTGGGTCAACGGGTGTTGGGTGACGACCCGGCATCTGGGCCCGCGCGCCTGAGGGGCGGCGGATCGTCGGCGGATCCGGCGGTACGGCTACTCGGCCGTCGTGCGCAGCAAGTTCCGCAACAGGTCGGCCAGTTGGTCGGCCTGTTCGTCGTCGAGGGCGGAGAGTGCGGCCCGCTGTTCGGTCAGGCCCGCGCCGACCACCTCGTCGATCAGCCGCAGGCCCTCCTCGGTGAGGGTCACGCGCAGGGCGCGCCGGTCGTGCGGGTCGGGGGAGCGGCGCAGCAGTCCGGCCCGTTCCAGTTTGTCCAGGCGGCCGGTCATCCCGCCGGTGGTGAGCATGAGGGTCGAGGACAGCTCGCGCGGCGAGAGGGTGTACGGCTCGTCGGAGCGGCGCAGGGTGGCCAGGACGTCGAACTCGCCGCGGGAGATGCCGTAGGGCTCGTAGGCCTTCTCCATCCGGTCGCCCATCGCGCGCGACAGGCGGAAGATCCGGCCGAAGACCTCCATCGCGCGGGTGTCGAGGTCGGGCCGCACCCGCGCCCACTGGTCGACGATCGCGTCGACGGGGTCCTTGTGCTGCTGCATGCGCCGAGTATCCGCCCGGATTCCAGTCGTTCGCAAGCAAGTGGCTTGACGGTAAGCGGATTGAAGATAAGTGGCTTGACGTTAAGTAGCTTAGTGCTAAGTTGATTAGCGTTGACCCACTCGGCTTCTCCGGAAGGGTGCCTCCCATGGCCGCCAGCCGCGCCGCCCGTACCGCCCTCATCGCCGTCACCGCGCTCGCCCCCGCCTCCTGGGGCACCACCTACGCCGTCACCACCGAGTTCCTGCCGCCGGACCGGCCGCTGTTCACGGGCCTGATGCGGGCCCTGCCGGCCGGGCTGCTGCTGCTCGCCCTGTCCCGCACGGTGCCGCGCGGCGCCTGGTGGGGGAAGGCGGCCGTGCTGGGTGCGCTGAACATCGGCGCGTTCTTCCCGCTGCTGTTCCTGTCCGCGTACCGGTTGCCGGGCGGCATGGCGGCGGTCGTCGGCTCGGTGGGCCCGCTGTTCGTGGTCGGGCTCTCGGCGGTGCTGCTCGGGCAGCGGGCGACCGTCCGCTCGGTGCTCACCGGGATCGCGGCCGCGTCCGGTGTCAGCCTGGTCGTGCTGAAGGCCGCCGGGGCGCTGGACACGATCGGCGTGCTGGCGGCCCTCGCCGCCACCGCGTCGATGTCCACCGGCACGGTCCTCACCAAGAAGTGGGGCCGGCCCGAGGGCGTCGGCCCGCTCGCCCTGACCGGCTGGCAACTGACCGCGGGCGGCCTGCTCATCGCCCCGCTCGCTCTGCTCGTCGAGGGCGCCCCGCCCGCCCTGGACGCCCCGGCGATCGGCGGCTACCTCTACCTCGCGCTGGGCAACACGGCGGTGTCGTACTGGCTCTGGTTCCGTGGCATCGGCCGCCTCACCGCCACGCAGGTCACCTTCCTCGGCCCGCTCTCCCCGCTGACCGCCGCCGTCGTCGGCTGGGCGACCCTCGGCCAGGCCCTCACCCCGGTCCAGGTGGCGGGCATGGCGCTGGCGTTCGGCGCGACGATCGCCGGACAGCTGGGAGGCGGGTCCGGGGAGGCTGCGAAGGTGGCGAGCGCGGTGAACGCGGTGAAGGGCGCGCAATCGTTCAGTTCTGCTGAAAAGAATGTCCAGAAGGTTTCGATGGACCTGACAGGTACGGCGCTGCGACGGTAGGGCCGCGCCGATCGCGCCGATCGCGCCGCTTGCGCCGCTCGCCTCGCAGAAAGGACCTTCGTGGCCCTGGCCCACCGGAAGACCCGCACCGCCGCGCTGACCACCACCCTCACCACCACCCTCGCCACCACTCTCACCCGTACGAGCCCGAGGACGGCCCCCGTCCTCGGGCTCGTCTGTGCCGCCCTCGCCACGGTCGTCTGGTCCGGCAGCTTTGTGACGTCCCGTGCGCTGCACGACAGCGTCCCGCCCGTCCAGCACGCCTTCTGGCGCTGGGTGATCGCCCTCCTTGCCGTCGCTCCCTTCGGCGCCCGGCAGGCGTGGCGGCAGCGGGCGCACTTCCGTCGGCACCGCCGCTACGTGCTCCTGGCCTCGCTGTTCGGCGTCGCCGTCTACAACACCCTCGTCAACCAGGCCGGGTTGACCACCCCGGCCGCCAGCATGGGCATGATCATGGCCGCCTCGCCGGTGCTCATGGCCGTGTTCGAGCGGCTGGGCGGGGTACGGCTCGGCGCGCGGCGGACCGCCGGGCTGCTGACGGCCTGCGCGGGTGTCGTGCTGCTCATGGGCGGCGGGGCCGGCTTTGGCGCGGGTGACCTGTGGATGATCGCCGCGGCCTGCTCCTTCGCCGGCTACAGCGCCCTGCTCCGCCGCCGCCCGGCCGAACTCGGCGGTACCGCCTTCCTGTTCACGACGTTCCTGCTCGGCATCGTCATGCTGCTGCCCGCCCAGGTGGTCAGCCTCGCCGTCCAGGGCGGCTTCCGGCCGACACCCGGCACTGTGCTGCCCCTGCTGTACGTCGGCGTGGCCTCCTCGGCGGTCGCCTTCTTCGCCTGGAACACGTCCATCTCCCTGATCGGCGCCACCCGCGCCGGGATCGTCTACTACCTCCAGCCCGTGTGCGTGGCCCTGCTGTCCCGGGCGCTGCTCGGCGAGCGCACCACCTGGCCCCAACTCCTGTGCATGGCCCTCATCCTGGGCGGCGTCATGCTGGGCGCGGGATCCCGAGAATCCCGGGGATCCCGAGAGTGACGGGACGGCGAAGGGCGGCGTGTAGCGTGCGGACATGGCCGAGTGGGACCTGAGGAAGCTGCGGATCCTGCGCACACTGCGCGAACGGGGCACCGTCACCGCGACCGCCGAGGCCCTGCACATGACCCCCTCCGCCGTCTCCCAGCAGCTCACCAACCTCTCCCGGCAACTCGGCGTCCCCCTGCTGGAGGCTCACGGACGCCGGGTACGGCTCACCGACGCGGCCCGGCTGGTGCTGCGGCACGCGGAGGGCGTGTTCGAGCAACTGGAGCGTGCCGAAGCCGAGTTGACCGCCTACGCCCAGGGGGAGGCCGGCGAGGTGAGGGTCGGCGCCTTCTCCACGGCGGTGCCCGCCCTCGTCGTACCGGCCGTACGGGCGCTGCGCCGCAGCCACCCCGGCGTGGGCGTGCGGGTGCGGGAGGCGGAGGCCGCCGAGGCCTACGAGCTGCTGGCCGCCGGGGAGGTCGACCTCGCCCTGTCCCTCGCGGCCGAGGCCCCGAGCGCCGCCGACCCCCGCTTCACCCGGATCCCCCTCCTCGCCGACCCGCTGGACATCGCCCTGCCCCCGGACCACCCCCTCGCCGGCGCGCCCGGTGTGGCCCTCACGGATCTCGCCGCCGAGCCCTGGATCTTCGGCGGCAGCGGCCCCTGGTCCGACATCACCCGCCGCGCCTGCGAGGCCGCCGGCTTCAGCCCCCACCAGGGTCACTCGGCGTCCGGCTGGACCGCGATCCTCGCCATGGTGGAGGCGGGGATGGGCGTGGCCCTGGTGCCGAGGATGGCGGCGGGCCGCCGGGACGGCGTGGTCCTGCGCGAGCTGTCCGCGGACCGGCCGGTCCGGCACGTCGTGGCGGCGGTGCGCAGGGGCGCGGAGGCGGGAGCGGCCGTGGCCAGAGTGCTGGGGGCGCTGCGGGCGGCGGCGAAGGACGCCACGGGTGACTCCGCGGGCGACTCCATGGGCGACTCCGCGGGCTGACCCGCGTGGGCTGACTCGCGGGGGCAGGCGAGGGGCGGCCCGTTTCCGGGGCCTACGGCCGGCGCACCTCGTAGAGGAAGCAGCCGTACTCCACCGCCCGCACGTGCACCAGCGCCACCTCCGGATCGGCGAAGGCCTCGGCGAAGGCTTCCGTGAAGGCCTCCGTGAAGGCCTCCGTGAAGGCCGACTCGACGCCGGCCGGGATCTCGACCAGGCGGCCCCCGAGGATGCGGCCGTCGGCGGAGTAGCGGCGCACCGTGCGGTGGGCCTGGGTGAAGGGCAGGGTGTCGTCGTCCGGCCCCGGGCACGCGGTGGCGTGGATGAAGACGGGACCCTGCTCGTCGTAGGCACCCGGGTCGGCGCCCGTCTCGGCCGCCCAGCGGCGCAGCGGCGCGTACGAGACGAGGGCGATGCGCTCACCGGGCACACTGCGGCGCAGACAGCAGCGCAGCGGTGCGCCGCCCTCGTCGTCGGTGAAGGGGGCCAGGGGGCGGCCGGCGTCGTCGGCGGTGCGCAGTTCCCCGAGCGCGGCGGGGGACAGCGGCCGTGCGGTGTAGGTCGGCTGTGCGGGGTGAGTTGGCGGTGCGATGGGAGTGGGCGTGGTCATCGTGGTCATACGGTCAGCCTCGCGCGCGGCCGGAACGGTTTCCGGCGGGATCCGGACGTCGTTCTCGGCCCGCGCAAACCCGCGCGAGCTGCTCAAGCCCGCGCGAGCCGCTCAAGCCCGCTCACCGTGGACCGCTGGCCGTCCTGGCGCAGGTGCGGAAGGATCGCGGGCGCCGGGACGACGAACAGAGGAGCCCATGACCGTCGAGACCTGCGCGAGCTGCGGCGGCCCCCTTCCCGCGCGGGCCGGCCGCCGCGGTCGCGGCTCGGTGTACTGCTCCGCCGCGTGCCGGCAGAAGGCGTACCGGGAACGGCAGCACGGTCAGGGCGAGGACAGTGTGCGGGGCCTGATCGAGGACATCGGGCGACAGGTGGAGGAGTTGCCTCCCGAGCCGCCGGCCCTGCTCTACACCGGGGTGAGCGAACTGTCCTCCTCCGTCGCCCGGTTGCGGCGCATCGCCCGTACGGCCATGGACACGGCGTCCGCGGATTCCGTCACGCCCGCGGCCGTTACGGAAAACCCGGGCGCATCTCGTTCCGCCACGCGGGATTCCGTCACGGACTTCGCTACGGATCCCGTTACGGAAATCCAGATCCCCGCCGAACACGCCTTCACCGAGGCCGACTTCGCCGCCCTCACCGAGTCCCACCGGCGCGGGATCCGCGCCCACTGCTACCGCATGACGGGCTCGTACGACGACGCCGAGGACCTTGTGCAGGACACGTTCCTGCGGCCCAGGCGGCGAGGAGCTGGAGCCTGTCGTGGTCGGGGGTGCGGGGCGGGGCGCTGTAGGCCATGAGGGTGGGGCCGGGCTGGGCGGGCAGTTCCATGGCGTCGAAGTCGAGGGTGATCTCGCCGACGGCGGGGTGGTGGAAGGCCTTGCGGCCGCAGTAGTGCAGGCGCACGTTGTGTTTGGCCCAGGCGGTGCGGAATTCGTCGCTGCGGGTGACGAGTTCGCCGATCAGGCCGGTCAGGCCGGTCAGGCCGATCAGGCCGGTCAGGCCGGTCAGCCCGGTGTCGCCGGGGGCGCGGCCGGCTTCGGTGCGCAGCAGGGAGACGGTCGTGTTCACCGCGTCCTCCCAGTGGGGGAAGAAGGCGCGTCCGGCGGGGTCGAGGAACTGGAAGCGGGCGATGTTGACCGGCTGCCGGGAGTCGCCGGCGTACAGCGGGCTGTACAGGGCGCGGCAGAGGGGGTTGGCCGCGAGGATGTCCAGGCGTCCGTTCCTGATGAAGGCCGGGCAGTCGCCCATGGAGTCCAGGACGCGGAGCACGCTGTCCGGCAGCGGTCCGCGTGGGCGTCTGGTGCGGCGGGCGGGGCGTTTGGCGGCGGCGCGGGCCAGGTCGTAGAGGTGGGCGCGCTCGGCGTCGTCGAGCTGGAGGGCGCCCGCGACGGCGTCGAGGACGTCCTTGGACGCGCCGGCCAGACGGCCGCGCTCCAGGCGGACGTAGTAGTCGATGCTGACGCCGGCGAGCAGGGCGACTTCCTCGCGGCGCAGGCCGGGCACGCGCCGGTTGCCGCCTAAGCGACGCCTAAGCGGGCAGCCCCGCCTGCTGGGGGCTGACCTTGGCGCGGCGGGAGGCCAGGAACTCGCGAATGTCACTCTCAGTGCTCACGTCTCCAGGCTAGAGCGGCTTCGGCGCGTGTGGGGGGTTCTGTCATTACCTGGAACGGCAGGCCCTTCTCCAGGTCTGTGACCTGGAGTTTCCTCGATATCGACGCCGAGCGGAGGTCGTTTTCGGCTCGGCTGGAAGGACACCATGGAATTCGTCAAGCAGCAGCCCACCGTCAAGGCGCCGGCCGACTGGTTCACCGGTGACGTCTGGTTCGACGTGATCTGCGCCGGTCGGGAACCGTCCCGGATGCGGGCCAACCTGGTCCGCTTCTCTCCCGGCGCCCGCACCCACTGGCACTCCCACGTGCTGGGCCAGACCCTGCACGTCGTCTCCGGCACCGCCCTGATCGGCACCCGCGACGGCACCGTCCTCGAAGCCCGGCCCGGCCAGACCGTCACCTGCCCGCCCGGCGAGGAGCACTGGCACGGCGCCACCGGCGACCGGTTCATGGAGCACATCGCGATGTGGGAGGGCAAGGGCGACGGCGGCGAGGAGACCACCTGGCTGGAGCCCGTCACCGACGAGCAGTACGCACGCTCCCGGACAACCGGCCACTGAACCGGCTGAACCACACCCCCCCACCACACAGGAACAAGCACACAGGAACAAGCAGTGGAAACCATCACCTTCGCCAACGGCCCCCTCACCATGTCCGGCAACCTCTGCCTGCCGGCGAACTTCGACGCCAGCCGCAGCTACCCGGCGATCGTCACCGTCCACCCCGGCGGCGGCGTGAAGGAGCAGGTCTCCGGCCTGTACGCGAGCAAGCTCGCCGAGCAGGGCTTCGTGGCCCTCGCCTTCGACGCCTCCTTCCAGGGCGACAGCGGCGGCGAGCCGCGCCACCTGGAAGACCCCTACGCCCGCGTCGACGACGTGCGCGCGGCCGTCGACCACCTGCAGTCCCTGCCCTACGTCGACCCCGAGCGCATCGGCGCCCTGGGCATCTGCGCCGGCGGCGGCTACACCGTCAGCGCCGCGATGACCGACTACCGCGTCAAGGCCCTGACCACCGTCAGCGCCGTCAACATCGGCACCTCCTTCCGCCGCAACTGGTACGGCACCGACTCCGACGCCGCAGCCGTCCCCACCCTCCGGGCCCTCGCCCGGCAGCGCACGGCGGAGGCCCAGGGCGCCGAGGCAGCCCACCTCCCCTACGTTCCGGCCGAACCGGACGAGAACACCCCCCGCGACCTGGTCGAAGCAGGCGACTACTACCTCACCCCCCGCGCCCAGCACCCCAACGCCAAGAACACGTTCCTGTTCACCAAGAGCGTCTCGCGGATCTTCACCTTCGACGCCTTCCACATGGTCGAGGACCTGCTCACCCAGCCCGTCCTCGTCGTGGCCGGCAGCGACGCGGGATCGCTGTGGATGTCCACCGAACTCCACGGCCGCGTCCGCAGCCCCAAGAAGCTCCAGGTCGTCGAGGGCGGCACCCACATGGACTTCTACGACGTCCCCGAGTACGTCGACCGCACCATCGCCGCAGCCACCCCCTTCTTCACCGAACACCTCACGGCCAGGCCCGCGGACCAGGGCTGATCCGCTAAAGAGGGTGACTTGTCACTTCGCGGCAGCTTCGGGGAGCCCACGGCCGGCACCGGCGGCCGAGGACACGGCCGGCCCAGGGCATGGCCGGCCCAGGGCATGGCCGGCCCAGGGCATGGCCGGCCCAGGGCATGGAAAAGGGCGCCCGGTGTTGCACCGGGCGCCCTTTTTGCCGTGGTGATGGTTATGCGGAGGCCGCGTCCGCGGCCTGGGCCTTCAGGGCGCGTTCGATGCCCGCGCGGGATTCCGAGACGAGCCGGCGCAGGGCGGCGTTCGGTTCGGCTGCCGACAGCCAGGCGTCGGTGCGGGTCAGGGTCTCCTCGGACACCTGGACGGCCGGGTACAGGCCGATCGCGATCTGCTGGGCGATCTCGTGGGAACGCGCGTCCCACACGTCCTTGAGGACCGCGAAGTACTTCTCCGCGTACGGCGCGATCAGCTCACGCTGGTCGGTCTGCACGAAGCCGCCGATGACGGCCTCCTGCACGGCGTTCGGCAGCTTGTCGGAGTCGATGACCGACGCCCACGCCTCCGCCTTGGCCTCCTCGGTCGGGCGGGCGGCCCGCGCGGTGGCCGCGTGCCGCTCACCGGCGGCGGTCCTGTCCCGCTCGTACTCGGCGGCGATCTCCGCCTCGTCGAACCGGCCGACCGCCGCGAGCCGCTGCACGAACGCCCAGCGCAGCTCCGTGTCGACGGCCAGACCCTCGACCGTGTGGGTGCCGTCGAGCAGGCTCTCCAGCAGGTCCAGCTGCTCCGGCGTACGCGCGGTCGCGGCGAACGCCCGCGCCCAGGCCAGCTGGTGGTCGCTGCCCGGCTCGGCCGCACGCAGGTGGGCCAGCGTGGCGTCGGTCCAGCGGGTCAGCAGGGCCTCACGGGCGGCCGGGTCGGCGTACAGGTCGATGGCGAGCTTGACCTGGCGGTGCAGGGACTGCACGACACCGATGTCGGACTCCTTGGCGATGCCGGACAGCACGAGCGCGAGGTAGTCGCGGGCCGGCATCTCGGCGTCGCGGGTCATGTCCCAGGCCGACGCCCAGCACAGGGCGCGCGGCAGGGACGCCTCGAAGTCGCCGAGGTGCTCGGTGACGGCCTTCAGCGACTCCTCGTCCAGGCGGACCTTGGCGTACGACAGGTCGTCGTCGTTGACCAGGATCACCGCGGGACGGCGCCTGCCGGCCAGCTGCGGCACGGCGGTCAGTTCGCCGTCGACGTCCAGCTCGACGCGCTCGGTGCGCACCAGCTTGCCGCTCGCCGCGTCGAGGTCGTACAGGCCGACCGCGATGCGGTGCGGGCGCAGGACCGGCTCGCCCTTCGCGCCGGCGGGCAGGGCCGGGGCCTCCTGGCGGACGGCGAAGGAGGTGATGACCCCGTTCGCGTCGGTGGCGATCCGGGGCCGCAGGATGTTGATGCCGGCCGTCTGCAGCCACTTCGTCGACCAGGTCTTCAGGTCGCGTCCGGAGGTCTCCTCCAGGGCGCCCAGCAGGTCGGACAGGCGCGTGTTGCCGAACGCGTGCGCCTTGAAATAGGCCTGCACGCCCGTGAAGAACTCGTCCATGCCGACGTACGCGACGAGCTGCTTGAGGACGGAGGCGCCCTTGGCGTACGTGATGCCGTCGAAGTTGACGAGCACGTCGTCCAGGTCGCGGATGTCCGCCATGATCGGGTGCGTGGAGGGCAGCTGGTCCTGCCGGTACGCCCAGGTCTTCATCGAGTTGGCGAACGTGGTCCACGAGTGGGGCCACTTCGAGCCGGGCGCGTAGGCCTGGCAGGCGATGGAGGTGTAGGTGGCGAACGACTCGTTCAGCCACAGGTCGTTCCACCACTCCATGGTGACCAGGTCGCCGAACCACATGTGGGCCAGCTCGTGCAGGATCGTCTCCGCACGCACCTCGTACGCCGCGTCGGTCACCTTGGACCGGAAGACGTACTGGTCGCGGATGGTCACCGCGCCCGCGTTCTCCATCGCGCCCGCGTTGAACTCCGGCACGAACAGCTGGTCGTACTTGGCGAACGGGTAGGCGTAGTCGAACTTCTCCTGGAACCAGTCGAAGCCCTGCCGGGTCACCTCGAAGATCGCGTCCGAGTCGAGGAACTCGGCGAGCGAGGGACGGCAGTAGATGCCGAGCGGCACGGACTGCCCGTCCTTCTCGTACACGCTGTGCACCGAGTGGTACGGGCCGACGATCAGCGCCGTGATGTACGACGAGATGCGCGGCGTCGGCTCGAAGGCCCAGACGTCGTCCTTGGGCTCGGGCGTCGGCGAGTTGGAGACGACCGTCCAGCCGGACGGCGCCTTCACCGTGAACCGGAAGGTCGCCTTCAGGTCCGGCTGCTCGAAGGACGCGAAGACGCGGCGGGCGTCCGGCACCTCGAACTGGGTGTACAGGTAGGCCTGTTCGTCCACCGGGTCGACGAAGCGGTGCAGGCCCTCGCCGGTGTTCGTGTACGCGCAGTCGGCGACGACACGCAGTTCGTTGCGGCCCTCCAGGAGACCCGGGAGCGCGATCCGCGAGTCCTTGAAGACCTCGGCGGCATCGAGCGCGTCACCGTTCAGGGTCACCTCGTGGACCGTCGGCGCGACCAGGTCGATGAAGGTCTCGGCGCCCGGCCGGGCGACGTCGAAGCGCACCGTGGTCAGGGACCTGTAGGTACCGCCCTCCTGCGCGCCGGAGAGGTCGAGATCGATCTCGTACGAGTCGACGGTGAGCAGCTCCGCCCGCTGCCGCGCCTCTTCGCGAGTCAGGTTTGTGCCAGGCACGCGGTCATCTCCTCGTTATGTGTGGGTTGCGCCATCCTTCCATGTGATCCGGCAGAAACGCGATGTACAGAAGCGGGCGGCCCCCGCGTGCAAAAGTGGGCAGCCCCCCGCGTGCGAAAGCGGGCGGCCCCCCGCGCCGGGCAGGGGGCCGCCGCCGGCCGGTGGGCCGGTGTCCGCTTCGTCGCTGCGGTGCCTACTTCGAGGACAGCTCCGCCGCCACCAGCTCCGCGAGCTGGACGGCGTTCAGCGCGGCGCCCTTGCGGAGGTTGTCGTTGGAGATGAACAGGGCGAGACCGTTGTCCACGGTCTCGTCGCGGCGGATGCGGCCGACGAACGCCGGGTCCTGGCCGGCCGCCTGCAGCGGGGTGGGGATGTCGGTCAGCACGACACCCGGGGCCTTCGCGAGCAGCTCGGTCGCGCGCTCCGGGGCGATCGGGCGGGCGAAACGGGCGTTGACCTGGAGGGAGTGGCCGGAGAAGACCGGGACGCGCACGCAGGTGCCGGAGACCAGCAGCTCGGGGATCTCCAGGATCTTGCGGGACTCGTTGCGCAGCTTCTGCTCCTCGTCGGTCTCGTTCAGACCGTCGTCCACGATCGAGCCGGCCATCGGGAGCACGTTGAAGGCGATCGGGCGCTTGTAGACCGCGGGCTCGGGGAAGTCCACCGCCGAACCGTCGTGGGTCAGCTTGTCCGCGTCGGCGACGACCTTCTGCGCCTGGCCGTGCAGCTCGGCCACGCCCGCGAGACCGGAGCCGGACACCGCCTGGTAGGTGGCGACGACCAGCGCCTTGAGGCCCGCCTCCTCGTGCAGCGGCTTGAGGACCGGCATCGCGGCCATGGTGGTGCAGTTCGGGTTGGCGATGATGCCCTTGGGGCGGTCCGCGATCGCGTGCGGGTTCACCTCGGCGACCACCAGCGGGACCTCGGGGTCCTTGCGCCAGGCGGAGGAGTTGTCGATCACCACGGGGCCCTGGGAGGCGACCTTCTCGGCCAGCGCCCGGGAGGTCGCGCCGCCCGCGGAGAACAGGACGATGTCGAGGTCCGAGTAGTCGGCGCTCGCCGCGTCCTCCACCGTCACGCCGTCCAGCACCGTCCCGGCCGAACGGGCCGAGGCGAACAGGCGCAGCTTGGTGACGGGGAAGTTCCGCTCGACGAGGATCCTGCGCATGACCGTGCCGACCTGACCGGTGGCTCCGACGATTCCGACCCTCACGTGCGACTCCTTTGCGTGGTTCACGATGCCCCCGCCTGACCGGGGCCTTTCCATGATGCGTCTCACCCCGGCCGGTATGTCCAATCCTTTGCCCGAGGGATGGGACCGGCGTCACCCTCAGCCCTGAAGGGCGATGCCCCACTTGCCGGACGTCCTGATCTGGAGAAATCCGCCCGGAACGCGCTGCAGACCGGAAGCCGTGCTGATCCGGCGTACCGGTTCCAGACGTTCGTCCAGTTCCCACAGCACCACGAGGTCGATCAGCCCGCGCGGCTCGTGCCGGACCATCACCTCCGCCTCGGGACCGGTGTGACGTACGACTCCATACCCCTGGCCCTCCACCCTCTTCTTCCCCAGCACCGGTGCCGTGCCCAGGCCGGCGGTCTCCAGCCGCCAGCCGGTGTCGTCGCTCGCGGCGAAGACGTGCACGTAGCAGTACCCGGCGTGCGAGACCCACAGCGGGCCGACCACCGGCCGGCGCCGCCCCGTGGTGTCGGCGGAGATCCGTATCCGGCCGTCCACCTGCAGGGCGCGGGTCTCCAGTGCCTCCGTGTCGGACGTGGTGCGGCTCAGCCCCAGCAGCACGGGCGGGCCGTCGTAGCGGAACACCGTGCTGCCGCGGCCCTCCGCCCGGCCGGTGAGCGGCGGCGCCTGTTCGATCGGCAGCAGCCGCAGGCTCCAGTCGCCCGGGTCCTCCAGCTGCAGCCGCACCTCGGGCTCGCCCGCGCGGAAGATCACGGTACGGCCGTGCAGGCCGTTGCGGGAGCCCTCCAGGAAGCGGTCCGCGTCGTCGTACTCGTCGAGCGTCTGGACCCGGTACGAGGCGAAGGAGCCGCCGGTGCCGGTGAACGCGTACTCCAGCAGCGCGGGCCGGCCGGGGGAGGGATTGGTGAGAGTGACGGTCCTGTCCCCCCGGCCCGTCCAGGCGCCGGCCTTCTGCGCCGCGGCCCCGTCGAGGACGGGCAGCGGGCGGGCGCCGAGCTGCCAGCGGCCGTCGGCCTCCAGGAGGAGCAGCAGCGGGCCGTCGGGCAGCGGGACGGTCTGCCGGAACTCGTCGGTGTCGTTGATCAGCAGGTCGTACTCGTCCGGCCGGGACAGGTGCCGGGCCTCCAGGCTCTTCAGGCCGAAGTAGCCGTGGCCGTCCTCGTCGCCGGCGAACTCGACGTCCAGGTCCGCCGCCGTACCGGTGTAGGCCACCACCTCCGGGCCGTAGCCGTGCAGGGGGCCGCTGCCCGGGTCGATCCTGCGGACCACCGACAGCGGCTGTACGACGACCGTCCAGTCGTTGTCGGCCTCGACGCGCATCCGCAGCGGGCGCCCCTCCGGGGGCAGGACGAGGGCACGGCCGCGGAAGTCGTCCAGGGTGCTGTTGTAGAGGAGGTCGTCGTCCTTGTTGCGGCGGGTCAGGGTGTGCATCCCGAAGTAGCCCTCGCCCTGGTGCCAGGCCTCGACGATCACCGGCCCCGGCGGCAGCGGAACGTCCACGGAGACCACGCCGTTGCCCCGGCCGCGCTGGGAGTACGGGTGGAACTCGGGGCCAAAGGAGTAGGGGGCGGCGTCCTGCGGGGCGGGGGCGGGTGAGAGGGAGGGGCCCGGTGAGGGGAAGGGGTTTGATGCGGACATGTGGGGCGGTGCGGGGGCGGGCATCGGTGCCGCGGGCTGCGGGGGCAGGGGGTGCTGCGGGGGCTGCCGGGGTGCCGGTATCGATGCCGCGGGCTGCGCAGGCGTCGGTATCGGCGGAGGCGCGGGTGCCGGTTCCTCCACCGCGATCCCGAAGTCCGTCGCCAGTCCCGCGAGCCCGGACGCGTAGCCCTGTCCCACGGCCCGGAACTTCCACTCCCCGCCTCGCCGGTAGAACTCCCCGAGCACGAACGCCGTCTCGCTCGTGGCGTCCGTGACCGCGTAGTGCGCCACCACCGCGCCCTGCGCCGTCAGCACCTGCGCGTACAGTCCGGGCACCTGCCCGAACACCCCGCCGTCGCAGGACCCGGCGATCAGCACCCGCTGCACGGCGGGTTCGACACGCGGCAGATCCACTTCCAGCCACTCGGCGAGCACCCCGGCGTCCTCCGCCGTACCGGTGTGGCGCACCGCGCCGGAGGGGTGGGCGGGCTGGTTGTAGAAGACGAGGTCGGCGTCACCCCTGACCTTGCCCGCCGCGTCGAGCAACAGGGCGGAGGCGTCCACGACCGGAGCGCCGGGCAGCCGCTGCCGGCAGACCGCGACCCGCAACGGAGCTGCGGGAACAGGGGTGTTGGCGCCTTTGGTGATGTACGTCATGGGGGTCATGGTGGCAGTGAAGATGGTGTGAAGTCGATGGGTTGGTCAAGTGGAGGTGCCGCGTCCGGAATTGCGGCGGGAACCGCACGGGAAGCACGCGGGAACCCCGTGGACATCACAGGGGATTGGCGCGGGAATTCGTTGCCGCCGCACCGAACGTTTCGGGCCGCTCGTGCGTCGTAGGGGCAGCGATCGGGTGAGGGGGTGGCTTGTGCTGCGCGGAGGGACGCGCCGTGAACGGCGGACGTACGCCGGCACCGGGCATGCCGGTGAGGATCCGCTGGACGCGGCCCAGGAACGCCGGGTGCGGGCGGTGCTCGCGCTCGGCGGGGTGCCGCAGACCGACCTGCCGGACGGGGTGCAGCAGGTCAGGCTGCGGCTGCTGGAGCGGGCCGCGAGCGGGCGCGAGGCGCCGCGGGACGTGTCGGCGTGGGCGGCGGTGGTCGCCTCCAACCTCGCCATGGACTGGCACCGGGCCAAGCGGCGCCAGGAGCGGCTGGGGGAGCGGCTGGCCTCGCTGCGGGAGCCCGCGCACCCGTCCGGCGAGGAGACCAGCCTGCTCTCCCTCGCCGTGGCCCGGGGCCTGGACGAACTGCCCGACGCCCAGCGCCAGGTGCTGGTCCTGCGCTTCTTCGCGGACCTGCCGGTGCGGGCGATCGCCGAGGAACTGGGCGTCCCCGAGGGCACGGTCAAGAGCAGGCTGCACACGGCGGTCCGCGCACTGCGCGACCGGCTGCACGAGGACGAGGTGGTGTGACGTGACCGCCGAACACGAGGACGCCGCGGGCGTCGACGGAGCCGGGCGGAACGCGGAGCCGGCGCACGCGGAGCACGAGGACGTGGAGTACGGCGGCATGGACGCCCTGATGGCCGCGATCACCGGTGACCCGCTGCCCCCCGCCGCCCGCCAGGACCCCGGCTTCCGCGCCGAACACCGCGCCGCCGAGGCCGACGTGGCCGTCCTGAGGCACCAGTTGACCTGGCTGGCGGAGGCGCTGACCGGCGAGCCGATGACCGGTCAGCCGATGGCCGGGGCCACGCCCGGTGAGCCCACGGCCGCACCGACCGGGGAGGACGACGCAGCCGCCACCGCCCCCGCCGAGAAGGCCACCCCGCCCGGCAGTCGCCCCCGGAGCGTCACCCGCCCCGCTGGGCAAGGGCGTCCCGGGCGGTCGCCGCGACCGGGGCGGCCGTCCGGGCGGCGCAGGGCGCTGCGGATCGCGTTCGGGACGTTCGCGGGGTCGGCGGCCCTGGGCATGGTCTTCGGGTTCGCGTACCTGGTGAGCCGGCCCGGCGGCGTGTCGGCGAGTTCGGGCGCGGCCGACGCGAAGAGCGCCGAGCAGGGCGCGGCCGTGGTCTCCGGCGACGGCGGGCGGCCCGAGGACCCGGTGCAGGCCCTGGCCTGCTACCGGCTGGTCGTGGAGGGCACCGTGGCCGCCGTGGAGCGGAAGCCGGACACCCCGGGGGCCCGGGTCGTGCTGACCGTGACGCGCTCCTACCAGCCGGCC